>NZ_JMQK01000002.1:0-380818 GCF_000705355.1 Pseudorhizobium marinum
GGGCCGGGAGCGGAAACGCTCCCGGCCTTTTGCGTTAATACCTTATTGTTTGACACCATTCCGGACGCGAAACCGGTTCCCACTTTCACTGGAATTGCTTGAACCTCAGGTGCTTGGCGAGGCTGCCTCGATCATCGCCGTCAGCGTCGAGAGCCGGTCGGCATCGCGCGGCAGCTTGTCGGCGCGCAGCCGGGCGATGCGCGGGAAGCGCATGGCCACGCCGGACTTGTGGCGGCTCGAGCGGTTGATGCCCTCGAAAGCGACCTCCAGCACGAAGCCGAAATCCGGTTCGGCGCGAACGGCCCGCACCGGACCGAAGCGCTCCACGGTGTTGTCGCGCACGAATTTGTCGAGCACCTCGAGCTCGGCATCGGTGAAGCCGAAATAGGCCTTGCCGACCGGCACCAGCTGGTCGCCGTCCGGCGTCTCTGTCCACACCCCGAAGGTGAAATCGGAATAATAGCTGGAGCGCTTGCCGTGACCGCGCTGGGCATAGAGCATCACGGCGTCGATATTGTAGGGATCACGCTTCCACTTGAACCAGGGCCCCTTCAGGCGGCCGGCCTGGTAAGGGCTGTCGCGGCGCTTGATCATCACGCCTTCAATGACCGGATCGGGCGGCTCTATGCGCAACCGGTCGAGCTCCTTCCAGTCGGAGAAGGGCACGAGATCGGAGAGGTCGAAGCGGCCATGCGGCGCCTTTTCAATCAACGTGCCCAGACGCTCGCGGCGCTCCAGAAAGGTTTTGGCGCGGATGTCCTGATCGCCTTCGAAGAGGAAGTCGTAGGCGCGCACGAAGGCCGGGTAGTCGTCCAGCATCCGGCTTGTGACCGTTTTGCGGTTCAGGCGCTGCTGGAGATCGGAGAAGGTGCGGGTCGGGTTGTTGGAACGCCGGGTGCCGCCGACCAGCAGTTCGCCGTCGACCACCCCCTCGAAATCGATGGCCCCCACCACGTCCGGAAAGGCGCCGGTGATGTCGTCGCCGGAGCGGGAATAGAGTTTTCTCGTGCCGCCGTAGCTCGACATCTGCACGCGGATGCCGTCCCATTTCCATTCCGCCGCGTAATCGGCCGGGTCAAGCTTTTCCAGATCGCCGCTTTCGACCGGATTGGCGAGCATGACGGAATGGAAGATGGCGGGCGTTGCCAGCACCGGCTTCTCCGCCCTGCCCTCCAGCCAGGCAAACAGCGGCTCATAGGGCGGCGCGAGGCCGTGCCAGAGCGTCTCGATCTCGGTGACGTCGCGGCCGTGCTCGCCGGTGCCGCTCATGTCCGACAGCGCCTGCTTGGCGAGCCGCGCCGAGACGCCGATGCGGAGCGCGCCGGTGGCAAGCTTCAGGAAGGCGAAACGGCCGGGGGGATCGAGATGGTCGAGGAGATTGCGGACGGCAGCCCGGACCTCGGTGCGGCCGAGCGAATTCATCATCGTCACGACGTCGGAGAGCCGCGGCTGCTCCTCATCCGTCGTGTCATCCTTCTCGCCGCCGTCCCAGACGAGCGCGATGGTTTCGGCGAGATCGCCGACGTAATCATAGGAATACTGGAACAGCACCGGATCCAGCCGCTCCAGCACCAGCTCGCGCAGCAGCGCCGGCTTGACGCTCCTGAGGTCGAGCGTGCCGGCGAGTGCCGCAAGCCCGTAGCCGCGGTCCGGATCGGGGGTGTCGCGAAAATAGTCGGCGAGCAGCTTCAGCTTGCCGTTGCGCGAGGGGGTGAGGACGAGGCGGTCGAGGAGGTCGGAGAAGGCTTTCATGGGTGCACCGCGAGCAAGACCAAGACCCCCTCTGCCCTCCCGGGCATCTCCCCCACAAGGGGGGAGAGGACTTGCGGCAACCGCATCATACCGCCCTTGGCCGAAGCGACAGCATCAAGCGGACCAGCACGGCCGAGCGGGGCACCAAAGCCCCTCCCCCTTGTGGCGAGGGGTTGGGGAGGGGCCTTACCCCTGACCACTGCGTCGAACACCATCAATCCCCCTCGTCCTCATAGCCCACCAGATGCAGCGGGCGGGCCGGAAGGCCCTGGAGTTCGCACCAGCGCACCAGCGCCTCCTCGCGGCCATGGGTGACCCAGACTTCCGACGGGGACACCTCGCGGATGGTCTCCAGCAGTTCCGGCCAGTCGCAGTGGTCGGAGATGACCAGCGGCAGTTCGACGCCGCCCTGCTTGGCGCGCTGGCGCACCATCATCCAGCCGGAGGCGAATGAGATCAGCGGTTCGTTGAAGCGGCGCGCCCAGCGGTCCTGGAAGGCAGACGGCGGGCCGACGACGACGGCGCCCTTGAAGAGGTCCGGCGTGCTCTTCTCGATCGTCGCCGGGCGGATATCGCCCAATGCGATGCCCTGCCCCTGATAGTAGTCGCAGAGTTTCGCCAGCGCGCCGTGGATATAGATCGGCTCGTCGTAGCCGCAGTCGCGGATCAGGCGGATGACTCGCTGCGCCTTGCCGAGCGCATAGGCGCCGACCAGGTGACTGCGCTCCGGGAACTGTTTCAGCGAGGTCAGCAGCTTGCCGATTTCGGCCTTCGGATCGGGGTGATGGAAGACCGGCAGGCCGAAGGTCGCCTCGGTGATGAAGACGTCGCAGGGGACGGGCACGAAGGAGGCGCAGGTCGGGTCGACGCCGCGCTTGTAGTCGCCCGAGACGTTGATGCGCAGGCCGTCCTTCTGGATGAGGATCTGCGCCGAGCCCAGGACATGGCCGGCCGGATGGAAACAGGCGCTGACGCCATCGATGTCGACGCTCTCGCCGAAGCCGACCGCCTGCTCGGCGCCGCAGAAATCCTCGCCGTAGCGGATGCGCATGATGTCGAGCGTCTGGCGCGTCGCCAGCACCTTGCCGTGGCCGGCGCGGGCGTGGTCGGAATGGCCATGGGTGATCAGCGCCCGCTCGACGGGCCGGACCGGATCGACGTGGAAACGGCCGATGGGGCAGAAGAGCCCGGCCGGGGTGGGATGAAGCAGCGCCTCTGGTTTCATGTCCTCAAGATAGGGCGCCCGGGAGCGGATAGAAGATATCCGGCACGGCCGGGCAGGAAAATTCCCGGATCAGGCTTTCGCGGCGACGGCGAGCGGCAGACGCACGTTCTTCAGCATCAGCGCAGCGACAAGGCCGATGACGCAAAGGAAGGCGGCGGCGGAAAACAGCGTGCTGAAGGCACCGGCATAGATCATGCCGATCTCGTGCTGCACGTCGGGCGGCAGGGTTGCGAGAAGCTTCGGCGTCAGCTCTGCGAGGCTTGCGACGCCCGGCAGGTTCAGGGTGAGATTGCCGAGGTAGGAGCCGATGATGGCGCCGTAGATGGAGATGGCGATTGCCGCGCCGCCCATGCGGCTCAGGGTGACGGCGCCGGTTGCCGCACCGACGTCGGCCTGCGGGGCGCTGTTCTGGACGGCGATCACCGGTGCCTGCTGACCGAAACCGATCCCAAGCCCCTGCAGGGTCAGCAACAGGCCGACGAGGATCAGCGGCGTTCCGGCCTCGAGCCGAGACATCAGCAGAAGCGCCAGGATGTTCAGCGTCACGCCGATCAGCACGAAGGGCTTGTAGCGGCCATAGCGGGCGATCAGCCGCCCGGCGGAGAGCGATCCGCAGACGATGCCGCCGGTCACGCAGATGAAGAAGAGGCCGGCAACGCTCGGCGACAGACCGGTCGTCGTCTGCAGGAAGAGCGCGAGATAGTTGACGAGCCCGATGCCGACGCCGCCGCTGGTCAGCGCAATCACGATGAACAGCGGAAAGGTCGGATCGCGGAACAGGCGCAGCGGCATGATCGGCTCGGCGACGCGCCCTTCCACGACGACGAACAGGCCGATGCAGAGGAGCCCGAAGAAGGCGACCGCCAGATTCTGCCAGGCGGTGAGCGCGCCGAAAATCTGAACGCCGTCGGCAAACAGCACGACGGAGGCGGTGAAGCCGGCCAGCAGCAGCGCGCCGAGGTAATCGATCTTCGGCTGTCGGGTCGGCCGGCGGTGCGGCAGCAGGAGGACGAGACCGGCGAGGATGACGATGCCGATCGGCAGGTTGATCAGGAAGATCGAACGCCAGCCGAAGAGATCGCTCAGCGTGCCGCCCAGCGTCGGGCCGATGCTGCCCGAGGCCATCAGCATCAGGCTCGAATAGCTCTGGTAGCGGGCCCGCTCGCGCGGCTCGAAGAGGTCGGCGTTGATGGAGAAAATGGAGACCATGATGCCGCCGCCGCCCATTCCCTGGAAGACGCGGGCCGCGATCAGCGAGTCCATCGACCAGGCGACACCGCAGAGCAGCGAGCCGACAACGAAGATAGCGATGGCGGCCAGCATCACGAACTTTCGGCCGAAGAGATCGCCGAGCTTGCCGTAGACGGGCATGACGGCGCTCATCGCCAGGAGGTAGGCGGAGCCCACCCAGGCGAAACGGTCCAGCGCCCCGAACTCGCCGACGATCGTCGGCAGCGCGGTGGAAACCACCTGGTTGTCCAGCGTCGCCATGAAGAGCGCCGCCATCAGGAACCAGAAGACGACGAGCCGCTGCCGGTGGTCTTCGATGAGCGGGCGCACAGGCTGGGCGGTCATATCCATGGGGCGGTTCCTGGGGTGGCCTTGAGAATTTCTGGATTTATGTGCGTTTAGCATATATATGTCAATCGCAAATACTTGTCTGAATCACCGGCTTCTGGCAGGATGAAAGGGAGGAATGTGAGGAGCCATGCCGTGAATGCACCATCCACCGCCCGGGCCGTTCCGCCCGACGGCCTGCAGAATATCGACCAGACGCTGACCCGGATGCGGCTCGTCATCCGCAAGCGGACGATCGGCCGGATGGCGATCGCCAAGGTCACGCCCGGTCTGGACGTGTCTCACCTGGACGTGCTGGAAGCGATGCGGATCCTTGGCGAAGAGGGCGCAGAGGTCACCGTCGGCGCGATTGCCGACACGATGCGGATGGACCCGTCGCGCGGCAGCCGGATGGTTGCCGAACTCGTGTCGCGGGGCATTCTGGAGCGGGCGGTCTCGCAGGCCGATGCACGCCGCTCGATCGTCAAGCGCACGCCGCTCGGCGATACGCTTCTGCGCGAGGTGCGGGCGGTGAAACAGGCGCTGGTGGCAGAGGTCCTGTCGGGCTGGACTGAGGAGGAAGTCACTATGTTTGCAGGACTGTTCGAGCGGTTCACGACCGGCTTCGAGGCTGCCACGGCGAAAGGCTAGCGCCCCCGCCCCTGTCCCTGCCTGCCGTCAGGCCTGCTGCCAGACCTTCAGGCGGTCGCGACCGCCGCCCTTGGCCACGTACATGGCATTGTCGGCCTTGGCGAGAAGCGCTTCCGGCGTGTCGCCGTCGTCGGGGAAGAAGGCGACACCCATGCTGCAGGTCACCTCGATCACCTCTCCTTCCAGGACGAAGGGCCGGGAAATGGCGGCGCGCAATTCCTCAAGCCTTGCAATCATGCTGCCCTGCTGCTCATGTCCGGGATTGCTGAAGACGATGGCGAATTCGTCGCCGCCGAGCCGCACCAGCAGGTCGCTGGGCCGGATACAGTGCGACAGGCGCAGGGCAAGCGCCCTCAGCACGTCGTCGCCCGCGGCATGGCCGAGCGTGTCGTTGATCTGCTTGAAATTGTCGAGGTCGATATAGGTGACCGTGATCCGGCGCGCTTCCCGCCGCGCCTCGGCGATGGCGCGGCCGAACTGGGCCCAGAACAGCGTGCGGTTGGGCAGTCCCGTCAGCGGGTCGTGGTGCGCCATGTGATGGATCCGGACCTCGGCCCGCGTCCGCTCGATGGCGATGCCGGCGATGTCGGTCGCCATGGCCATCACTTCCTGCTCCATCTGCGTCGGCTCCCGCACCGCATTCGAATAGAGCGCGAAGGTGCCGAGCACGATGTTTTCCGCAGACAGGATGGGTGTCGACCAGCACGACCGGAAGCCGAACTGAAGCGGCAGATGCCTGACATTCTCCCACAGCGGATCATTCAGCACGTCGCTGCAGATGACCGGCTCGCGACGCCATGCGGCCGTACCGCAGGCGCCGGCCCGAGGCCCGATGTCGACGCCGTCGATCTCCGCCCGATAGGCTTCAGGCAACCCCAGGGCGGCGGCGTAGCGAAGACGTTCCGATCCCTCCTCCAGAAGGAGGACGGCCGCCGTCAGATCGTCCAGCTCTTCCTCGACCAGGGCAACCAGGGCATGGAGGACCTGATCCAGCGGTCGGCTGCGGGCGACCATGTCGAGCAGGCGGGCATGCCCACGGCGCAAATCGTCCTGGCGCTTTCGCTCGGTGATGTCGCGCGAGATGCCGATCAGTCCGACGATTCGTCCATCCGGGTCGCGCAGCGGCGTCTTTGTCGATTGCATCCAGCGCAGCCTGCCGCCGAAATCCATCAGGTGCTCCAGGTCCACCATCGGCCCGCCCGACGACATCACCAGTTGTTCCGCCAGAAACAGCGCTTCGGCCGCATCCTGCTCGAAGAAGTCGAAGTCGGTCTTGCCAAGGAGGTTGGTCGCGCTGGCGAGATTGTGGGAGCGCGCGGTGCTGGCATTGGCGAGCACGAAACGGCTGCGCCGGTCCTTGATGTAGATCTGCTCGGGGAACTGGTCGATCAGCGAGTGGGCGTTCAGCTCGTTGATGACGAGCAGCGCATCATGGATGTCCCCGACTGTCGAGATCCTCAGGAGACGGCTGCACAACTGCTCGAGCGAGTCCGCAGCGGGCTGCGGATGCACGGCATTCGACATGGGACTTTCCATCCAATGTCTCTCCTCAAAAATCGCGGATCGTCCATCGGGACCGATCGGAGGAAAGACAATGCGGGGCAACCCCTTAATGTTCTTTAATAGAATGAGGTAAAATACACCCATTGAACAGATAAGTGCGAGGGCGTTCAATTTATGCGATAGCATGTAATCCGAGCGGGACAGCGGGATGGACAGCATGATCAGCAGGCGCAGCTTCGTGGCGACATTGGCCGCAACGGCCGGGGCCGGCCTCTGCAGCGGGCAAGCCGCCTGGTCTGCACCGGCGCTGTCGATGACGGACCTGCGCGGCTCCATCGACGCCGGCGCCGCGGGGCTCTCGCCAACTCCGGGCGAGGACCAGACGCGGCAGCTTGCCGAGCTGATCGCGCAAGCCGTGCGCGGCGACCAGTGGGTTTTCCTGCCGCCCGGCCGCTACGAGGTCTCGAACCTGACGCTGCCCGACAGGACCCGCCTCACCGGCATCGCCGGCGCCACCGAGATCGCCTATTCCGGCGGCGGCGCCTTTATCGATGCGGGGGCGGCGAACCGGATCGAGCTGTCGAACATCATCTTCAACGGCGCCGGACTTCCCCTGCCCGAGGATGTGCCGGCCATGCTCAACCTGCGCGACGTCTTCGACCTGACGATCGACAACTGCACCCTGAAGGGCAATGCCAAGACGGCGCTGCAGATGGAACGCTGCGGCGGACGGATCACGAACTGCCGGATCTCGGAGATCGGCGAATACGGTCTCTATGCGATCGACAGCACGGGGCTTGCGGTCAAGGACAACATCGTGTCCGATTGCGGCAACGGCGGGCTCTTGATCCACCGGCGCCAGAAGGGCGAGGACGGCTCGATCGTCACCGGCAACCGCATCACCCGCACCGGCTCGACCTATGGCGGCACCGGGCAATACGGCAATGCCATCAACCTCTACCGCGCCGACAGCGTCATCGTTTCCGGCAACCACATCTCCGACAGCGCCTTCACCGCTATCCGCGCCAATTCCTCCTCCGACATCCAGATTGCCGACAACCAGTGCCTGCGCTCCGGCGAGACGGCGATCTATTCCGAATTCGGCTTCGAGGGCGCGATCGTCACCGGCAACCTGGTGGATGGTGCTGCAAACGGCATCAACATCGCCAATTTCAACGAGGGCGGGCGGCTGGCGATCGTCGCCAACAACATCATCCGCAACATCTCCCTGACCGGTCCCTACGAACACGACAGCGTCGGTTTCGGGATCGGCATCGGCGTCGAGGCCGACACCGTCGTCTCCGGCAATGTCATCGAGAACGTGCCGCGCTTTGCGATGCTCATCGGCTGGGGACCCTATCTGCGCAATGTCGCCGCGACAGGCAACGTCGTGCGGGCGGCGAAGATCGGCTGTGCCGTCTCGGTCGCCGAGGGTGCCGGCAGCGCGCTGATCAGCGGCAATATCTTCGAGGGCATGGCCGAGGGCGCCGTCATCGGCTTCCGCTGGCACGATGCGGCGACCGGCGAGCTTGCCTCAGGGGACGAAAGGTTCGCTCATCTCACCATCGCCGGCAACCGGGTCGCCTGATCCATCGAAACAATTCATCGACAGGCAACGGCGAATGATCTTCCGTTTCGGCCCGCCGGCCCTTAGCCTGCGCCTGCATTTCCACGGAGGATCCCGATGCTGACGATCTATGGTGTCTATCGCTCGCGCGCGACGCGGCCGCTCTGGCTGGCGGAAGAAATCGGCCTGAACTACACCCAGGTGCCGGTTATCCAGGCCTATCGCCTGCCGCAGGCGCAGGGCGACGGTGCAGCACTCAGCACCCAGTCTGCCGAATTCCTGGCCATCAATCCGATGGGGTCGATCCCCTCCATGGACGACGAGGGCCTGGTGCTGCATGAGTCGCTGGCGATCACCCTCTATCTCGCCAAGAAGTACGGCGGAGAGCTTGGACCGCGCGATATCGCCGAGGACTCGCAGATGGCGCAGTGGGCGCTGTTTGCCGCAACGAGCATCGAGACGCCGGCGCTGGACATGCAGAAGCTGCTCGGCAGCGACAAGGCCGGCTCGGAAGAAGGCAAGGCGGCCGTGGCTGCGCTGGCGAAAAGCCTGGAGCGGCCGCTGGACGTGCTCGAGAAGCACCTGCAGGAGAACGCCCACATGGTCGGCGGCCGCTTTACCGCAGCCGACATCATGGTGGCCGAGATCGTCCGCTATGCGCAGGGTTACGCGCCCCTGTTCGATGCCCGCCCGGCGCTGAAGGCCTGGCTGGAAGCCTGTCAGGCACGCGCAGCCTTCAAGGCGATGTGGGAGCGACGGCTTCAGGAACCGGCCTGACACGGTCCACCGTGAGCATCTCTTCGCGCAGCCAGTCCCGGAACGCCCGCACCTTGGCGGGGGGCCGGCTGCCGGAGCGGGTGACGAGGTAGTGCCCCATGCCCGTCGGCGCCTCGAGCTGAAACGGCTTCACCAGCCGGCCCTGTTCCAGGGCAAAACCCGCGAGCGTCTGCCATGCGAGCATGACGCCCTGCCCGGCCATCGTCGCGTCGAGGCAGAGCGAGGCGTCGTTGAAGACATGGCGGGTGGCCATTTCGGCGCCGGCCAGACCGGCTTCCTTCAGCCAGACGTCCCAGGAGAACATGGCCGGACCGTCGATGATGGCCGGCAGTTTCAGGATGTCGGCCGGCTCCCGCAGCGTCTCCGCCAGCGCGGGGGCGACCACGGGAAAGACCCGCTGCATCATCAGCAGCTCCGCATCGACGCCCGGCCAACTGCCACGGCCCACCCGGATGCCGAGATCGACATCGCCTGCGCCGAGATCGGCCAGTGCCGTCGTCGCATCGATCCGCAGCCGGATATCGGGATGCCTGCGCGAGAAGCGGTCGAGGCGATGGACGAGGAAGCGGGCGGCAAAGACCGGTGCGACGGAGATGGTCAGCAGGGTCTCGTCGGTCTGGCGGCCCAGCGTTACGGCCTGCGAAAGGGACTGAAATCCTTCCGTCAGCCGCGTCAGCAGCGGGCGGGCGGCGGCTATCGGCACCATGCCCTTCGGCAGCCGCTGGAAGATCGGCCGTCCCAGTTGCGCCTCCGCCTTGATGACCTGCTGGCTGACGGCGCCGATGGTGACGCCCATCTCGTCCGCGGCGGCCTGCAGGGAGCCGAGGCGGCCCACCGCCTCGAGCGCGCGCAGTCCGTTCAGATGCAGCGTGTTCAGGTTCCTCATGCAGATTTTCTATACCGGCCGTCTGAAGAACTCAATTGAAAGAACCGCCTCGCGGCGGCATCCTTACCTCGCAAGTCAACGCTCACTTGCGAGGTACCGGCCATGCAGCCGCTTCAGATATTCTCTACCGCACTTCACTGGCTGCGAGCACCGGACGGACCATCCATTCTCCGGGACGATCCGTTGGGGCATCCGCAGGTCGCAGCCATGACCGCGCGGCAGCTTGCCGACCTGCCGCTGCCACGGCCGGAGCGGACGGCCGCCGCCGAAGACACACCGGAGCTGGCCCGCTGCGCCTGACCCGCAAGGCTCAGGCGGCGGCAGCTTCCTTTTCCGTTTCCAGGGCGCGTTGGACGGCGGGGCGCTGGCGCGTGCGGCGATAGTGGTCGGCGACCTTCGGAAAGTCGTTGATATCGACCCCCGCGCCGCCGAGCCAGTCGGACATGGTGAACAGGTAGGCGTCGGCGACGGAATAATCCTCGCCCAGCACCCAGGGTCCGGCGAAGAGGTCGTTCTCGATGATCGCGAAGCTGTCGCGCATGTTCTGCGGCATCCGGGCGGCCATGTCGTCGAGCGATTCCTGCCTTTCCGCCCAGCGATAGCCACGGCGGCGGTGGGCATAGGCGACGTGGACGGTGGAGGCGATGAAGCTGTTGAAGCCCTGCATGCGCGCGAAGGCGAAGGGATCCTCGAGCGGCGCAAGCTTCGCCTCGGGTGCCGCTTGGGCGATGAAGGCCAGGATGGCGGGGCTTTCGATCAGCGTCCCCTTGTCGGTCACCAGCGCCGGCACCCGGCCGTTGGGGTTGTGCTTCAGGTATTCGGGAGACCGCTGCTCGTTCTCGGCAAACTGGAGGCGCCGCAGCTGATAGGGCAGACCGGATTCGGCCAGCGCGATGTGGCTGGCGAGCGAGCAGGCGTTCGGCGAGAAATAGAGCGTGTACATGCGGTCCTCCGGTTGATGACATCGGCGCGGCGGCACGGAGCGTGGCCCACAGTGATCTGTCGCCAATGGCGGCGCGTATCAAGTGGAAACCGTGCCCGGAGGACCAGAATGTTGCGTTGTCGCGCCCTGCTGTGTGCTGCCATCGCGCTCGCCGCGCTTGCTCCCCCTCCCGCGCGTGCGGAGGGCGAGCGGATCACTGCGGAAGAGATCCGTCAGTCGATCATAGGGCGACGCATCTACCTGGCCGCGCCGATCGGCGGCGAGTTTCCGCTGAATTACCGCCCGTCCGGCGTGGTCGACGGCAATGGCGAGGCGCTTGGTATCGGCCGCCTGGTGCGACCGAGGGATGAGGGCAAATGGTGGATCGCGGGCGACCGGCTCTGCCAGCAGTTCCGCAACTGGTACAAGGGCGCGACGCTGTGCTTCGAGCTTTACCGCGCCGGCGAAGGTCGCCTGACGTGGATCCGCGACAACGGCCAGACCGGCACGGCGCGGATCGGGGAAAGCCTCTAGGGGCTACTCCCCAGCCGGAACCGAATTCCACTTCTGCCACTCAACGGAACATCCATCCGTGTCGAAGATGATCAAGAAAGCGAACTTGCCCACGAAGCCATGTGCATCCTGCGGCTTGCCGTTTGCATGGCGACGCAAGTGGGCCATGAGCTGGAACGATGTCAAATTCTGTTCGGAGCGCTGCCGTCGCTCCAAGCGGAATTGACAATTCTAAGCCCGGGGCCGGCGTCCCGACAGGAGCTCAGGCAAACAGCGCATCGGTGACGCGCACGTCGCCGACATGCATGCCGTTCCAGTTCGTCATCTGGTGGTTGGCCATCTGCATCAGCGTGGCGTGGGTCTCGCCGTCCTTGTCGAAATAGCGGGCGATCAGCGCGAAGATCATGGATTCGGCGGCCCGCGTCGTGCCGTCCTCGCATTTGACCGCCATGGCGATGCCCTGCTCGGGGAGAGCGGCGATGAAGACGCCCTCGGCGCCGGTCTTGGCGAAGATCTTGCCCGGTGCCACCTGCATCAGCTTCGTGCAGGCGCGCTTGGTGCCGGCGACGTAGAAGGGCTCGGCCATGCAGGCGTCCATCAGGCGCCGCGAGGCCTTGGCGCGCACCGGTTCGAGCCCCTGCCCCGTCACCATCTTGGCAAACCCGTGGGCGAGGCCGCGCAGCGGCACGGCATAGGTGGGGATCGAGCAGCCGTCGATGCCGCAATTGTCCTGCGCCAGCGTCGCGCCGGTCAGGCTTTCCATGGTGGCGCGCAGATCGGCCTGCAGCGGATGGTCGTAGTTCACATAGCCCTCGACCTCATAGCCGACATGGCTGCAGGTGCAGACGAAGCCGGAATGCTTGCCGGAGCAGTTGTTGTGCAGCGCGCTCGGCCTGTCGAGGGTGCGCGCCTGGTGGATCAGCGTCTTCTGGTCGGACGACCAGTGCGAGCCGCATTCCAGCGCGGAGGCATCACGGCCGGCGCGCTCGAGCATAGAGGCGGCAAGCACCACATGCTCGTCCTCGCCGGAATGGGACGCGCAGGAGATCGCCAGTTCCTTGTCGCCGAAGCCGTAGGCGTCGGCTGCCCCGCTTTCCACCAGCGGCAGCGCCTGCATGGCCTTGCAGGCCGACCGGGGAAAAATGCCCGCGTCGACGTCGCCGAAGGAGAAGAGGCTCTTGCCGTTGCCGTCGACGACGATCCCCAGACCGCGGTGCCGGCTTTCGACAAGGCTGCCACGGGTAACTTCGACGGTAACGGGATTTTGCATTGGTGGGTCCAAGATTTGCCGGTTTCAATCGCTCATAGCCGACAGCAACAGGTTTTGCACGAGGTCCCGCATGAAATATCTGAAACGCCTGCTGGTGGTGATCTTTGTCATCTACCTGCTGCCGACCTTCGCCACGGCGGGCTGGTGGGCGATCCAGGACAGGCCGGCCCGCTGGAGCGAGGCGCGCTGGTCCTCGGCGCAGATCCTGCCGCAGCCGGGCGAAAACGAGGAGGCCGCCATTTACGTCTTCTCGGCGGCCACGGGCGGCATGAAGGGTGCTGTGGCCAGCCATGCCTGGATCGTCACCAAGGACAAGGGCGCCGACAGCTATACGCGCTACGACAAGGTGGGATGGGGATCGCCGATCCGGCGCAACCACCGGCCGGCAGACGCCTTCTGGTATTCCAACACACCGCAGTTGGTCGCGGCAATCACCGGCGTCGAGGCGGAGCTGCTGATCCCCAAGGTGGAGGGCGCCATTGCCGCCTACCCCTATGCGGAGCCCGGCGGCTACACGATCTTCCCTGGTCCGAACTCCAATACCTTCGTGGCCTATGTGCTGCGGACCGTGCCCGAAATCGGCGCTGTCCTGCCGCCGCATGCGGTGGGCCGCGACTATCTTCCCCACGGCGAATTCGTCCACCTGGATGCCGACGGGCGCGACCTGCATGTGACGCTGCGCGGGCTCTTCGGCTTCTCGGCGGGCGCGCGCAGCGGCATCGAGGTGCATTTTCTCGGACTGGTGGCCGGCCTCGATCTTGCCAACCCCGGCATCAAGGTGCCGGCGCTCGGGCGGATCGGGCTCTAGGGGCGCAAGCGCCACAAATGCAAAACGCCCGCGACGAGGCGGGCGTTTCCCAAAGTACCGGAGACTTGATCAGAAGCCGGCGTTTTCGCGTGCAACGCGGTGGATATCACTCTTTGCGATACCGAGGTCGTTCAGTTCACGCTGGGTCATACGGCCCAGTTCGGTGACGGTCTGACGATACTTGCGCCAGTTGTTGAATTTACGTGCGATGTTCATGGCAGTTCCCCCTTTCGTGGGTTTTCGAAGCCCAGCGGCCAGACAGTGGCGCTCTTCCTTGCTTCGATGTCCGGTATATAGGGGGATGGCCGAAGCACTAAAAGTGCCCAGAAAACAGGCCCGCCATGCATCAGATGCATAGGACCGTGATGAGGTCCTCGAAACAGGGAGCCGAAAACGAAAAAGGGTCGCGCGAGGCGACCCTTTCCGTGAATCTGGTCCGTTCAACGAACCCGGACGCTTGTAGCGTCCGAAGGAAGATGCGTTTAAGCCGAGGGCTGCCTCGCCAAAACCGATACCTTACCAAAGTTCGAAACGCAGACCGAAATCTCACTCGACATTGGATCACCTTCCTTTCATTACGTTGACGATGATCAGAATTTAGGTGCGCCGTTCAGAGTATGCAAGCCACGTAATGTAACGGATGCCGAATTTATGTGAATTGCAGTCCGTCCGGCATCGCTTAGCATTCGCGTGCCGGAGCGTGATTCACCTCAGCGCAGGTCCAGCACGATCTTGCCGATATGGCTGCTCGTCTCCATCAACCGGTGCGCCTCGACCACCTGATCGAAGGGCAGCACCGTATGGATCACCGGTGCAACGTCCCCCTTTTCCAGGAGCGGCCAGACCTGATCGCGCAGCTCGTCGCGGATCGCCCGCTTCTCCTCGGCCGTGCGCGGTCGCATGGTCGATCCGGTGACGGTCAGGCGCTTGACCATGATCGGCGACAGGTTGGCACTCTCGGCGACCGCGCCGCCAAGGAAGGCGATGATGGAGAGGCAACCGTCGCGTCCCAGCGCGGCGAGGTTCCTGTCAAAATAGGAGGCACCGATCATGTCGAGGATCACGTCGACCCCCTTGCCGCCGGTCTCCGTCTTGATGACCTCGACGAAATCCTCATCGCGATAGTTGATGCCGCGACGGGCGCCGAGCCTTTCGCAGGCCTCGCATTTTTCAGCCGACCCGGCGGTGGCATAGACCTCCGCACCAAAGGCCTTCGCCAGCTGGATGGCGGTGGTGCCGATGCCGCTCGAGCCGCCGTGGATCAGGACGCTCTCGCCTTCCGTCAGGCCGGCCATCTGGAAGAGGTTGGCCCAGACGGTGAAGAAGGTTTCCGGCAGGGCAGCGGCGCGGACCGCGTCATAGCCTTTCGGGAAGGGCAGCGCCTGGCCTGCCGGCAGCGCGCAATATCCGGCATAGCCACCGCCATTGGCGAGACCGCAGATCTGTGCGCCGATCGCAAAATCGGTGACACCTTCGCCCAGTGCCACGACCGTTCCGGCGACTTCCAGGCCAAGGATCGGGCTTGCGTCCTTCGGGGGCGGATATTTGCCGCTGCGCTGCGCGACGTCCGGGCGGTTGATGCCGGCCGCCTCGACCTTGACGATCACCTCGCCGGGACGGGGCAGCGGCGCCGGGCCGGTCGCCATCCGCATTACCTCCGGCCCTCCGAAGCCTGGCACGTCGACGTAGCGCATCTCTTGGGGAAGTGGCATGGGGGTCTCCTGCTGTTTCAAGAAGGAGACTTAGGACGAGCTGACGGCGCTGGAAAGGCAGGCGCCCGTCCCGGTGTCAATTTGTCTCGCCGAAAACCGAAAAGACGAGGCCGGTGGATGCGTCCTTGGCCTGCGCCTTGACGGCCGCGATGCTGCTGGCAATGCGGGCGCCGTCATCGAGCAGGAGCCCCCTGGGAAGCTCCAGGACACCGATCGAGCAGCGCAGCAGCGGAAAGAAGCGCTCGACGCCGGTGCGGTCGTGACCCTTGATCCGGCCGGCTTCCCGCTCCTCCTGCGAATAGAGCGTCACGACATCGTCGTGGAAATCGCTCAGCAGCCGCTCGAGAATTTCCGTTAGTTCCTCGCGGGTCCAGTCGCGCACGCCGATGAAGAAATCGTCGCCGCCGACGTGGCCCAGAAAATGATCGTCGGAGAAGAAATAGCGGCGCAGCAGGGCCGCAAACAGCGAGATCGCATGGTCGCCGACGTGAAAGCCGTAGTGATCGTTGAACGGCTTGAAGTGGTCGAAGTCGCAGTAGCAAAAGAACCGCGGATCGTCGTCGTCGCGTCCGGATTCCTGGATGAAGTCGCTGATGGCGCGGTTGCCCGGCAGGCTGGTCAGCGGGTTCTGGTCCTGGGCGATCTTCAGCTGCTTCTCGCTGATGACCTTGATCAGCGAGGCGGCGGAGACGACGCCGGCGTAACGCATGTTCTCCGTCAGGATGATGCAGTCACTGTTGTCCATGCTGGCAAACAGGCTCATCAGCTCCTCTGCATCGGCATCGAGACCGATGATCGGCGCCATGTCGACGAAATGCGAGATCGTCCGCTCGTAGACCTTGTTCTTCAGAAGATCGCGACCGAAGGGCTGATAGATGTATTCCTTCAGGTGGTACTCGTTGATGACGCCGCGCGGTTCGCCGTTGGCGTTGAGGACGGGGAAGAAGGCCTGGCGCGGGTTACGCCGGAAGAGTTCGAAGACGGTGTCGATGCTCTCGTGCTCGTAGACCGCTGGCAGGTTCTCGATCTGCTTGCGGATGAGGATCTCGTCGAGCGACTGGCTGGACCGGCGGACGCGGCCGATCTCCGCCAGATGCGGAAATGCCGGCTGCAGCTCGTTGAGGATGGTCGTCGGCCGGGCGATGAAATAGCCCTGCACGAGATCGACACCATATTCGCGGCAGGCCATCAGCTCGGCCTCCGTCTCGATGCCCTCGGCGATGACGCGGGTGCCGAGCACATGGGCGATGTGGACGATGTTCTTGACGAGGTGGCGCTTGCGCGGGCTCTTGTCCATGTCGTCGATGAAGTGGCGGTCGATCTTCAGGTAGTCGACCTGGTAGTCGCAGAGCAGCTTCATCTCGCCGTGGCCGACGCCGAAGTCGTCAATCGCCAGCTTGAACCCGGCCTTGCGCAGCTTCGTTATCAGCGCGGCGAATTCGGGGACGCTGGTGTTGTCGAAGCGCTCGGAGAGTTCGAAGCAGACGGACGACGGTGGGATGCTCAACTTGCCCAGGTGCTGGACCAGCCGCTCAATGATCAAATCTCCATCCTTGATCAGCCGGACGTCGAGATTGAGGAAAAGCGTCACCGAGGAAAAATCCGGGACGGTTGCGAATTTGGCAAGCGACCGGCCGGCCATCATCTGTTCCAGCGCCAGCAGCTGGCCCGCTTCGGCCGCCTGATCCAGAAGTTCGAGCGGATCGGAAAAGCCGATGCGGTCATAGCCGCGCATCAGGGTCTCGTAGCCGAACACCGTGCCCGTCGCGACTTCGACGATGGGCTGGAACGCGGTCTCCAGCACCAGCTTGGAGAGCGTGAGCAACTGGTCTCCCGCATAACGCCGGAAAACGGCGGGCTCGATGAGGGAGGCCGAACTCATGAAGTACTCCGATACGCAACAGCCTAAAACATGCGCGGAGCCTCACCTCATATCGTCAACATTCCGTTGCCCGAATATGACATTTGCATGAAATTTACAGGACGCTACCGTGTCGGGCTTCAGCGCCGGGCCGCAAGCGCCACCGCGATCATCGCCCAACCCTGCATCGTCAGGTCGATGGCAAGGAACAGGCCGAGGATCCAGAGGCTGTTCACCGGCCAGCCGATGGCGATGACGAGGCCGGCGAGCATGGTGATGACGCCGCCGAAGATCACCCAGCCGGATCCCCGCATCGGCCGCATCCGGATGCCGATCCAGGTGCGCACCGCGCCGGCAACCAGCAAGGCGATCGCCATGAACAGGGTGAGGATGGCAGCGGTCAGCGCCGGGTTCCAGAAGGCCAGGATGCCGGCGAGGGTATAGAGCAGGCCGCTCAAGCCCCAAAAGACCGCTTCGCTCCAGCCCTTGACCTGAAAGGCGTGGACGAACTGGAAGGCGCCGCCGACGACCATCATCGCGCCGATATAGAAGACGGATGCGACGGTCGCCAGGAAGAGATTGAGAAAGGCGAAAAAGCCGAAGATCAGCATCAGGATGCCGAGCGCGAGGAACCAGCCCCATTTGCCCCTCACCTGTTCCGCATGCGGGGTTCCCATTCCAAGTGCCATGACCAGCATCTCCTAGACTTCGATATCGATCCCGATACCCTATCATGAAAATCCGGGTGGACCTTGCGCCACATCAACGCGCGTTGGAGGGTGCCGTCAGTTTTTTATTGATTGACGGCTCAATCAAATCTATCCTTGCCGAAACGGAGATCACCGACATGCCCCGGATCGGGATGGAGCCTTTGCGCCGCAAGGCGTTGGTGGATGCAACCCTGCGGACGATCGGCCAGCGCGGTTCGCTCGACGTGACGATGTCGGATATCGCTCGCGAGGCCGGCGTCTCGCCGGCGCTTGCGCATCATTACTTCGGCAGCAAGCAGCAGCTCCTGGTGGCGAGCATCCGCAGTCTTCTGAACCGGCTGCGGGCGGATGCCGTGGCGGCAATGGAAAACCTCGAGACACCGCGCGAGCGGCTGTCGGCGATCATTCGCGTCTGCTTCCACCCGGACCAGTTTGCGCCGGAGACGGTTGCGGCCTGGCTTGCCTTCTATGTCGAGGCGCAACGCTCGGAAGAGGTGCGCCGGCTGCTGGTCATCTATGCACGGCGGTTGCGCTCCAATCTGCTCGACAGCCTCGGCCGCCTCTGCCCGCCGGACAATGCGGCGCGCATCGCCGAGGGCGTCGCGGCGATGATCGACGGGCTCTACATCCGCCAGAGCCTGCGGGCCGGGCCGAGCAGCAGCACGGCCTCGATCACGCTGACCGAAGACTATCTCGACCTGCAGCTTCGCCCGTTCCTGCGGGATGCCGGCCCATGAGCACGGCCGACACCACCCATTGCCACCGCCAAGGAGAATGACCATGCGCGCCCAGCCGAAAGCCAGCCACTTCATCGACGGCGAGTATATGGAAGACACCGCCGGCACCGTGATCGACAGCGTCTACCCGGCAACCGGCGAGGTGATCGCCAGGCTGCATGCCGCAACGCCCGCCATCGTCGACAAGGCCGTCGCTTCGGCCAAGCGCGCCCAGACGGAATGGGCGGCGATGAGCCCGACGGCGCGCGGCCGCATCCTGAAACGCGCAGCCGACATCATGCGCGCGCGCAACCGGGAGCTTTCGGAACTCGAAACGCTCGACACCGGCAAGCCGATCCAGGAAACAATCGTCGCCGATCCGACCTCCGGCGCCGACAGCCTGGAATTCTTTGGCGGCATCGCGGCGACCGCGCTGAACGGTTCGCATATCCCGCTCGGCGGTGACTGGGCCTATACCAAGCGCGTGCCGCTCGGCGTCTGCGTCGGCATCGGCGCCTGGAACTACCCGCAGCAGATCTGCTGCTGGAAGGCCGCACCGGCGCTGGCGGCCGGCAATGCCATGGTCTTCAAGCCCTCGGAAATGACGCCGCTCGGGGCGCTGAAGATCGCCGAGATCCTGATCGAGGCCGGTGCGCCGAAGGGCGTCTTCAACGTCATCCAGGGCGACCGCGAGACCGGGCCGTTGCTGGTCGAGCATCCGGATGTCGCGAAGGTGTCGCTGACCGGATCGGTGCCGACGGGCCGCAAGGTGGCAGCGGCGGCCGCCGGCCAGCTCAAGCATGTGACGATGGAGCTCGGCGGCAAGTCGCCGCTGATCGTCTTCGACGATGCCGACATCGACAGCGCGGTCGGCGGCGCCATGCTCGGCAACTTCTATTCGACCGGCCAGGTCTGCTCCAACGGCACGCGCGTCTTCGTGCAGAAGCGGATCAAGCAAGAGTTCCTCACCCGCCTGAAGGCGCGCACCGAGACGATCGTCATCGGTGACCCGATGGACGAGGCGACCCAGATGGGACCGCTGGTCTCGCGCGGCCAGCGCGAGAAGGTGCTCTCCTACATCGAGAAGGGCAAGGCGGAGGGCGCAACGCTCGTCACCGGCGGCGGCATTCCCAACGACGTCTCAGGCGAGGGCTGCTACGTGCAGCCGACGGTGTTTGCCGACGTCACCGACGGCATGACGATCGCGCGCGAGGAGATCTTCGGGCCGGTGATGTGCGTGCTCGATTTCGACGACGAGGCCGAGGTGATCGACCGCGCCAATGCCACCGAATTCGGCCTCTCGGGCGGTGTCTTCACCGCGGATCTCAGCCGCGCCCACCGGGTGGTCGACCGGCTGCAGGCCGGCACGCTGTGGATCAACACCTACAACCTCTGCCCGGTCGAAATCCCCTTCGGCGGCTCGAAGCAATCCGGCTTCGGGCGCGAGAATTCGGCCGCGGCGCTGGAGCATTATACGGAGCTGAAGACGGTCTATGTGGCGATGGGGCCGGTGGAGGCGCCGTATTGAGGCGTTTTGGATAAAGCCCCCTCCCCAACCCCTCCCCACAAGGGGGAGGGATTCGGCCCGAGCGCGCCTCCCGCCGGGTGCCATCAGGCAGGGTCGCAGGAACGGGCAGAACGGCGCGGCTGGTTAGCCCCTCCCCCTTGTGGGGAGGGTTTGGGAGGGGCTTTTTGAACGGGGTAGAGAACATGCATCAGGCAGATTTCGTCATCATCGGTTCAGGGTCGGCGGGTTCGGCCATGGCCTATCGGCTGTCGGAGGACGGCAAGCATTCGGTGATCGTCATCGAGGCGGGCGGATCGGACTTCGGGCCGTTCATCCAGATGCCGGCGGCGCTCGCCTGGCCGATGAGCATGAAGCGCTACAACTGGGGCTATCTGTCCGAGCCCGAGCCGCATCTTAACAACCGGCGCATCACCGCGCCGCGCGGCAAGGTGCTGGGCGGATCCTCGTCGATCAACGGCCTCGTCTACGTGCGCGGCCATGCGGAGGACTTCAACCGCTGGGAGGAGCTCGGCGCCCGCGGCTGGTCCTATGCGGACGTGCTGCCCTATTTCAAGCGGATGGAGCATAGCCATGGCGGCGAGGACGGCTGGCGCGGCAAGGATGGACCGCTGCATGTCCGGCGTGGTCCCTTCGTCAATCCGCTCTTCCACGCCTTCATCGAGGCCGGCAAGGAGGCCGGTTTCGAGCTGACCGACGACTACAACGGCTCCAAGCAGGAAGGCTTCGGCCTGATGGAGCAGACGATCCATCTCGGGCGCCGCTGGTCGGCCGCCAACGCCTATCTGCGCCCGGCGCTGAAGCGCAAGAACGTGCAACTGGTCTACGGGCTCGCCGAAAGGATCATCATCGAAAACGGCCGGGCCACCGGCGTCGAGATCGTGCAGGGCGGGCGCAAAGAGATCGTCAAGGCCAATCGCGAGGTGATCATTGCCGCCTCCTCCTTCAACTCGCCGAAGCTCCTGATGCAGTCGGGCATCGGCCCGGCGCAGCACCTGCAGGAGATGGGGATCGACGTGAAGCTCGACCGGCCGGGCGTCGGCGCCAACCTGCAGGACCATATGGAGTTCTACTTCCAGCAGGTATCGAAGAAGCCGGTGTCGCTCTACTCCTGGCTGCCGTGGTTCTGGCAGGGCGTGGCGGGCGCGCAGTGGCTCCTGTCGAAGTCGGGGCTCGGTGCCTCCAACCAGTTCGAGGCCTGCGCCTTCCTGCGCTCGGCGCCGGGGCTGAAACAGCCGGACATCCAGTACCACTTCCTGCCGGTGGCGATCTCCTACGACGGCAAGGCGGCGGCCAAGAGCCACGGCTTCCAGGCGCATGTGGGCTTCAACCTGTCGCAATCGCGCGGCAGCGTGACGCTGCGCTCGCCCGATCCGAAGGACGATCCGGTGATCCGCTTCAACTACATGAGCCATGCGGAGGACTGGGAGAAGTTCCGCCACTGCGTGCGGCTGACCCGCGAGATCTTCGGTCAGGAGGCCTTTGCCCCCTATCGCGGGCCGGAGATCCAGCCGGGCGAGTCCGTGCAGTCGGACGAAGCGATCGACGCCTTCCTGCGCGAGCATCTGGAAAGCGCCTATCACCCCTGCGGCACCTGCCGGATGGGCGATCGCGACGATCCGATGGCGGTCGTGGATCCGGAATGCCGGGTGATCGGCATCGACGGTCTGAGGGTCGCCGACAGCTCCATCTTCCCGCACATCACCTATGGCAACCTGAACGGACCGACGATCATGACGGGGGAGAAGGCCGCCGACCACATCCTCGGCCGCCAGCCCCTGCCCCGTTCCAACCAGGAACCATGGGTCAATCCCCGCGCGGCGGTCAGCGACCGGTAGCGACAGCCGGACGTCCCGTTGCCGGAGGCATTTGCAGAGGAAAGGGCCGCTTTTGCGGGAAGGCGGCCTTGCAATGCCGGACCCAGGCGCAAATAACGGGCCCTCCCCTTTCCGCAGCAGTCAGTGACCATGCCCTTTTCCTACCGCAAGTCGAAGATGCTCCGTCGGTCCCGCGTGATGCGCGGCTCCTGGCGGGTGTGGAAGCCGCGGGTGGTGTTCTGGATCGGAGCCATTGCGATCGGCATCGTCAGCGTTGCCTTCGCCTGGGCGGCGGACGCGGCGCAGATGCTGTTCAAGACGGCGACCTCCTCCGGCGCCTACAGCTTCCTGCTGCCACTTCTCCTGACGCCCGCGGGATTCGTCCTCTGCACCTGGCTGGCGATAACCTTCTTCCCCAATGCGCAGGGAAGCGGCATCCCGCAGGCGATCGCGGCACGGCACCTGCGCGACGAGCAGAGCCGGTCGGCGCTGCTGTCGCTGAAGCTTGCGGCAGGCAAGATCGCGCTGACGGTGATCGGCCTCTTCTCCGGCGCCTCCATCGGCCGCGAGGGTCCGACGGTTCAGGTCGGCGCCTCGATCATGCTGGCGGCCGGCCGGTTCGGCGGCATGGCGCAGGAGGGGCTGATCCTCGCCGGTTCCGCCGCGGGCATTGCCGCCGCCTTCAACACGCCGCTGGCCGGCATCGTCTTTGCCATCGAGGAGATGAGCCGCACCTATGAATCGCGCGCCAACGGGCTGGTGCTGACGGCCGTGGTGCTGTCGGGTCTCGCGGCGCTGGGGCTCGTCGGCAGCTATACCTATTTCGGCGAGAATTCGCTGGCGGTCGCAACAAGGCTCGACTGGCTGATGGTGGTGCTCTGCGGCGTTGGCGGCGGGGCGCTCGGCGCCAGCTTCAGCCACGGGGCGCTGACGCTCTCGCGCCGTATCCGCCGCTGGGCGCAGCCGGCGCCGCTGAAGAAGATGATCATGCTGGCCGGAGGCTGCGGCCTGGCGGTTGCCGTCATCGGCATCGTCTCGGGCGGCCAGACCTTCGGCACCGGCTACGACCAGGCGCGGTCGATGCTGGAGGGCGAGATGCTGTCGCCGCTGTTCTTCCTGGAGAAGCTCGCCAGCACCTTCCTGTCGATGATCTCCGGCATTCCCGGCGGCATCTTCGCGCCGTCGCTGGCGGTCGGAGTCGGCTTCGGCGGCACGCTCGGCACCCTGTTCGGCGCCAGCGTCGCGCTGTCGGCCATGCTCGGCATGGCCGGCTATTTCGCCGGTGTCGTGCAGGCGCCGATGACGGCCTTCGTCATCATCATCGAGATGACCGGCAACCACGAGGCGGTGATCCCGATCATGGCCGCCTCCATGCTGGGCTACATCACCTCGCGGATGATCGCGCCGGTGCCGCTCTATCACGGGCTGTCGCGGCCCTTCATCGCGCAGGCGATCCGCGCGCGGCGCGGCGCAGACGACCGTCCGCAGACGGGCGAAAGCTCTACGCGCTAGAGAAAGCCGATCCAGCGGCCGGCAGCGATCGCGCTTGTCCAGATGATGATCGAGGCGAGCGCCGAAAGTCGCAGGGCAGCCGAGGCATGGCCATCGGTCGTCGCCCGGCGCCAGCCGATGCCGCGATGCAGGACGAGCGCATGCGCCAACCCGACCGCCACCAGCGCAAGCTTGGCCAGAAAGGCTGCATTCCCGGCGTATTCCACGGGCCGCACCGAGACCAGGCAAAGACCGGTGAGGATCGCCAGGCCCGCACCCGCGGCTGCCATGCGGGAGAGGAAGCCGGCGATGACGTGGAGGGGCACGGAGCGGTTCAGCCCGAGGATGCGCAGGTCGAGCGCCAGGATGGATCCGTAGAGCACGCCGATCCCCATGATGTGCGCGGCGTTCACCAGCAGGTAGAGCGTCGGCGCGGCAATCAACGCCCGCGCCACCCCGGTTTCTGCAAGTGGCGCGAGCCATTCCAAGGGCGCTGCCTCAGTTGGTCTCGATGCGCTCGGGATAGATGTCGTAGGTCTTGGTGCCGACCATGACCCGGACCGCCTTCATGCGCAGCTCCTCCGGATCCTGCGAGCGATTGCCGATCAGGGTGACGGCATCGCCGACATTGGCCACGCCCTCGACGAAGCCGGAGCGCTGGGTCTTGCCGGGATTGCTGAGTTCGACCGTCCAGACGCCGTCCTCGGCCTGGACTTCCATGGAGGGATGCGGCGGGGCAAACGAGATGGCAGTGATGGTGCCGTTCAGCTCGATCTGTTCGGCCTCTGCCCATGAAAATCCATGATGGGCGACCGCGGTGCCGGCTGCGGCGATGGAAATGGCGATGCCGGCAAACAGTCGCGGCAGGAGCAGGTGCGTCATGTCGTTCTCCTCGGGTTGGCTGTCCCACACACATGTAGAGCGTGGCGATTCGCGCCAGAGGGCCTCACCGTTTAGTGATGGCCCGTTCGTGACAGGAATGCGAGGTCTATCCGGCCGCCGCTCTCACGGCCGGCTTGAAAGCGGTGGCCGACCTCTTGCCTACAGATGGGGAGGCCTTAATTTCTCCCTTCCGGCAACGCGGGGGATAGAGGACCATGTTTACCGACACAGGCTTGTTGAGGAGTTGCATGCCGCATCGAACGCGATCAGACCGAGTGACATTGACGGACGTGGCAGACAGCCTCGGGATCAGCTCGATCACCGTGTCGCGCGCCCTGCGGGAGCCGGACAAGGTCTCCGAGCCGCTGCGCGAGCGCATCCTGCAACAGGTCGAGCAGATGGGCTATGTGCCGGACCTTGCGGCGCGCGCGCTCGCCAGCCGGCAAAGCGGCGTGATCGGCGTGCTGGCGCCGGCGCTGACCAACCACGCCCATCTCAGCATCATGCGCGGCATCGAGGAGCGCGTGCGCGATTCCGGATTGCGCATCCAATACGCCAACTGCCGCAACGACCCGCAGGAGGAGTGTCGGCAGATCCGGCTGTTCCTGTCGCAAAATCCGGCGGGCATCCTCTTGTCGGGACTGCAGGCGCGCGACGGCGTGCTGGAGCTCCTGAAGTCGGCGCCCTGCCCCGTGGTGCAGATCGTCGACCTTCACCTCACCCCGAGCGGGCTGGCCGTCGGCATCAACCATTGCGAAGCCACCGCCACGGCGATCCGGCACCTGATCGCCTGCGGCTACCGGCGCATCGGCATGATCGGCGGCAGCCGGGACGTGCGGGCGGAACGCAAGCACGAGGGCTACAGCCTGGCGATGCGCGAGGCGGGCCTTCTGGACCCCGCTCTCGTGGTGTCGGCGGACGATCCGACGGGCATTGCGCTGGGCTGCCAGCTCCTGCAGCAGCTGAAGGCGCAGGCGCCGGATGCCGACTGCGTCTTCTGCCAGAACGACGACCTGGCGCTGGGGGCCCTGTTCGAGGCGCAGCGGCTCGGCCTCTCGGTGCCGGACTTCGGCATCTGCGGCTACAACGACCTGGGGTTTGCCGCCTATACCCAGCCGGCGCTGACCACCGTCAGGGTGCCGCGCTTCGACATGGGATATCGCGCCGTCGACATGCTGATCCGCGCAGTAAACGGGGAAGCCACGCCCGAGGCACCCATCGACCTCGGGTTCGCCCTCATCGAACGGCAGACGACGCGGCAGCTCGCCTAGAGCCGCCGCGCAAGCCTCCCGGATCAGATGTCGCTTGCGGCGTTCTGGAACAGCTCGGTTGCCTGTGCCGAGGTCATCCGCCGGACGTCCGCCTCGTCGCGGCGGTTCGCGAAAAGCTCGCTCGCCATGATCTGGTCCGCAAGGTCCGCCGGCAGCGACAGCACGACGCGCTCCCCCTCATAGCGAATGCCGATCCCGCCGCTGCGCTTGGCGGCAATCATGCCGCCTGCGATCGTGTTGTGGGTGTCGGGATCGATCAGGATGAAGGCGCCGGTGGAGCGGTTCTGGTCGTAGGTGTCGAAGATCGCCGGTTCGTCGAAGGAGAGCCGCACCTTGCCGATGGCATTCATTGCCAGCAGGTCCGCGTGAGAGCGCCACGAGCCGCTGGACAGCTCCAGCTGGGAGAGCGGCTTGACCGAGACACGCTGGCGGCGGCTGCCGCTCTTCAGCCAGTAGCGCTTGCCGGGCTCGATCCCGTCCGGCTGCAACGCCACGATCTGCGCCTCGAACTCCAGTCCGGTCATCGGCTGGGCGTCGAGCGAGACGATCATGTCGCCGCGCGAGACGTCCACCTGACGGTCGAGGACCAGGGTGATTGCGTCGCCGGCGACGGCCGCATTGCGGACGAGGTCGAAGGTGACGATCTGCTTGACGTTGGCGATCATGCCGGACGGCAGGATGACGACGGAATCGCCGGGCTTCACCGAACCGCCGGCGACCGTGCCCTGATAGCCGCGGAAGCTTTCGCCCGGCCGCGAGACGCGCTGCACCGGCAGACGGAAGCCGCCGGCCTGGGCGGAACGGACGGTGGCGAGCTCCAGCGTCTCGACGAGCGTCGGGCCATCGTACCAGGGCATGACGGCGCCTGCCGGATAGACGACGTTCTCGCCCTTCAGGGCCGACATCGGGATGGCGGTGATCTGGCGCACGCCGAGCGACAGGGCCAGCTCCCGGAAGTCATGCGAGATGGCATCGAAGATCGCCTGGTCGTAGCCGACGAGATCGAACTTGTTGACCGCCAGCACGAACTGCTTGATGCCCATCAGCGAGGCGATCGTGGCATGGCGGCGGGTCTGTTCGAGGAGGCCGGTGCGGGCGTCGACGAGCAGCACGGCGAGATCGGCGGTCGAAGCACCGGTCGCCATGTTGCGGGTGTACTGCTCGTGGCCGGGCGTATCGGCAACGATGAAGGAGCGCCGGTCGGTGGCGAAATAGCGGTAGGCGACATCGATGGTGATGCCCTGCTCTCGCTCGGCCTGCAGGCCATCGAGCAGCAGCGCGAAATCGGGCAGGCCGAGATCGTTCTGCTGGCCGCTGTCGCGCCGCAGCGTCGCGGCCTGGTCTTCCTTGACGGCCTTGGTGTCCCACAGCAGGCGGCCGATCAGCGTCGACTTGCCGTCGTCGACCGAGCCGCAGGTGATGAGACGCAACGGGCGCAGGTCGCGCGTGACCGCAACGGCATCTGCGGCGGGATGGACGGCGGCGGCGGTGGCGGATGCGGTCATCTCAGAAATACCCTTCGCGTTTCTTCTTCTCCATCGAGCCGGACTGGTCGCGGTCGATGGCGCGTCCCTGACGTTCGGAGACAGTGGCAATCTCGAGTTCGGCGATCACCTCGTCGAGCGTCGTGGCCCGCGAACGGATCGCCCCGGTGAGCGGGAAGCAGCCGAGCGTGCGGAAGCGGATGAAATCGTGCTGCACAGTCTCGCCGGGCAGGCGCTCGAGGCGCGGATCCTCGGCATGGATCATCATGCCGTCGCGCTCGACGAAGGGGCGTTCGGCGGCGAAATAGAGCGGCACCAGGGGAATGTCCTCCGCCTGGATGTAGCGCCAGATGTCCACCTCGGTCCAGTTGGAGAGCGGGAAGGCGCGCACGCTCTCGCCCTTGCGGACCATGCCGTTATAGACGTTCCAGAGTTCCGGGCGCTGGTTGCGCGGGTCCCAGCGGTGGTCGGGCGTGCGGAAGGAATAGATCCTCTCCTTAGCGCGGCTTGCCTCCTCGTCGCGGCGGGCACCGCCGAAGGCGGCGTCGTAGCGGCCGGCATCGAGCGCCTGGCGCAGCGCCTCGGTCTTCATGATGTCGGTGTAGAGCGCCGAACCATGGGTGAAGGGCGTGACGTTTTCCGCCTTGCCGCGGGCATTGGTGTGGACGACGAGGTCGAGCTCATACTTCCGGGCAATCTCGTCGCGGAAGCGGATCATCTCCTTGAACTTCCAGCCGGTATCGACGTGCAGCAAGGGAAACGGCACGCGGCCCGGATGGAAGGCCTTGCGCGCCAGATGCAGCAGGACGGAAGAATCCTTGCCGATCGAATAGAGCATCACCGGACGCTCGAATTCGGCCGCAACCTCGCGGAAGATATGGATCGCCTCGTTTTCGAGCGCCTTCAGGTGCGGATCGAGCGGCGGTTTGGTCGACGAAGCAGGCCTCTGCTCTGCTGCGTGGATAACATCGGTCATCAGGGATTCTCCGGGGCGGACAAGGGTCAACCGGCTAAAGGGAACTGGAAGTGAGGGACGAGGCTGCCGCCTCGGGGACATGCAGGCCGCATTCGCGCTTTTCGTCGTTTTCCCACCACCAGCGCCCGGCCCGTTCCGGCTCTCCGGGCTTGATGGCACGGGTGCAGGGCTCGCAGCCGATCGAGGGATAGCCTCTGGCGTGCAGCGGATTGGTGGGGACGGTGTGCTTCTCGACATAGGCTGCGATCTCGTCGAGCGACCAGTCGGCAAGCGGGTTGACCTTGAAGAGGCCGCGCTCGGCGTCGTACTCGACGAAGGGCGTTGCGGCGCGGTTGCCGGACTGGCTTCGGCGAAGGCCGGTGACCCAGACCGTCGCCCCATCCAGGGCCCTGGCGAGCGGCGCGACCTTGCGGACATGACAGCAGGCGTGGCGGGCCTCGACGCTCTCGTAGAAACCGTTGAGGCCGTATTGCGCGACGTAGCCGGCGACATCGGCCTCCTGCGGACGGTGCCGGCGAATCTCGATGCCGAAGCGCTCCTCCGTCTCATCGATCAGCGCCAGGGTCTCGGCAAACAGCCGGCCCGTCTCCAGCGTCGCCACCTCTATGTCGAGCCGCTCCTCCATGCCGATGGCCGCGGTGATGACCTGGTCCTCGATCCCGAGGCTGGAGGTGAAGACCGCACGGCCGATTCCCGCCGCAAGCCTCAACCGGCTGGCGAGATCCAGGGTCTCGAAACGGGCGTCGAGGGTGGCAGCGAGTTCGGCCGGGCGCAGGCCGGAGAGATCGTGGATCGTCATGTGGGTCTTTCCATCATCTTTGCCCGATTATGGAAGCTTGCGACGGCCCTGCACAGAAACAGCGGTTTCACCAGGGACGGATGATGAGCAAATCTCTCTCCAAAGCTTCGTCGGCGGAGAAAAGCTGCCGTACCGGAGGCCGCAACCCGGGACAGGCCGCGCCAGTGTTTGAAATCCCACATGGTTTCCGCTAAGCCGAAGGGCAGTATCAAACCGCGCCGCCGAAACCGGCCGTGCGGCCGGCATATGTGGTTGCGCAATGATTTCCCAGAAGGCGAGATACGCATTGAGGGCGCTGACGGCTCTGGCCCAGTCGGGCGACGGCTCGTCGATGATGATCTCGGAGATTGCCGCGCAGCAGTGCATCCCGAAGAAGTTCCTGGAGCAGATCCTGCTCGACCTGAAGCGGGCCGGCATCGTCGCCAGCCGGCGCGGCAAGCAGGGCGGATACCTGCTCCTGAAGCCGGCCGATACCATCACCTACGGCGACGTGCTGCGGCTGATCGACGGCCCGATCGCGCCGCTCCCCTGCCTGTCGGTGACCGCCTACCGCAAATGCGAGGACTGCGACGGCGAGCAGCTCTGCGAGATCCGCCATGTCTTCGCCCGCGTCGCCGACGCCACCCGCGACGTGCTGTTCAGCACCACGATTGCCGATGCCCTGGACGATACCGCGAAGTCGCGGGAACTTCTGACGGCGTAGTGACGCTTTCTTTGGCGCCTGCCGGCGGATGCTTCCTCTCCTGATCCAGCCGCTTGATCCGTGCGTTGCTTGCCGGACGATGCCTCGGCGACAGTAAACCACCCTCTGACACCACGACCCAAGGTTTTTGCTTTCTTCCAGTTCCCCGTTGTCAAAGACTACTTAATCGGTAGTGTTAGTCGGGTAAACCACGGAGGGAAGTCAGCATGTTCAACTTCAGCCTTGGATTGGGCGCCCTCGCCCTTGGCCTTTCGCTTACCGCCGGCCTGTTCGGCCCGGCTCAGGCACAGACCACCCTGCTCAATGTCTCCTACGATCCGACGCGCGAATTCTACGAGGAGTACAATGCTCTCTTTGCCGAGCACTGGCAGAAGCAGACCGGCGAAACCATCACGATCGAGCAGTCGCACGGCGGTTCCGGCCGGCAGGCACGCGGCGTCATCGAGGGGCTCGATGCCGATGTGGTGACGCTGGCGCTCGGCAGCGACATCGATGCGATCGCCAAGCACAGCGGCAGGATCTCGCCGGACTGGCGCGGCAGGTTCCCGCACAATTCCGCGCCCTATACCTCGACCATCGTCTTCCTGGTGCGCAAGGGCAATCCGAAGGGGATCCACGACTGGAACGACCTGGTGAAGGACGGCGTCGAGATCGTCACGCCGAATCCGAAGACGTCGGGCGGCGCCCGCTGGAACTACCTGGCCGCCTGGGCCTTCGCCAACCACGCCTTCGGTGGCGACCAGGAGAGGATCAAGGCCTATATGGCCGACCTCTTCACCCATGTGGTGGTTATGGACACCGGCGCGCGCGGCGCCACCACGACGTTTAGCGAGCGCGGGATGGGCGACGTGCTGCTGGCCTGGGAGAACGAGGCCTATCTGGCGCTGAAGGAGATGGGTCCGGAGAACTTCGACATCGTCGTGCCGCCGTTCTCGATCCGCGCCGAACCGCCGGTCGCCGTCGTCGACGCCAATGTCGACAAGCGGGGCACGCGCCAGGCCGCCGAGGCCTATCTGCAGCACCTCTATTCCGACGAGGCGCAGAGGCTGATCGCCAGGCACTTCTTCCGCCCGGCCAATCCCGCGGCCGTGCCGCCGGACCTCCTGCAGCATCTGCCCGACATCACGCTGGTGACGATCGACGACCCGATCTTCGGCGGCTGGGAGAAGACGCAGGCCGAGCACTTCTCCAACGGCGGTATCTTCGACCAGATCCAGGCCGGCCGCAACTGATACACGGGAGCGGCGGGGGAGGATCGCCACCCGCCGCTCCCGTAACAAATATGTCATGTCAGCCGGAACAAAAACCGTCGCAGCGGATTCGGACTTAATCCCTCGTCAATGGAGAGCAACATGGCAATGTCGGCGCATATCCACGTCAAGCCAGAGGATCACATCCTGACCATCCAGGAGGCGATCGAGCCGGTCTACAACCGGCTGGCCCTCGAATGCGAGGCCCGGATCATCGAGGCCGCAGTCCGCGCCGGCTGGTCCGCCGAAGAGGCGGTCATGGCCATCGAGGATCTTCGCAAGCGCGAGATGCTCGAGAACACCCATTAAGCCTCCGTCTCGTCGTCCGCTGACGCCTATGGAGAGCCGGCTGAAGTGCCGGGCTCGTTTCCGTGCCGCGACACACGAAGGCGTGAAGGAACGGCCTGCTCTACCGTGACTTGGAACGGGCAAAGGAGGACGCCATGGCATCCGAGTGGCCCATGTTCATTCTGCAATCGATCGCGGTCATCGCGCTGGTGGGAGCGCTGTTCATCCGGGCATGAGCGCGCGCGCCATCTTCGCGCGGCATGCACAGTCACCCGTCGCGCCAGAGCACCTTGACGGCCATGGTCGCGGCCGAGGTCCGTTTTTCCACCATCAGCTTGTTGAAGATCTGCTCCAGGTGCTTGTTGACCGTTCGCGGCGACATCTTGAGGATGTCGGCAATCTCCTTGTTGGCCTTGCCGTGGGCAATCCACAACAGCACTTCCGCCTCCCGCAGCGTCAGCCCGAAGGCCTTGGCGAGCTGCTCCTCGTCGGTGCCCCGATGCCGATCGACGAGGCGCAGCAGGACCTCCTCGCCGCCGTCGTCCGACAGCAGGCGAAGCTCCAGGTCCTGGCCATTGCGGGAGCAGCGGAACGCCCCGCCCAGAGGGGCAGAGGGTGCGGTGTCCACCACCTGTCCAAGCCATTCCACCAGGTCCCAGGGCAGATAGGCGCCCTGGTCCGAGCGGATGCCGGCGCGCTGCAGGAGGTCGGCTGCCTGCTGCGTCGACCACAGGATCCGGCCGCGTCGGTCGCAGGAGACGATCCAGCGCCCCGTGGAATCCAGCGCGCGCCGCGCCGAGCGCGCCCGGCGTGCATTGCCGAGGTGGACGCGCATCCGCGCGAACAGCTCGTTCAGTTCGATCGGTTTGCTGACGAAATCCACGCCGCCGGCCGCAAGCGCGCGCATGACATGCTCGCTCTCATTGAAGCCGGTCATGAAGATGATCGGAATATCCTCGAAGCCGCGTTCCGACTTCAGGATCTGGCAGGTCTCGAACCCGTCGAGCCCCGGCATGACCGCGTCCATCAGCACGATGTCGGGCGAATTGCTGTTGGCCATCGAGATCGCCTGCCGGCCGCTGTTGCAGGTCAGCACGTCCATCCCTTCCAGCGTCAGGGCGTCGGACAGCATGAACAGGGCATCGGGCGAATCGTCGACCACAAGGACGCGACTGCTCTCCGGAAGGTCAGGCATTTTTCACCTCCTCGATGACGGCCAGGAAGTCACGAAGACGGTAGTTCGTGACGAGAAGCCGCATGTGGCCGCAGAACCGGGCCGTTGACGGCGATGAGCTCTCGATGTCGTTCAGCATCGCTTCGATCGAGCGGACGAAGCCTGTTTCACCCAATGTCCGTAGCTGCTTCAGCTTGCTGCGGTCCGGCAGTTCGCCGGCGGAAAAGCCTCGCTGCATCTCCACCTCGACCGCCCCTTCCCCTTCATGCACCCATGTCACCGACATCAGCGTCGCAAACCAGTCGAACAGTTCGTCGAAGCTGAAGGGCTTGATGAGATAGGCGTCGAAAAGATCCGCATGCTCCGGCCGGGTCCGCTCGTTGCCCGCATCCGCCGACAGCATGATGATCGGAAGCTGCCGGCCGATCCGCCGGCGCACCTGTCGCGCCACGTCCCAGCCGGAGATGCCGGGCATGGCGATGTCGAGGACGAGAATGTCCGGTCGGTAGAGCGACAGGGCCGAAAGACAGGCCCGTCCGTCGGCCGCCGTGATGACGGTGAAGCCCAGCGGCCGCAGCACATCCTCGAGAAGCGCACGCTGGTTGCCGTCGTCGTCGGCCACCAGCACAGTCCGGCGCGGCCCCTCGTAGCCGCTGATGCGGGAAACGGCGGCGGGCGCGTCTTCCGGACCGACGGCGGCGGAAAGATGCAGCCGGACGCCGAAATAGCTGCCGACGCCGGCAGTGCTGTGCACCGTGAGTTCGCCGCCCATGATCTCGACCAGGAGCTTGGTAATGGTCAGGCCCAATCCGGTGCCCGGCGGGCGGTTTGCGTCCATCGCCTGCTCGGCCCGTTCGAACGGCAGGAACACCCGCTCGATGTCTGCCGCGCCGATGCCGACGCCGGTGTCCTCGATCTCGAAGGTCGCCACCTGCCCGCGGTAGGTGACCGTCAGGCTGACCTTGCCGTGGTCGGTGAACTTGATCGCGTTCGACAGGAGGTTGATCAGCACCTGCCGCAGCCGCTTCTCGTCGGTGACGACATAGTCCGGCATCGACGAGCTGGCGTGGAACTCGAAGTCGATCCCCTTGGCCTGCGCCTGCAGCGTCAGCATGTCGACGATCTGGTCGAGGAAGGGCCGGAGCGCGATCTTGTGCCGGAAGATCTCCAGCCGACCCGCCTCGATCTTGGAGATGTCGAGGAGCCCTTCGATCATGTCGGCCAGATGCTCGCCGCTGCGCTTGATCGTGCGTGCCGCATTGTGGATGTAGACCGGCAGCCCCTTCTGCCGTTCCAGCAGCTGCGCATAGCCGAGGATGGCGCTGAGCGGCGTGCGCAGCTCGTGGCTGAGGCCCACCACATATTTGCTCTTGGCGACATTCGCCTGCTCGGCCACCTCCTTGGCCTTCTGCAGCAGACGGTCCGTCTCCTCGTGCGCCTGGATCTCGTCCATCAGCAGCCGCGTGTGCTTGCGCGCCTCGTCTTCCGCGAACTTGCGGCTTTCCTGGGCGAGCACGAACAGCCAGACGATGATGCCGGCAATGATGAAGACGATGATGAACAGCTTCCACAAGACGGTGGCGATCTGCGCGGCCGGCAGGGTTCGGTCGAGGCTGCTCTGGAAGTAGATCAGCCAGAAGACGAGGCCGATCAGCGCGGTGACCACCGTCAGCACCGCCAGATATTGGGCAAGCCGGCTCTCCAGGAAGGTCGCGACACGATGCGGCAGGAAGGTCGCCGTGAAGCCGCGCAGCTGCTCCATGAAGCGCGCGTCCGTCTTGCAGGCGTCGAGGCAGCGCGCATCGAGCGAACAGCAGAGCGAGCAGATCGGCCCCGAATAGATCGGGCAGCGTGCCATGTCCTCGCTGTCGAAGTGGTGCTCGCAGATGCAGCACTCGATCCGTTGCGCGGTCTTCCAGTCGGCGGGCGACTGGCGGGCAATGTAGTAGCGCCCGCCGGTTGCGAAGGCGATGACCGGCGAAAGCACGAAGGCGGAGGCCAGCGCGACGTAGATGTAGACTGCCGCAAGCGTCGGGCCGAAGACGCCGAAATAGGCGATCAGTCCGGCAAGGGCCGAGATCGACATGGAGCCGAAGCCGACTGGGTTGATATCGTAGAGATGCGCCCGCTTGAATTCGATGGACCGTGGCGACAGCCCCAGCGGCTTGTTGATGACCAGGTCCGCGACGATGGCGCCCATCCACGAGACCGCCAGAATGGAATAGAGCCCGAGCGTCTGCTCCAGCGCCTTATAGACCCCGAACTCCATCAGCAGCAGTCCGAGCAGGACGTTGAACACCAGCCAGACGACGCGGCCCGGGTGGCTGTGCGTCAGGCGCGAGAAGAAGTTCGACCAGGCAATCGAGCCCGCATAGCTGTTGGTGACGTTGATCTTGGCTTGGCAAATGATCACGAAGACACCGGTGAGCCCGAGCGCCAGCTCCGGCGACGCCAGCATTTCCCTGAAGACGCTGAGATACATCTGCGTCGGGTCGGCGGCATCGGCGAAGTCGACGCCGTGCTGGAAGGCGTAGAAGGCGAGAAACGAGCCCGCCATGATCTTGAGGCCGCCGATGACGGCCCAGCCGGGGCCTGCCGACAGCAGGGCTGCCCACCACCGCCACCGGTTCTGTCGGTCCTGGCGCGGCAGAAAGCGCAGGAAGTCGACCTGTTCGCCGATCTGCGCCACCAGCGAAAACAGCACCGCGGACGCGGCGCCGAAATAGACGATGTCGACAGAGCCGTCCGATTGTCCCCATAGCCCCGTGTAGCCGGTCCACTGTCGCACGGAGACGTGGCTCTGCGCGGCGATGAAGACGAAGGGAGCAAGCTGCAGCACGATCCAGAACGGCTGCGTCCAGGCCTGGAAGCGGCTGATGAAGGTCACCCCGTGGGTCACCAGCGGAATGATCGCCAGCGCGCTGACGATGTAGCCGATGGAGAGCGGCAGCCCGGTGCACAGCTCCAGGGCCGTCGCCACGATGGCGGCCTCGATGGCGAAGAAGATGAAGGTGAAGGTCGCATAGATCAGCGAGGTGACGGTCGATCCGATATAGCCGAAGCCCGCTCCGCGCGTGAGAAGATCGATATCGACCCCGTATTTGGCGGCATTATAGGCAATCGGCACGCCCATGAGGAAGATGATCGTGCAGGTGACGCCGATTGCCATCGCCGCATTGGCAAAGCCGTAGTTCAGCGTGATCGACCCGCCGATCGCTTCCAGCGCCAGGAAGGAGATGGCGCCGATGGCGGTATTGGCGATGCGGCCGGTGGAAAAACGCCGGACCCGGTAGGCGGTGAAACGCAGCGCGTAGTCTTCCAGGGTCTGGTTGGCGACCCACTTGTTGTAGATCCGGCGATTTCGGGGCACCCGCTCGGCTGCGGTCACGAAATACTACTCCTCAAGATCGACTGCGACACCCGTCACGCGAGACACGGCGCCCTTGCTGCAATGCAGAAGCAAGAAATGTTCCAGGGGGCTCCGCATGCTCCCGGACACGGTTGCCCGCCCCTTCAGCCCATGGAAGCTGCGCCGGCTTTTTCGAGCAAAATCAGCTGCTCGCTCCCCTCCTTGCGTCATCTGTCCTGATGCTAGGGGGAAAATGCTCAGGGGCAAATACGTCAAACGCTCCATTGTTGCGCCGCAGCAACGCCGTGACACTCGCGACAGTTGGCTGGACATAGCCAGCACCTTTCGAAACCAGCGAGAAGAGGCTCCGCCATGAAGGAAGATCCGTCGAAGAACCTGATGTCCGTGACCCGCAGATCCCTGCTGGCTGGCATCGCCGCCATACCGCTTCTGTCAATCACCGGCATGCCGCTTCTGGCCGCCGACTATCCGACGGCGACCGTCAACACGACGGGGCTCGCCGTCACCGACGACACCGTGAAGGTCGGCATCCTGCACTCCGTCACCGGCACCATGGCGATCAGCGAGACCGGTTCGGTGCAGGCCGAGAAGCTGGCGATCGAGCAGATCAACGCCATGGGCGGCGTGCTGGGCCGCAAGATCGAGTTCATCCAGGAAGATGGCGCCTCGGACTGGCCGACCTTCGCCGAAAAGGCCAAGAAGCTGCTGGTCCAGGACAAGACGGCGGCCGTCTTCGGCTGCTGGACCTCAGCATCGCGCAAGGCCGTGCTGCCGGTTTTCGAGCAGTACAACGGCATGCTCTACTATCCGACATTCTACGAGGGTCTCGAGGAAAGCCCGAACGTCATCTACACCGGCCAGGAAGCCACCCAGCAGATTCTTGCCGGCATCGACTGGGTCGTGAAGGAGAAGGGTGCGAAGTCCTTCTACCTCCTGGGCTCGGACTATATCTGGCCGCGCACCTCCAACAAGATCGCCCGCAAGCACATCGAAAAGCTCGGGCTCGAAGTGGTCGGCGAGGAGTATTATCCGCTGGGTCACACCCAGTTCAACTCGGTGATCAACAAGATCAAGCTGAAGAAGCCGGACGTGATCTACGCCATCGTCGTCGGCGGCTCCAACGTCGCCTTCTACAAGCAGCTGAAGGCCGCCGGCATCGATCTTGCCAAGGAAAAGCCGCTGCTCCTGACGATCTCGGTGACCGAGGACGAGATCCTCGGCATCGGCGGCGAGAACATGGCCGGCGCCTACGCCATGATGAAATACTTCCAGAGCCTGGACAACGACAACAACAAGGCCTTCGTCGAAGCCTTCAAGAAGATGTGGGGCGACGACATCGTCATCGGCGACGTCACCCAGGCGGCCTATCTCGGCCCCTGGCTGTGGAAGGCCGCCGTCGAGAAGGCCGGCTCCTTCGACATCGACAAGATCAAGGCAGCCTCGCCGGGCATCGAACTCACCACGGCCCCCGAGGGCTACGTCAAGATCCACGAGAACCATCACCTCTGGTCCAAGGCCCGCGTCGGCCATGCCCAGCTCGATGGCCAGTACAAGGTGGTCTACGAGACGAGCGAGCTGATGGAGCCCGATCCCTTCCCCGAAGGCTATCAATAAGCCTCGCCTGGCGCTGCCCCTCCGCCACGGGCGGGCAGCGTCCTTTCTCTTATCCCCGACAGCGAACCGGCGAGGCCGCGATGATTGGCGACTATACCTTCGGCGAATTCACTTCGATCCTGGCCATGCAGGGCTTTGCAGGCCTCAGCCTGTTCTCGGTCTTCGTGCTGATGGCGCTCGGCCTGGCCATCATCTTCGGCCAGATGGGCGTCATCAACATGGCCCACGGCGAGTTCATGATCCTCGGGGCCTATGTCACCTACCTCTGCTCGCACCTGGTGACGACCTATGTGCCGGTGCTGTTTCCGGTCTACTTCTTCGCCGCCATGGTGCTCGCCTTCTGCGCCTCCTTTTCACTGGGGGTTCTGGTCGAATGGGCGCTGATCCGGCATCTCTACAGGCGCCCGCTCGACACGCTTCTCGCCACCTGGGGCCTCTCGCTGATCCTGCAGCAGGTCTACCGCTCCGTCTTCGGCGCACGCGAGGTGGGCGTCACGCTACCGGACTGGATGATGGGTTCGGTGGCGCTTACCGACATGATCGAGATCCCGATCAACGGCCTCTTCGTCATGGGGCTGACGATCCTGATCGCCTTCGGCGTCTATCTGATGATGGCGCGCTCCACCTTCGGCAAGCAGGTGCGCGCCGTGCTGCAGAACCGGGTGATGGCGGGTGCGGTCGGCATCAACACCAAGCGCGTCGACCGGCTGACCTTCGGGCTCGGCTGCGGCATCGCCGGCATCGCCGGTGCGGCGTTTACGATGATCGGCTCCACCGGCCCGACCGCCGGCCAGCTCTACATCGTCGACACCTTCCTGGTGGTCGTCTTCGGCGGCGCCGGCAGCCTGATCGGCACCATCGCCTCCGCCTTCACCATCTCGCAGGCCCAGTCGACGATGGAATTCTTCATGAGCGGGTCCATGGCCAAGGTCCTGACCCTGCTCACCGTCGTCGGCATCCTGATGCTGCGCCCGCAAGGCCTGTTCACTCTCAACATCCGCCGCTGAGGACCATTCCATGAACTCCGACACCCAGCTTTTCAAACCCCGCGAATGGCTCGCACTGGCCATCCTCGCCGCCATCATCCTGGTCGTCATCCCGATCGGCGTCGACACCTTCCGCCTGAACCTGGTCGGCAAATACCTGACCTATGCCTTCGTCGCGATCGGCCTCGTCTTGTGCTGGGGTCTCGGCGGCATCCTGAGCCTCGGCCAGGGCATCTTCTTCGGGCTCGGGGGCTATTGCATGGCCATGTTCCTGAAGCTCGAGGCGTCGACGCCCGAGGCCACCAAGATCCAGTCGACGCCCGGCATTCCGGACTTCATGGACTGGAACCAGATCACCGAACTGCCCTTCTGGTGGCAGCCGTTCCACTCGCTGAGCTTCACGCTGGTCGCCATCGTCGCCGTGCCTGCGATCTTCGCCTACATCATCGGCGCGGCGATGTTCAAGCGGCGCGTCGGCGGCGTCTATTTCGCCATCATCACCCAGGCCGTCGCGGCGATCCTCACCATCCTCATCATCGGCCAGCAGGGATATACCGGCGGCGTCAACGGCATCACCGACCTGCGGACGCTGCTGGGCTGGGACATCCGCACCGACGACGCCAAGACGGTGCTCTACTTCGTCAACGCCGTGCTTCTGATCGCCTGCCTCGTCGCGGCCCAGTTCGTGCGGGTCTCCAAATTCGGCCGCCTGCTCGTGGCCATGCGCGACCGCGAGGACCGCGTGCGCTTCTCCGGCTATGACGTCGCCAACTTCAAGATCTTCATCTTCTGCCTGGCGGCGGCCTTCTCCGCCATCGGTGGCGCGATGTTCACCCTGCAGGTGGGGTTCATGTCGCCCTCCTTCGTGGGCATCGTTCCTTCGATCGAAATGGTGATCTTCTGCGCGGTCGGCGGACGCATGTCGCTGTTCGGCGCCGTCTATGGCGCCCTTCTCGTCAACTTCGCCAAGACCACGTTTTCCGAGAGCTTTCCCGAACTCTGGCTGTTTGCCATGGGCGGGCTGTTCATCGCGGTCGTCATGGCCTTCCCCAACGGGCTTGCCGGCGTCTTCCGCGATCATGTCGAACCGGCACTTCTCAAGCTTGCACAGCGCCTCCCCCTCTGGCGTGCCGGTGGCGTGCCCCTTTCCTCCTCCGCCAAGTGAAAGGCCCAAACCATGGATCCGAGCGCACCCGCCGATTTCCTCCTCAGCGTCGAGGGCCTGACGGTCTCCTTCGACGGCTTCAAGGCCGTCAACGACCTCTCCTTCTACGTCGACGAGAACGAGATCCGCGTCATCATCGGCCCCAATGGCGCGGGCAAGACCACCGTCCTCGACCTGATCTGCGGCCGCACCAGGCCGACGGAGGGCTCGATCCGCTTCAAGGGCCAGGAACTGACCGGCATGCGCGAGCACGAGATCGTCCATGCCGGGGTGGGCCGCAAGTTCCAGAACCCGTCGATCTACGAGGACCTGACGGTCTTCGAGAACCTGGAGCTGTCCTTCCCTCGCGGCCGCAATGTCTTCGGCGCGCTGTTCTTCCGCCGCGACGCCGAGGTCCGCGACCGGGTCGAGGAGGTGGCCGAGATGATCTTCCTGAAGGACCACCTCGATACCGAGGCCGCGATCCTCAGCCATGGGCAGAAGCAGTGGCTGGAGATCGGCATGCTGCTGATCCAGAGCCCGAAGCTCCTGATGCTCGACGAGCCGGTCGCCGGCATGAGCATCGCCGAGCGGGTGAAGACCGCCGAACTGCTCAACACCATCATCCGCAACCAGTCGGTGATCGTCATCGAGCACGACATGAAGTTCGTCGAGGACATCGCCCACCGCGTCACCGTGCTGCATCAGGGCAAGGTGCTGTCGGAGGGCACGATGGACCGCGTCAAGCACGACCCCAAGGTCGTCGAAGTCTATCTCGGGCACTAGGAGACCGCCATGCTCGCAGTCGAAAACCTCCACGTCGCCTATGGCCAGAGCGAGGTCATCCATGGCCTCGACCTCTCGCTCGCTCCTGGCGAGATCGTCGCCATCATGGGCCGCAACGGTATGGGCAAGACGACGCTGATGAAGTCGCTGATCGGCATCGTCCCCTCCACCATGGGCACGATCCACATCGGCAGCACGCCGATCGAGGCGATGGACAGCTACCAGCGCGTCGCCGCGGGCCTCGCCTATGTGCCGCAGGGGCGCATGATCTTCTCGGCCATGACGGTGAAGGAGAACATCGAGACCGGGCTCACCGTCACCGGCGAGACTGCCGTGCCCGACCACATCTACGAGCTGTTTCCGGTGCTCCTCGACATGAAGAGCCGCCGCGGCGGCAATCTTTCGGGCGGGCAGCAGCAGCAGCTGGCTATCGCCCGCGCGCTCGCCTCCCGGCCGAAGGTGCTGATCCTCGACGAACCGACCGAAGGCATCCAGCCGTCGATCATCAAGGAAATGGCCCGCACCCTCTGCCGCATCCGCGACGAGATGGGGCTTTCGATCCTGGTCTCCGAACAGGTGCTGAGTTTCGCGCTCGACATGGCCGACCGGGTGCTGGTGATCGAGAAGGGCCAGATCGTCCACCAATCCCCCCGCGACGGCATCGACGAGCAGAAGGTCTCGGCCTTCCTCTCCGTCTGACCGGCAACCGCCCCCCCCCAATCAACGCACCATCCCAAGGAAGGAGAACAGCATGCCCGAGACGCTCATCAAGGTCGACCTCAGCGAGTCCGCCCATAGCAACGAGAAGGTCCACAACCGCTGGCATCCCGATATCCCCATGGCCTGCTGGGTCGAGCCGGGCGACGATTTCCGCATCGAGACCTATGACTGGACCGGCGGGCAGATCAAGAACGACGACGATGCAGCGGACGTGCGCGACGTCGACCTGAGCCAGGTGCATTTCCTCTCCGGGCCGATCGGCGTGAAGGGCGCGCAACCGGGCGACCTGCTGGTGGTCGACATCCTCGACATCGGCGCCTTCGACAACAGCCTCTGGGGCTTCAACGGCTTCTTCTCCAAGAGGAATGGCGGTGGCTTCCTGACGGAGCATTTCCCCGAAGCGCAGAAGTCGATCTGGGACTTCCACGGCATGTTCACCTCGTCGCGTCATGTGCCGGGCGTCAAATACGCTGGCCTGATCCACCCCGGCCTGATCGGCTGCCTGCCGGATCACAAGATGCTGGAGATGTGGAATACGCGCGAGAAGGCGCTGTTCGACACGGATCCGGGCCGCGTGCCAGCCCTGGCGACGCTGCCGGACGGCGGACCGAGCGCCCACATGGGCAGCCTCAAAGGCGAGGCGCGCGACAAGGCGGCAGCGGAGGGGGCACGCACCGTGCCGCCGCGCGAGCACGGCGGCAACTGCGACATCAAGGACCTGTCGCGCGGCTCGAAGATCTATTTCCCCGTCTACGTCGATGGCGCCGGGCTCTCGATGGGCGACCTGCATTTCAGCCAGGGCGACGGCGAGATCACCTTCTGCGGCGCCATCGAAATGGCGGGCTGGCTGCACATCAAGGTGACGCTGATCAAGGACGGCATGGCCAAATACGGGATCAAGAACCCGATCTTCCGGCCGTCGCCGATCACGCCGAAATACGACGACTACCTGATCTTCGAGGGCATCTCCGTCGACGAAGGCGGCAAGCAGCATTATCTCGACGTGCACATCGCCTACCGCCAGGCCTGCCTGAACGCCATCGAATACATGACGAAGTTCGGCTACACCCGCGCCCAGGCCTATGCCATCCTCGGCACGGCCCCCGTCCAGGGCCATATTTCCGGCGTCGTCGACATTCCCAACGCCTGCGCCACCCTCTGGCTGCCGCTCGACATCTTCGAATTCGACATGAAGCCCGGCGCGGACGGGCCGAAGATCTTCCTCGACGGCAAGATCGACGTGCCGCTGGCACCCGATCTTTGACACGCCGCGGGGCGGAGGATGCCTCCGCCCCGCGCTGAACGAAACGCCGGAGATCGAAATGCCCAACTACGATTACAAATGCGCTGATTGCGGACCCTTCACCCACAGGCGGTCGATGACCATGTCCGGCGAGCCCTGCGAATGCCCGGAGTGCGGCCAGTCATCGCCCCGCGCCTTCCTGTCGATGCCCTTCGTCGCATCGATGGAGGCGTCGACGCGGATTGCCCGCGCCACCAACGAGAAGTCGGCACACGAGCCGGTGACCTCGAAGTCGCTCGGCCATGGCGCCGGCTGCTCCTGCTGCAACGGCAAACCGACCAAGGCGATCTACCGTGCCGACGGCGCCAAGACCTTTCCGTCCTCGCGCCCCTGGATGATCAGTCACTAGAGCTTTTCCCAGGCGGTCGCTGCGATCCGGGACCGGCAGCGACCGCCTGAGGTCGTCTTCGGATCGCTATTCTGCCGCGACGGCCGTGCGGTGGCTGTTCAGCGCAATCAGCTTGCGGGCCCGCTCCAGGCTTTCCGGCTGCTCGTTGCGGTAGCGCGCGCCCACTTCCATCATCAGCACGGTTTCCGGCAGGAACTCCAGCTCGGCGAAGATGTCTTCCCAGTCGATGTCGCCCCAGCCGAGCGGCATGTGCAGGTCGCCGATGCCCATCGCCGTGTTTTCCTGCGGGTGGAAGCCCTTGTAGAAGCCCTGCGGCCGGCCGAAGGAATCATGGGCGTGCAGATGGCCGGTGACCGGTGCCATGGCCCGCAGCTGGTCGCGGAAATCGAGGCCGCGATAGGTGGATTCGATATAGGCGTGGCTGAAGTCGATCAGCGCCACGACGTTCGGGTGGTTCAGAGCCTTGACCGTTGCGGCAACCTCGGCCGGCGTCTGGCGGTACTGGCCGGGCTCGGTGGTGAAGATGTTCTCCAGCGCGATCCGCACGCCGTAGGGCCGGGCGAATTCGGCGAGTTCCAGCAGGGCTTCCCGCTCGCGGGTGTCTGCGGCAGCGCGGTCGAAGATCTGGTCGGCGCGCAGGCAGCCGCCGTGCTGGACGAGGATGCGGGACCCGATCCGGTCGCAGAGTTCGACGAGCGCCTTGGCCGCGTCGATGTGGTAGCGGCAGGTGGCCGGGTCCATGAAGTTGGACGAGACCAGGCCGTGTACCGTATAGCGCAGTTCGAACTGCGAGGTCAGGGCCACCAGCCGCTCGGCGCGCTCCTTGATGATGCGGCCGCCGGCGATCAGGTCGACGCTGGTCAGGCCGAGCTCCACCGTGTCGAGGCCGAGATCGGCGAGGCGGCGAAGGTCGGTTCCGAGGCTTTCCAGCTCTCCGTCGACGGAATTGCAGTTGAAACCTGTTCCGATGATGTTGCTCATTGTGCGTCTCCAAGGTGTTGGGAATGAAGGTCGTGCGTGGATCGTTGCGCCCGCAGTCTGAGCGCAATATCCGGGCTGTCGGTGGTCAGGTGTCCGATGCCCCGATCCAGCCATGTTGCGATCAGTGTCTCGTCGTTGAGGGTCCAGACACAGAGGCGGTCCAGAGGCAGCATGTCGGTGATCAGCTCCCATTCCGCATCCATCAGCTCGTGATGGACGGCGACGGTTTCCACGAGACTGTCGACCTGCGTGAGGAAGGTCCTCAGCCCACCCTGCTTCTCAGCCCAGGCGGCGTTGACGGACACGAGCCTGGCGATCTGCGGCGCATGCCGGCGGCAGTCTTCCAGCACCGATACGTCGAAGGACGTCAGAGTGCTGCGATCCTCGAGGCCGACGCGGGCCACTTCGGCCGCCACCTTTTCCACGATGCCGGGATAGGGATTGCCGTCCGGCCCGGACTTGATCTCGACATGCAGCGCCTTGGTCTTCGCGGGAGCCAGGATCGCCAGCACCTCGCCGAGGGTCGGGATGATGTCCTCGCTGTCCTTCAGACGGTGCGATGCGCGGGCTTCCGGCGTCAGCGCCCGCACCGGGCCACTGGCCTCAACGGTCCTGTCGAGGGTGGCGTCGTGGATGACCACCAGTTCGCCCGCATCCGTGAGATGGACGTCGAATTCGACGGCGTCGACATCGAGCGCCAGGACGTTACGGAACCCGGTGGGTGAATTTTCGGGCCAGAGGTTGCGGGCGCCGCGGTGCCCGGTGATCAAAGTCATGTCTCAAATCCTGATTACAGAGGTTCAGCGGACGGTCGGATCGAGCTTGTCGCGGAGCCAGTCCCCGGCAAGCGAGATGGACAGGGTGGTGACCATGATGACGAAGGCGGGGGCGAGCATGATCCAGGGCGCCGTGGTCAGATACTCGCGCCCGAAGCCGACCATGTTGCCAAGGCTCGATTCCGGCGGCTGAACGCCAAGGCCGAGGAAGGACAGGCCGCTTTCCATCAGGATGATTTCCGGGAAGGTGAGCGTCATGGAAACGATCAGCGTCGAGGCGACATTCGGCAGGATGTGCCGGACGTAGACGCGCATCGGTGTCGCTCCGAGCTGGACGACCGCCGCCGCATACCCCTGCGAGCTTGCCGAGATGGCAAGTCCCCGGGCGATGCGGGCATAGCGCTCCCAGCCGTAGAAACCCATGAGGCAGACGAGCAGCAGCATGGAGGAGCCGAAGAAGGCGAGCACCGCGAGCGACATGATGAGAAAGGGAAGTGCCGCCTGGAAATCGGCGAGCACCAGCACCAGATGCTCGACGGCACCGCGAAATTTTGCAGCCGCAAAGCCGAGCGTCGTGCCGAAGACCGCCGAGATGATGGTCGCACCGAAGGCAATCACCAGCGACACCCGGATCGACTGGAGCAGTCGCGACAGGACATCGCGGCCGAGTTCATCCGTGCCCAGCCAATGGGACGGATGTCCCGGAGCCGCCAGCCGGCTGCTGAGGTCCATGGCGGTGATGTTGTAGGGCATGATCAGCGGCGCAAAGATCGCGATCAGCACCATCAGCAGCAGCCAGAGGAGACCAAGCCCGACCGACAGCGGTACATGCCGGCGAAGCGTGGCGATGGCTGCGAAGTAACCGCGGCGCGGCGGCAGCGTTGAAACACTCGGTGTCGAGCTCATGTTGCTCTCCTCAATGCGCGGTTTGCGCGCGAAGGCGCGGGTCGAGCCAGCCGTAGAGCAGGTCGACGATCAGGTTGGAGACCACCATGGTCACGGCGATCACCAGCAGGATGCACTGCACCACCGCCAGATCGCGGTTGCCCACGGAGACCACCAGCAGGCGGCCGATCCCCGGCCAGGAGAAGATGGATTCCACGACGACGGCACCGGCGATCAGCGAGCCGACCATGAAGCCGACGATGGTGACGATCGGCACGGAGGCATTGGGAAGCGCATGCCGCCAGACGACGTCCGGCCACGTCACTCCCTTGGCGGAGGCGGTGCGGACATAGGGCTGGCCCAGCACCTCGATCATGGCGCTGCGCGAGAAGCGCGCCAGGATGCCGATCCCGCCGATGCTCATCGTGATCGTCGGCAGGATGCCATGCATCCAGGTGTCCTGCCCGCCGGACGGCAGGAGGCCGAACGTTACGGAGAAGATCAGCACCAGCAGCAGCCCCATCACGAAGGAGGGAATGGTGAAGCCGAGGATGGCAAGCAGGATCACGCCACGGTCGGCGAAGCTGTGCCGGTGCAGCGCGGCATAGACGCCGGCCGGTATGCCGATAACGAGCTTCAGGATAAGGGCCGGAATGGTAAGCTGCAGGGTGGCCGGCACGCGTTGCATCACCAGTTCGATGGCTGGCGACCTGTCACGCATCGAGACCCCGAAATCACCAGAGAGCATCGACTGGATATAGGCGAAATACTGGATCCAGAGCGGCTGATCGAGACCCCAGCGCTTGCGGAAGGCGTCGACCGCCTCCTGCGGCACATCGGGCCCGAGGAGGACCTGTGCCGGATCGCCCGACATTCGCAGGACGACGAAGGCGAAGGTCACGACGGCGAGAATGGTCACCGCGGCACGCAACAATCGGGTGAGGAAAAACACGAACATGACGGTCTCGCTCAGGCTGCGACAGGTTCTGCATCGCCCGGCACCAGGTGGCAGGCAGCAGTTCTGTCAGGTCCGGTGTGACGAAGCGTCGGCACCGCGGTTCGGCAGAGATCGAACGCAAACGGGCAGCGCGGATGAAAGACGCAGCCGGAGGGCGGATTTGCCGGGTTCGGCGGTTCGCCCTGCAGGATCATCCGCCCCTCGAGCGTCTTGCCCGGAACCGGGACGCTGGAGACGAGCGCCTTGGTGTAGGGGTGCTGCGGGGCCTTGAAGACGACGTCGGACGACGCCTCCTCGACGATGCGCCCGAGGTACATCACCGCCACCCGGTCGGCGATGTTGCGCACCACCTTCAGGTCATGGCTGATGAACACCATGGCGATCCTGTTGCGCTCCTGAAGGTCGCGCAGCATGTTGACCACCTGCGCCTGGATCGACACGTCGAGCGCCGATACCGGCTCGTCGCAGACGAGGAGCTTCGGCCGGGAGGCCAGAGCCCGGGCGATCACCACCCGCTGGCGCTGCCCGCCGGACAGCTCGTGCGGATAGCGATCCCCCTGGTCCTTGCGCAGACCGACGGCATCCATGAGTTCATCGATCCGTGCCTGCTGGTGTTCGCGGGGGACGATCTGATGGATGTCGAGCGGTTCGCCGATCTGGCGGGCGATCGTCAGGCGACGGTCGAGGGCCGCCAGCGGATCCTGATAGACGAGCTGCATCTTCGCCCGCAGCGCCCGCCATTCGGCGGTGCCGAACCTTGGCATCGGGTTTCCGTCGAAACGCACCTCACCGCCATCGGCCGGATCGATGCCCAGCAGCATGCGGCCGAGCGTCGATTTTCCCGAACCGGATTCACCGACGATGCCCAGCACCTCGCCCGGCATCACCCGCAGCGTCACGCCGGCCACGGCGCGGACCGGTGCCGCCTTGCCGATCAGGCGGCGCCTGCCCGGATAGACACGGACGAGATTGGTTGCTTCAAGAATGGGAGCAGTCACTGTATCGATTCCAGAATTCGGGTCTGAGACAGGCGGCCGGGAGCCGTGCCGACGGGCCGGTGACAGGCCAGGCCGCGGTCGGCGCCGTCATGGTGAAGCGCCGGCATGTCATGCCGGCAGAGTTCCACGGCATTCGCGCACCGGGGAGAAAAGGAACAGCCGGCCGGAAGGTGGCGTGGATTGGGAACCGTCCCCGGAATGGGGACCATGCGGCTGCGTGGCCCGTCCAGCATCGGGATGGCGTCAAAGAGGCCACGCGTATAGGGATGCCGCGGCTCGGAGAAGAGCTCCGAGACGGTGCCTTGCTCGACGATGCGTCCCGCGTACATCACGCAGACCCGCTCGCAGACCTGCGATACGGCCCCGAGGTCATGGCTGATGAAGACCAGCGCCAGCCCCGTCTCCGCCCGCAGCCGATTGAGCAGATCGAGGATCTGCGCCTGGATCGTCGCATCGAGCGCCGTCGTCGGCTCATCGGCAATCAGCAGGTCCGGCTCGCCCGCCAGCGCCATGGCGATCATCAGACGCTGGCACTGGCCACCGGAGAATTCATGCGGGAAATGATCGAAGCGGCGGTGGGCATCGGGGATGCCGACCAGGTCCATCAGGCGAAGAGCCTCTGTCCTGGCCGCCGCACCCTTAAGGCCGCGATGGATGAAGAGTGCCTCGGCAATCTGCCGACCGATGCGCAGCACGGGATTGAGGGAGCTGGAGGGATCTTGGAAGATCATGGCGATCTTGCCGCCCCGCACCGCCTCGAGCGCACCGCGACCGGCATTGCAGATCTCCTGCCCAGAGACGCGCACGGATCCCGAGACCTCGGCCTTGCCCGGCAACAGTCCGAGCGCGGCGAGCCAGGTCACGGACTTGCCGCAGCCGGATTCACCGACCAGGCCGACTGCCTCGCCAGGTGCAACATCGAGATGGATGCCGTGCAACACCTGCACTCCGTCAAACGCCACCCTGAGGTCGCGCAGTTCCACGAAATTGGATTTCATTGCTCCAGACGCCTTCGTCATTGCAGCGCCGGATCATCCAGCGCCCAGTTCGAGGAAAGGCGGCACCCGTGAAGGGTGCCGCCCCATCCGAGCTATGGTCAGCTCGACCAGTTGGTGGCGCGGAAGTCCATGGCGAAGGCCGGAGCAGCCTTCCACTTGAGGGAGGACTTCATGCCAGTGAAGACGGCGTTCTGGTGCAGGACCTGGTAGACGGGGTCTTCGCGCTCGCAAATTTCCAGCATGCGGGCGATCGCCTTCTTGCGCAGCGCACGGTCGGTCGAGGTCTCCATGACCACGGAGAGCTCGTTGACCTCGGCATTGGTCCAGTCCTTCTTCTGCTGGACTTCACCGTTCGGACCGAACTGCACGACGAGCGGCGTGATCGGGTCGTTGATGGTGTTGGATGCAGACCAGTCGCGCACGCCCTTGACGCCCGCCGGCTCGTGGATCTGACCCCAGTTTTCCTTCATTTCGATCTCGACGTTGAGACCGACCTGCTTCCACATCTCGACCATGATCTGCGCGTTCGGCGTCTGGTTCGTATAGTAGTTGTTGAGCAGGCGGTAAGGGATGGCGTCGCCCTTGTAGTTTGCCTGCTTCAGCAGGTCGCGAGCGAGTTCGGGGTTGAATTCCGGCGGCGCCCAGCCCTCGATGAACATGTCCGATTCCTTGAAGGATTCGAACTGCAGGCCGGCCGGGATCACGGTCTGACCGGCCCAGAGCGCGTCGACGATCGCCTTGCGGTCGATCGAATGGGTCATGGCGCGGCGGACCAGCGGATTGGCGAGGATCTCGTTCTGCGTGTTGAAGACCGAGACGCGATGGTTCCAGATCGTCGAGCTCTGGACTTCGAAGCCCTGCGTCGACTGAATGGCGGCAATCTGGTCCGGCGGCAGGTCGCAGGCGAAGTCGTATTCGCCGGAGAGGAGGCCGTTGACGCGCGAAGCCACTTCGGGAACTTCCACGAAGCGGATCTCCTCGAGCGGCGGGCGGCCGCCCCAATACTCGTCGAAGGCAACCAGCGTCAGCGAGACATCCGGCTTGTAGTCGCCGACCATGTAGGGGCCGGTGGTGATCGGCTTGCGCGCCCAGTCATTGTAGGTGGCGGCTTCGTCCCAAGCCCTGCGGTTGGCAATCTGGCTGCCGCCGGAATAGAGGCGACCTTCCAGCGTCACATCAGGCGTCGCGTTGTGCAGGCGCACGGTATATTTGTCGACGACTTCGATACCGGCCAGCGCAGGCCACAGGCGGCGGCCGATGCCGGGCACGGCGGCCGGCAGTTCCTTGGCAGTCGTCGGCTTGTGATCGTCTTCAAAAATGGTCTTGCCGCCGGATGGCTCCGTGTTTCCAAAGACGCGTTCCTTGGAGAAGCTGAATGCGACATCTTCGGCGGTCAGCTCGTCGCCATTGTGGAACTTGACGCCCTGGCGCAGCTTCAGCTCCAGCGTCTTGTCATCGATGCGCTTCCATTCGGTCGCAAGACCCGGAACCGGACCCTGATTGCCCATCCAGTCGCGCTGGATCAGGCCTTCCCAGAAGTTCGGGAAGAAGATGCGCTCACCGACGTTCGACTGCTCGTTCCAGATGTCGAGCGTGTTGTTGTTGGTGATCTTCTGCACGGCGATGGTGACGGAGGGGCGCTTGCTCTGGCTGAACGCCATGCGCGGCAGGATAAGACTGCCGGCGCTTGCTCCGAGCAAGCCGAGAGCGCTACGTCGTGTAATGGACAACATGGTGATCCTCTCTTTTCAGATAGACGGCCAGAAGCTGGGCGCGAGTACCCTGATCTTCCGAAACGTCGGTTTCGTAATGACTGCGTGAATTTTGGGTGACACCCGTCGCGAAGACCGCGAGGGGTGAGTTCAAGTCGCGACCTGCGGTGCCCCCTGCACGATGCTCTCAGCCAGAGGTGGACTGGCTGTCAGCGCGCCTTTGCCTTCGGGGATCGTCGGTCCTGTAATCATGGACGTACCTGCACTTCCATCTACCTGCACTGCCGCCTTGGGTCGGCTCGCCGCCGGGCGAAGGTCATTGCTGTCGGCTCTTTCTTGTGAGAAGGAGCGTTGACAAACGGATAGGTTACAAGTGTAACGTCAGTGTGACATCTGGGAGGGTGCGAAGATGGCTGCGACGGATCTGATGGTGAAGGCTGCCTGGCTCTACCATGTGGAAGGGCTCACACAGGCCCAGATTGCCGTGCGGATGAACCTGACGCGACGCAGGATCAACGAGCTCCTGGCGGAGGCTCTGGCCTGCGGCCATGTCCGGGTGACATTCACGTCGCCCCTGACGGAGAACGTGCAGCTGGAAAGCGATCTCTGCGAGGCCTTCGACCTCGAAGAGGCCGTGGTGGTCTCCACCCCGGTCGACCAGGAACTGCTGCACGCCGTTCTGGGGCGGGCAGCAGCGGCCTTCCTGGATCGTTTCCTGGAGGTCCAGCGACCGAAATCGATCGGCGTCGGCTGGGGCACCACCCTGCGCGAGACGGTTCATCAGATGACCCGCAAGCACATGCCCGATCTGGAGGTCTACTCGATGATGGGAGGCCTGACCCGGGGCGTGGAGATCAACACGTTCGATATCGTGCGCAGTTTTGCCGAAGTGCTGAACGCCCGCTGCCACTATTTTGCGGCCCCCGTCTATGCCGACAGCGCCGCCTCCCGAGACCAGATCGCCGCACAGTCCGTTTTCGACGAACTGCTGCAGGCGGCAGCGTCCGTCGACCTTTCCTACCTGAGCGTCGGCGACCTGACGGGAAAATCCCTGCAGATCCGCTACGGTCTTCCGGCGACGGTGAATATCGACGATCTGGCCCGTTCCGGCGCCGTCGGCGACCTGCTCGGCTACTATCTGGATGACAACGGGAGCCCCACCGAGCACCCCCTCAACAGGCAGGTCATATCGCCTGATCTGGAGAGCTATCGCCGGATCAAGACCCGCATCATCGCCTCGGGCGGAATCCACAAACGCCGCGTCGTGGGGGCAGCGCTGCGGGGCAAGCTGGCCACCACGCTGATCACCGATTCCGACACGGCCCGCTGGCTTCTGAACGCACCGAAATCCTGACCCTGTCGCGCAGGGTCAGCGCAGGATCCGCGCCTGTCTCTCGAACGTCTTGCGGCCGTTCTTGAAGCCCATCTGGGCGGGCGCGATGCTGCCGAAGGCCTCGTCTTCGTCGGTCGCATCGAGAACGATGAGATCGGCGGCATGGCCAGGCGCGATGCCATAGTCTTCGATCCGCATCAGCCGGGCCGCGTCCTGCGTGATCAGGCGAAGGCACTGGGAAAAACCGTCCGGGCCCAGGTGCATGAGGTTTGCGTAGAGATTGGCCATGCGCAGCAGGGAGCAATCGCCGTAGGGCGTGAACGGGTTCAGCACGTTGTTCGTTGCGATGGAGGCCGTGACGCCCCGCTCCGCCAGGAGGTGGACGGGCGCTACACCGCGCACGGCACGGAACCCCTTGTCGCGCCCGTTGAGATAGAGATCGGTCGATGGCAGGGCCGTGACCGCGACCCCGGCAGCGGCGAGCCGCGTCACATGCCGCTCGAAGGCATCCTCGTCCATGGCGGCGAGCTTGGTGACATGTCCGATCGCCACGCGCCCCTGCCAGCCCTGCGCCTCCGCCAGGCGGCAGATCTCGTCCATATGGGTCCAGCTGGGATCGAGATCGAAATCCAGGTGGAAGTCGAGATCGACGTCGTGGCTTTGCGCCATCGCGAAGATCCGCTCCATGTGGGCCGACGGGTCGCTGTCGGTATAGGGGCAGCCGCCGAGAAGATCGGCGCCACCGTCCAGCGCCTGCTCCAGCAGCGCCTCGGTGCCGGGATCGTTGAGGAGGCCCTCCTGCGGAAAGACGCAGATCGAAAGGTCGATGGCGAAGGCATAATCGCGCTTCAGCCGCTGGATGGCCGCAAAGCTGCGCAGGCCGACGCGGGGATCGACCTCGACATGCGTGCGCATGTGCATCGTGCCCTGCAGGATGGCCATTTCGATGGTCCGCGCCCCGCGGCGGTAGACGTCTTCTTCGGTAAAATCCTGTTTCAGACGCGAGACCGCCGAAACGGCGCCCTTCAGCCCTCCCCCGCCGCCCCGGCAGCAGGCGAGAAGGCAGGATTTGTCGAGGTGGACATGGGTATCCACGAAGCCCGGCAGCACCAGGCGGCCGCCGGCATCCTCTTCAACACGGGCCTTCGTTTCCTGCCGCTGCGCGACCGGAAGGATCTCGGCGACGCGTCCGTCGCGGATGCCGATGTCCACCAGGGACGGATCACCCTGCAGGGTGGCGTTCCGGATGAGGATGTCAAAGAGAGGAACTGAACTCATGCTTGAAGCCGGACTGGAAATTGAATAGAGTAACTGTATGCAATTAATTGCCGATCCTGGCAACAGACGGGGATATGAAATGAACGACCGTGCCCAGCGAGACCTTCAGGCCGTCAAGGATTACCTGGACGCCTCCATGGCTCCCGACCCCGTGCGGGCAGCGCAATATGTGGATGCGGCCTTTGTCTGCAGGTTCACCGGCAACCGGGTGTTCGATACGCCGAGCGGCCCCACGGGCTTCAACGCCGCCCGCTACAAATGGGTGAAGAAGCGCATCGTGCATTACGATGTGATGCCGGGCGAGAACGAGACGATCGTCTACAGCCTCGGATACCTCTACGGCGAATGGCCGGATGGCCGGGCCTTCGACAACAATCGCTATGTGGACCGCTTCGTCGTGCGCGACGGCCTCATCGTCGAGACGGACGTCTGGAACGATAGCGCCGAGTGGATCCTCGACCCCTCCTGCGCCCGGCAGTAACGCCGGCGCCTGAGCGAGCTCAATCGGCGTAAGGGGCCAGGATATTCATCAGATCCCGGCTTCTTGCGCCCGCACTCTGCAGCAGCGCGCGCGACGCAACGGCCTCGAGATGCTGGTCCATCAGAGCACAGGCCCGCTCCGCAGGACCCTGTTGGATGGCCTCGATCAGTTCCAGATGCTCGCTGACCGCACAATCGGAAGAATGCGGACGCGCAAAGGCCGACAGCGATAGTCCGGCGCGGTAGCAGATCTCCGTGACATAGCGGACGAGAATGGGCTTGCCGGTCATTTCCGCCAGCCGGACATGGAATTCCGTGGCCAACCGAATGGACGTGCCTTCCGCGCCGTGGCGCGCTTCATGCTCCGCCTCGACGATCGCCTTCAACTGCTTGACCTGCGCGTCCGTGAGTTTCCCCGCCAGATGGCGCACCACCTGCCGCTCCAGGTCGACGCGGATGTCGAAGATGTCTCTCGCATCCTCGAAAGACGGCGTCACCACGACGGCAATACGGTTGCGCCTCAGATCCACCAGACCTTCCGCCGCCAGCTGGCCCAGCGCATGCCTGGCGATCGTCCGGCTGACGCCGAAGCGCTCACCCAGCGCATCCTCGGGCAGTCGGTCCCCCGGCAGCAAAGCGCGCTCGATGATGGCCTTGCGAAGGGCGTGGCAGATGCCCTGGACGCGATCGATCTCGCTCCGCGGCTGACGCTTCTCAGATGCCATGGCTGGTTCCCTTCATGCCGCTCTGGATAATCCACCCCTGCGGCTTTTTCAACTCGCCTCGCTGCTCCATCCGAATGCAGAGTGCCCATAAAAATTGCATGCACTTTATGCATGGACATTCCACGGCGACGAAAGTGCTGTTGTTGCGGGAGTCCAGCAGCAACTTGAACTTGGCATGCCTGTTGCATGCAGTTCTAACGAAAGCTCAAGGTGAGGTGCATGATCGATTTTTCAGAAACGGGAGACAGGCATCCCGTGGCAGTGGAACTGTCCCAGGCGGCCGTATCCTTCGGTCGCGGGGAAAAGGCGGTCGCCGCGCTGCAGGAAACAAGTCTCAAGATTGCCGAGGGCGAGTTCCTCGCGCTGGTCGGCCCGTCCGGCTGCGGCAAGTCGACGATCCTGAAGCTGGCCAGCGGCCTGCTGCAGCCGAGCCGCGGGGCGGTGATCGTCGGCGGCAAGGAGGTCGGTGCCAAGGCCCTGCGCATCGGCATGGCCTTCCAGAACCCGACCCTTCTGCCGTGGCTGACCATCGAACGCAATGTCATGCTGCCGCTGAAGATCGTCCGCCCGTTCCGCTCGCAGTACCGTTCCAAGAAGAATACCGAGTATCGGGATCGGGTGCACGCCCTTCTGGCCGACGTCGGGCTGGAGCGCTTCGCCAACCATTACCCCTGGCAGCTCTCCGGCGGCATGCTGCAGCGCGCCAACCTCTGCCGTGCGCTCGTGCATGACCCGAGCCTTCTCCTGCTCGACGAACCCTTCGGCGCGCTCGACCAGTTCACCCGCGAAGAACTCTGGGCGACGATGCAGTCGCTCTGGATGAAGCGCAAGCCGACCGTCCTGCTGGTGACGCATGACCTCAAGGAAGCCGGCTTCCTGGCATCGCGCATCTGCGTGATGAGTGCCCGCCCCGGCAGGATCATCGACGACAGCACGGTCGATTTTGCCCGTCCCCGTACGGTTCCGATGACCTTCGAGCCGGACTTCACGGCGCTGAACCAGCGCCTGCGGGAGCTGATCATCGATGCCCGCACCGACGTCGCCACCGAGGAGGCCTGAGATGTCCTACGCCATTCGCCGCCGCTTCTGGGCGGCCTTCCTGATCCTCGCCTTCTTCGGCCTCTGGGAAATTCTCTGCATCGCGCTACAGGTCTCCGATCTCGTCCTGCCCCGCCCCTCGCAGATCCTGGCGACGCTGGTGGGCCGCTTCGACGTCCTGTGGCCGCATATCCTGCAGACACTGTGGACGACGATGGTGGGCTTCCTGCTCGGCGTCACGGTCGGCCTGCTGATCGGCGCCTGCATCGGCACCTCGCGGATTGCCTATGACACCGCCTATCCCCTGCTGATCGGCTTTTCCTCGATCCCCAAGGTCGCCGTCGTGCCGATCTTCGTCCTCTGGTTCGGATCCGGTTCCGTGCCTGCAATCCTGACGGCGCTGGCGATGTGCTTCTTCCCGATCGTCGTCAACATCGCGACGGGCCTTGCCACCACCGAACCGGAACTCGAGGACGTCCTGAAGTCGATGGGCGCCAGCAAGCTGGACATCCTGTGGAATGTCGGTCTGCCGCGCACCATGCCCTTCTTCTTCGCCTCGCTGAAAATTGCCGCGACCTTTGCCTTCGTCGGCTCCGTCCTGTCGGAGACCGTCGCCTCCAACCGCGGCATCGGCAACGTGATGATGACGGCCTCCTCCAATTTCGACGTGCCGCTGGTCTTTGCGGGGTTGTTCATCCTCGCGGTGCTCGGCGTCCTTCTCTACGCCGCCTTCTCTCTCGTCGAAATGCGTGTCGCCGGCTGGGCGAACCGCCGCAACGATATCACCACCACTGCCTGACCCTCGAACAATCGGAGCTCAACATGCTGAAGACATTTCTCTCCACCGTCGCTCTAGGCCTTTGCCTGAACAGCGCGGCGCTTGCAGACACCGCCATCAAGTTCACGCTGGGCTGGAAGACGCAAGGATCGGACGCCGCCTTCCTGCTAGCCAAGGAGGCCGGCTACTTCGAGGCTGAAGGTCTCGACGTGACCATCGACCAGGGCGAAGGTTCGGCGGCAACCGTGACCCGCATCATGTCGGGCACCTATGATGCGGGCTTCGGCGACATCAACGCCATCATCCAGAATGCCGCGACCCGCCCGGATGAAGCCCCGGTCATGGTCTACCAGCTCTGGAACAAGCCACCCTTCGCGATCGTGAGCAAGAAGGAGACCAACATCACGACGCCGGCCGACCTCGTCGGCAAGACGCTCGGTGGCGCACAGGGCACCCCCACGACCCGGCTGGTGACCGTTCTCGCCACCCTCAACGACGTCGACATGACCCAGGTCCAGATCGACAACATGGGTCCCAACCTGCAGGAACCGATGCTGATCAAGGGCGACATCGACGGCGCCCTGGTGTTCAACATCACCAGCTGGTTCAACCTGATCAACAACCGCCAGGATCCGGCAAACGACTACAACTGGCTGCTGTTTGGGGATCACGGCCTTGATCTCTACTCGAACGGCCTGATGGTCTCGCAGAAGCTGATCGCCGAGAACCCCGAGGCCGTCGCCGGCCTGGTGCGCGCCGTCAACAAGGCGGCGATCGAAATCGGTCTCGACACCGAAAAGGGAATGGATTCCGTCGTCGCCTTCGACAACCTCGTGAAGCGGGACCTCGAGCACGATCGCCTGAAATTCTCCTACGAGAACCTGATCGTCTCCCCGGAAGTCGAAAAGCTCGGCCTCGGCGATCTCGATGACAGCCGCCTTGCCCGCTCGATCGACATCGTGGCGGAAGGCTATCAGCTGCCCTCCAAGCCGACGGCGGAGCAGATCTTCGACCGCCAGTTCCTGCCGCCGATCGAAGAGCGCAAGCTCACCTACACGGCGAACTGATCTCCTGACCTCGCCGGCGGCATCCTGCCGCCGGCCCCAACTCGAACGAGCACGCCACATGCAGTCAGTCGGCCCTCACCCATCGGGATCAGGCATGGTCGTCAGCCCCCACCCGCTGGCGACCGAAGCTGGCAGAGCCGTGCTGGCGCGCGGCGGCAATGCCATCGAAGCGGCTGTCGCCGTCGCCGCGACACTGGCGGTGGTCATGCCCCATTTCTGCGGCCTGGGCGGCGATGTCGTCTGGCTTGTCTGCGACCGGGAGGGACGGCAGCGCTGCTTTCTGGGCATCGGCCAGGCTGCCGCCGGGGTCACTGCCACGAGCGGAGCCATCCCCACCCGCGGCCCGTCCTCCATGCTGACCTCCGCCTGCGCCGTCGACAGCTGGGGTCATGCACTCGCCTTCAGCGAAGCGAACTGGGATGGCCGCGAACGCTTTGCGGACCTCCTGTCGCCTGCCATCGAACTGGCGGATGCCGGCTATGTCCCAAGCGGATCCCAGGATTTCTGGCTGGACTTTCGGGCGCGAGAGCATCCCGCATGGCCAGGATTTGCCGAGATCTTCGACCATCGCAGCGACGCGGGCCTGCTGCGCCAGCCGGAGCTGGCCGCAAGCCTCCGGTGCCTTGCAAACGACGGGTACCGCAGCTTCTACGACGGCCCCCTCTCTGAAGCGATCGCCGACGGTCTCGCGAAAGCAGGCTCGCCGCTCAATGCCGCGGATCTTGCCGCCACCCGCACGCGCGAGGTCGATCCGCTGGCGCTCGACTACCGCGGCACGCTGCTCCTGGCGCCGCCGCCGCCGACGCAGGGCTGCGCGACGCTCGCCATCATGGGCATTCTCTCCCGCTTCAATCTCGCAGAGACCGACCCGGCGAGTTCCGCCCGCATGCATCTGCTGGTGGAGGCGACGAAGCAAGCATTCCTGAACCGGTCATCGATCGGCGATCCGGATTTCGATACCGGAAAAAATGACCCGGCCGCAGACATGCTCGAAGCGGGCACGCTCGACGCCGCCGCGCGCAACATCGATCCCGCATCCGCCATGCCCTGGCCCCATCCGGGCAATACTGCAGACACCGTCTTCTTTGCCGTCGCCGACTCTGCGGGGCGTTGCGTCAGCGTCCTGCAGAGCACCTATTTCGACTGGGGCAGTGGCGTCACCGTTCCCGGAACGGGCATCCTCTGGCAAAACCGCGGCGCGGCTTTTTCGACTGAACCCGGTCACCCCAACTGCCTCGCGCCCGGCAAGCGCCCCTTCTACACCCTCAACCCGGGGATCGCGATCCGCGACGGAGCACCCTGCCTCCTCTACGGCACGCAGGGCGCCGACGGACAGCCGCAGACGCTGTCCGTGCTGCTGACCAGCCTGCTCGACGACGGCATGACGCCCGAGCAGGCGCTAGCCCAGCCGCGCTTCCTCCTGGGACGGACCTTCTCCGACAGCCGTGACAGCCTGAAGATCGAAGGCTCGCTCGGTGCCGAACAGACCGGCGCGCTTTCGGCGCTCGGCCACGAGGTTGCCATGCTTCCCGCCCTCTCCCCGATTTTCGGTCAGGCAGGCGTGATCCGCCTGGCCACCGATGGAACGGTGGAAGGCGCCCATGATCCCCGCGGGGAAGGCGGCGCCGCGATTGTCACCGGAACACCCGGTCGGCATGCATGAGCAGGTCCGGAGAACTCTTAGCCTCCCACACGATCGGCGAGCCTGAGGGCCCGCAGCAGAACCGCCGCATCCGCTGGCAGGACGGCGTCATCACGGCCGTGGAAGATGCCGGTGCGGAGACGGTCGCGACCGGGCGGACCCTGGTGATGCCGGCGCTGGCCAACGCCCATGACCATGTCCGGCCGCTGCCGATGTCATCCTTCGGGACAGCCTTCCTGCCTCTGGAGGCATGGCTGCCGCGCACGATCCTGGCCACGCCGCCGGATGCCTACACGGCTGCCGTGGCACCGCTCGCACGCGCGGCCCTGTCGGGCTGCGGCGCGGTCATGGTCCATTACACACGGCCGAGCGGCAAGCGCGATCCCGTCGACGAGGCCCGCGAGGTGGCACGGGCAGCCCAGGACGTTGGACTGCGGATTGCCTTTGCGCCGGCCATCCGCGACCGCAACCCGCTCGTCTACGGCGACGAAACGGCCTTGCTCGACAAGCTGCCGGCGGATATCGCAGCCCTGCTGCGCGATACCTATTGCCGGCCACCGCTCTCTCCCGCGCGCCTGATCGAGACGACGGAACAGATCGCCGAAGCCATCCAGGGACCGATGGTCGACGTGCAGTTCGGACCGGCCGGGGTGCAATGGTGCTCCGACGAACTGCTGCGGGCCGTTGCCTGGCGTTCTGCCGAAACCGGCCGCAGGGTCCACATGCATCTCCTCGAGACGCCCTACCAGAGGCGATGGGCGGATCTCACGTTCCCGCAAGGGATCGTCACCTACCTGAAGGATATCGGGCTGCTCTCGCCGCGGCTGACGCTCGCGCACTGCGTCCATGCCCGCCCGCACGAACTGGACATGATCGCTGAAGCGGGCTGCCGCATCGTCACGAACTCCGGATCCAATCTGCATCTCCGTTCCGGGCTCGGACCCGTCGCCGACGCCTGGCAGCGCGGCTGCAGCGTTGCCATCGGCGTCGACGGGCAGGCCTTCGACGAGGACGACGACATGATCCGCGAGATCCGCCTCGCCAACGCCCTGCACGGCGATACGGGTTTTGCGCAGACCTGGTCGCGGCCGGACTTTCTCCTGCAGAGCATTGCCCACGGACGGCAGGCGATCGGCATGCCCGGGACCGGCAAGATTGCCGTCGGAGAACCGGCGGACTTTCTCCAGCTCGACTACGACCGCCTCGATCGCGACAGGATCATGGAGGTGGAACCGGTCGACCTCTTCTTTGCGCGTGCAACCGCAAGGCATGTCCTGCAGGTGATCGTCGCGGGGCAAACCATCGTCGCCAACGGCAACCTGCCCAACGTCGACCTCCAGGCCGCAGAAAACCAGCTGCGCAGCAGCTACCGCCAGTCGATGCAGGATCACGCCGCCCTGACCCGGGATTGGCCCCGGATCGAGGCCGCACTCGCCGAATGGAACGGGGCCTTCATCGGCTGCTGCTAGTTCGCGCAGCCGCGTCAGGCGATACGTCGCCTTTGCGATGCCGCAAAGACCTGAAAACCTGACAGTCTGTTGGAAACCCCCAGAATCCACCCGGTCGGGCTTGCCCCTTCGAAGCCATGGGAGAAAGGTATCTGCGGTGACCGCACAGCGACGCGGTCAGCAAGGATGGCATTGTCCTGCGACCCAACGTCAGTTTAACTCTGTTGCGATTTGATTGGAGAAAGCTGGATGGAACTGAAGTGGCTCGAAGACTTCGTCAGCCTGGCGCATTTCATGAACTTCACGCTTGCCGCAGATGACCGAAACATCACGCAGTCCGCACTCAGCCGCCGTATCCGGCAGCTGGAGCAATGGGTCGGCGTGCCGCTGGTGGATCGTTCGACCTATCCGGTCAAACTCACGCTCGCGGGCGACAGCTTTCTGCCCAAGGCGCGCAAGAGCGTCGACATGCTCCGCGCCTTGCGCGAGGAGGCCATCGAAGCTCACGCCTCGGCAGAAGACGTTCTTTCCTTCGCCACCATGAGCACGCTCGTGCTGACCTTCTTCCCCGCCTGGATGGAGAAGATCGAAGCGCATGGAGGGCCGTTCCGCACTCGCTTCACCGAGGCCTATTCCTCATTTTCCAACAACGTCGCGACCCTGTTTCGCAACGAATGCGACTTCCTGCTGATCTATGCGCATGATTCCGTTCCCGCCATCCGAGACCTGTGCGAGCACGACTATCTGACGCTCGGGTCCGAACTGGTCATCGCCGTGTCAGCGCCGTCGGACAATGGCGAGCCGCTGCACGACGTGCGGGCCGACGGCAGGCTGGTCAACTACCTGAGCTACCGGGACAGTTCCTTCTTTGCCCAGGCCCTGCCGAAGACCGTCTTCGAACGCAAGGCGCTCCGCCTGAACACCGTTTACGAGAATGCGATGTCGGCGGCGCTGAAGGCCATGGCGGTCTCGGGACACGGCGTTGCATGGATACCGGAAAGCCTTGCCGTCCATGAGCTGGAGACGGGGCAGCTTGTCCGGGCGGGAGATCCGTCCTTCGACATGGAGGTCGAAATCAGGCTCTATCGATCCTACCGCCAGCGTTGCAGGCAGGCGGGTCAGTTCTGGAAGCAGGCCGAAGAGGTCGGCCTGCTCGCCGACCGGGTCATCCTGCCCGCGGCCTAGCACGGACGCCGGTCCAGGCTCTAGAACAGAACGGACAGGAAATCGAGGTCCGGCTGCTCGTCCAGGGCAGTGATGGCGGCATAGATGGACATGGGGCTTTCGATCCCTTCGAGGCAATCGACGAACTTCATCCGCCGGTCATCATCCGAAAACGGATCGGCGCGGCCGCCACGGGCAAAGGCGCGCTCCACCTCATGCGTCTTGCCATCCTCGAGCGTGATGCGCAGCCGGTGCGGCAGATAGCTCGTGGCCCGCTCCTCCTCGGCCGCACTGTAATGGGTCATCGAAATCTTGCGTAAGAGCGGGTCCCGGGCGAGGATTTCGACGGTCGGCAGGGTGAAATCGGAGAGCGAGAGCTGCTTCTTGCGCAGCGCCAGCGCCAGGCAGTACTGCATGGAAAAGCGCGCTTCCATCTCGTCGCGCGGCTCGGGATAGGCGAGGTTGCGGAAATTGGCGATGCCGACATGGCACTCGGCGGAGACGATCGCATCCGGGTCGACGGGCACGTCGCGCATCAGCTCCAGGACGGCGTCGATGATCAGATGTGTGGAGCCACAGCACGGGTGCAGTTTGGGCATCAGGCCATCCGTCTCGATGACGTGCTCGCGGTCGCCGGCGATACCCGCGACGTCGTAGCCTTTCGGTCTGGCACCACCGAACATTTCCAGAAAGCCCTGCGCACCCTCGAGAATGTCGAGACGACCGCGCAAGCCCTCGGCGGCCAGCAACGCCGCCTCGACGGCATTGCGCGCCGCCATGCCCGCATGGAAGGGTTTGGCCGGCGTGCCGAACTGCCCCTTCGTGCCGGACGCCATGCTGGCGCCAAGCGACAGGGCGCGCGCAATGCCATCGGCGTCCATGCCCAAAAGCTTTGCGACGCCTGCGGCCGTGCCGATGCTGCCGACTGTGGAGGTGCCGTGCCAGCCGGCGGTGTAATGCGATCCGGCAACGCCGCTGCCCACGAAGGCCTGGGCCTGGAGGGCAACGAGATAGGCGTCCACGAAGGCACGACCGCTGGCGCCCGACCGCTCGGCGACAGCCAGCAGTGCCGGCACGATCACCGCCGAGGCGTGGCTCATGCCGGGACGGAAGTTGTCGTCGTAATCGAGCGCATGGGCGGCCGTGCCGTTGACCAGCGCCGAGACCGAGGGAGACTGGCGGCCGCCGGTGACGAGCGGTGCTTCCCCCGCGAGCTGCCAGCCGAAGGCGCCTGCGACGGCAAGCGTGCTGGCGTCGGAGCGCCCGGCGTAGAGGCAGGCGATGGTGTCTGCGATCGCCTCGCGTGCCAGGCGCCTGGCGTTGTCCGAGATCGCCGGAGGAGCGGCGCACCAGGCAGCGATGGCTTCGATAACAGTACTCATTGCAATCTCGTCGTTTTCTCGTTGGAAGCATGCGAACGGGTTCACGCCCGAGCCGGGCGCGAGATCGGCATGTGGCTTCAGGAGGGATCATCCACGGCCGCGAGCAGCTGCCGCAACAACCGGCCCATGCCGAAGGCGCTGACCCCGCGGCCCTTGGTCTCCGTGTCGACGCGATGGACGACCACCATGTCCAGTGCAGGCATCACGAGGCAGTAGTGGCCACCGGCACCCATGGCCGCATAGCTGCCCTTCGGCGTCACAACACCCGGCAGGAACACGCCCTCGCGCTCCAGCCACCACATGTAGCCGTAGGCGCCATGGGTTCCGGCATGCGAATAGGGCATGGTGCATTGCCGGCTCCAACCGGCCGGCAGCACTTCGGTCGCGCCCCAGATGCCCTGTTGCAGGAAAAGCTGGCCGAAGCGGGCGAGATCGCGGCTCGACATGCGGAAGGGGTAGGCGCGGTGTTCACTGATCTCGAAGCTTTCGTGCCAGCCGTCCGGCGCGTCACCGGAGAGCGAGACGTCCTCCATCCCGACCGGGCCGGCGATGCGGCGGGCGAAGGCGTCGTGGACGGTCTCCCCGGTCAGCCTCTCGAAGATCGTCCCCAGCGCGTTGAAATCCCAGTTGTTGTAGCACCAATGCGTGCCCGGCGCGTGAGAATGGCGCCTTTCCTTGATGCGCCGCATCCACGGGGTTTCGTAGCCCGCCGGATGATAGATGCCGGAGCGCGCCGTCAGAAGATCGTAGACGGTCGCCTCTTTCTCGATGTCGCTCAGGCCCTCGCGGTCGTCGATGCCGAGGCTCTTCATCGTGGCGGAAAGGTCGATTCTACCCCTCTCGACTTCCCATCCGATCAGGGCGGCCAGGAAGCTCTTGCGCATGGAATGGCAGAGGAACTTCCTTGTCGGATCGCCGATGGAGAAGGCGATCTTGCCATGGCGAACGACGAGTAGCATGTCGGTTGCCTGCGACGCGGCAATGCCCTGCACCGCATCGAGACCGGCTTTGCTCAGGCCGGCCTCTCGCGGATCTGCGACATGCTCCCATGTCATGACAGCATCTGCCCGTTGCGGCTGAGTGCTCATGCGCGATCCTCGTCGCGCCTGGCGACGGCCTCGACGGTCGCCTGCAGGAACGCCCGGGTGTAATCTTCCTTCGCCTGCGACTGGCGGATCTGCTGTGCGGTCAGCTCCTCGATGATCCGCCCCTTGTACATCATGCCGGCGCGCTCGCAGATATGGGCGATGACGGCGAGGTCGTGAGAGACCATCAGATAGGTGAGATTGCGCTCGATCCGCAGTCGCTTCAGAAGGTTGAGGATTTCCGCCTGCACCGAGACGTCGAGCGCCGAAGTGGGCTCGTCGAGGAGCAGGATCTCGGGCTCGGTGATCAGTGCCCGGGCGATCGCCACCCGCTGGCGCTGGCCGCCCGACAGCTCGTGCGGATAGCGATAGCGGAAGGAGGGACCGAGACCGACGGCGTCCAGCGTTGCGGCGATGCGCTCGGAGGCACCGTCTATGCCATGGATGGCGAGTGGCTCTGCCAGCACCTTTTCGACGATCTTGCGCGGATGCAGGCTGCCGTAGGGATCCTGGAACACCATCTGGACACGCCGGAAGAAATCCTTCGTGCGCGTCTTGGGCAGCTCCCGTTCGGCAAGCGTCACGGCGCCATCGTATTCATGGTTGAGGCCGGACATCACCCGCAGGATCGTCGACTTGCCGCAGCCCGATTCACCGATCAGGCCATAGGCCTCTCCCTTGTTGATGCGAAACGACACGTCGTCCACCACACGGGTGCGGGCATGTCGGGCGCCGAAACTGACGGAAAGGCTGACGGCCTCGACGAGAGGTCTCGTGGGATTCATGCGAGAACTCCATTCCGGTAGACTGGTCCGTCGAGCCAGGACGGGTCGCGGACAGGTACTTTCAGCTCGTCCACGGCGGCATCGAGACGCGGCAGGCTTTCCAGCAGCGACTGCGTATAGGGATGGCGCGCGTTGTGCAGCTCGGAGGCCGGCAGATCCTCCATGATACGGCCCGCATACATGACCAGAACCCGGTCGCAGAAACTGGCGACGAGGTTGAGGTCGTGGCTGATGAACATCAGGCCTGTCCCGCGGCGCGTCACCAGTTCGTCGAGGATGGTCAGAACCTGGCGGCGCACCGTCACATCGAGCGCCGAGGTCGGTTCATCGGCGATGATGAGGTCCGGTTCGGGGATCAGCATCATGGCAATCATGATGCGCTGCCCCATGCCGCCGGAGACTTCATGCGGGTAAAGCTTGAAGACGCGTTCCGGATCGCGAATCTGGACCGCCTCAAGCATGGCCAGCGCCTTGGATTTCGCTTCGGCGCGCGGCGCGCTGTGGTGCAGACGATACGCCTCGACGATCTGGGCGCCGATGCGCATCAGCGGGTTCAGGGAGTACTTTGGGTCCTGGAGGATCATCGAGATATGCTTTCCCCGGATCTTTCGCATGTCCCTCTCGCTGGCGGCGAGAAGGTCAACATCCTTGAAGCGCATATGCGTGGCGCTGAGCTCGGCGCCTTGCGGGGTCAGTTTCAGGAGCGAGCGGCCGGTCAGCGACTTTCCCGAACCGGATTCGCCCACGATGCCGACCTTCTCGCGACCGATGGTGAACGACACGCCGCGCACGGCGTCATGGCTGCGCTGGGCGTTGTGAAAGCTGATCCTCAGATCCTTGACGTCGATCAGTGGTCTATCCATGACGGGGATCCAGTACATCGCGCAGGCCGTCGCCCAGAAGGTTGAAGGCAAGGCTGGTGAGGAGGATGGCAAATCCGGGAATGGCGGCAATCCACCAGCTGGTCATCACGAATTCGCGGCCGGAGGACAGCATCGTGCCCCATTCCGGGCTCGGCGGCTGGGCGCCAAGGCCGAGGAACCCAAGTCCGGCGGCGGTCAGAATGATGGCGGCCATGTTCAGCGTCACGCGCACCACCACCGAGGGGATGCACATCGGCATGATATGGCCGAAGATGATGCGCAGGCTCGATGCTCCCTGCAGGCGCATGGCGGCGATGTAATCCGAATTGCGGATCGTCAGGGTCTCGGCGCGCGCCAGCCGCGCGATCGGCGGCCAGGAGGCGAGCGATATCGCGATGATGGCGTTTTCGATCCCCGGGCCGAGGGCCGCGACGAAGGCGAGCGCCAGGATGAGGTTGGGGAAGGCCAGGAACACGTCGACGATGCGCATCAGCACCGTATCCACCCAGTCGCCGAGATAGCCTGCCGTGGTGCCGACGATGAGGCCGATCGGGGCGACGATGACCGTGGTCAGGAGCGCGATATAGAGTGTGATGCGGGCGCCGAACAGCAGGCGGCTGTAGACGTCGCGGCCGAGCTCGTCGGTGCCGAGCCAATGCTCCGACGAGGGCGCCAGGAGCCTTGCGGCGAGGTTCTGACTGTAGATGTCGTGCGTCGCCAGAAGCGGCGCGAAGAGGGCGGCCACCAGGATCACGACAATGACGATCAGCCCGAACAGTGCCGTCGGGTTGGCTCGCAGCTGCCGCCATTGCAGCCACAGCTGCTGTACGCGCGCATGAAAGGGTGAGGTGGGAACCGGCGCGCGCAGCCAGGCGCCCAATCCGGAGGGTGAACGGGTGTCGGAAGTCAGGGTTTGGTCTCTCATGGCTGCCTCACCGGGTTCTGGGGTCGAAGACGCGATAGAGGAGATCGCAGACGAGGTTGAGGGTGACGAAGATGACGCCGACCAGAAGGGAGCATCCGACGACTGCGTTCATGTCGCCGACGAGGAGCGCGTTGGTCAGGTAGCGGCCGAAGCCCGGCCAGGCGAAGACCGTCTCGGTCAGCACAGCCCCCTCGAGCAGGAAAGCGTAGGACAGCGCCACCACCGTGAGGACCTGAACCGCGACGTTGCGGAATGCATGGACCCACACGGTTCGTGCCCAGGAGAGGCCCTTGACGCGGGCCGTGACGATATACTCCTGGCTGAGCTGCTCGATCATGAAGCTGCGCGTCATCCGGCTGATGTAGGCTAGGGCGCCGAATCCGAGGATGGAAGCCGGCAGGATGATGTGGCCGAAGACGTTGCGGAAGATTTCCCAGTTGCCGGCCAGCGCGCTGTCGATCAGGTGGAAGCCGGTCACGGGTTCGAGCTCGAACTCGTAGATGAAATCGATGCGTCCCGGACCGCCGATCCAGCCGAGCGTGGCATAGAACAGCACCAGGCCCATCAGCCCGAGCCAGAAGTTCGGCGCCGAATAGCCGATCAGGCCGGTGAAGCGAATGGCATTGTCGAGCCAGGAATTGCGGTACATGGCCGACAGCACGCCAGCGGGAATGCCGAAGCCGGTGCCGATGATGATCGACAGGGTGGCAAGCTCGATCGTCGCCGGAAAGACGCGGGCAATATCGTCCATCACGGGCCTGCCCGTGGTCAGAGCATCGCCGAAATCCAAGGACAGGATGCCCTTCAGATAGACGCCGAACTGGTACCAGAGCGGCTTGTCCATGCCGAGCGCTGCCGACATCTTCTCATAGGCATCCTGGGTGGCATTGTCGCCGAGGATGGAGGCGACGGGATCGATCGGCAGCATCCTGCCGATGAAGAATGTCAGGGCCGCAAGACCGAACAGGGTTACGAGAACCGGTACGAGTGTCTTGCCGACAAGGCTTGCGACGACGAGGATCGGGTTCGGCCTCGCCCCGCTCCCCGTATCGCTACGGGGAGCCGAATGGGTGTGGTCCGCCATGATGCGACCCTTACTTGGAGGCTGTGTCGTAATACACGCGGAAGCCGTTCCAGCTCCAATCCTTGACCTTATCGCTCATGCCCAGGATGTTATACATCTGGAACATGATCGCCATCGGTCCCTTCTCCATCACATCCTTCTGCAGCTGGTAGTAGATCTGGTTGCGCTTCTCCGGATCGCTTTCAAGCAGAGCTTCCTTGACGCGGGCGTTGAACTCCTCGTTCTGGAAGCCGGCGCGCCAGGCGGGGATCTGCGTCAGCTTGGCTTCCGCACTGTTGTCGGGGTTGTAGACCAAGCGTGAGGCATTGCCGTGGGCGTCGGGGACGCCCGTCTGCCAGGCCAGCATGCCGCTCTGGAATTCACGGCCACGGATGCGGGCAAACAGCTGGGCATTGGCCATCCGTTCGAGGTTGAGCTTGACGCCAACCTTGGAGGCATTCTGCTGGATGCTCTGGGCGATCGGGGCAGAGTGGGGCAGCGTGCCGAACAGGACACTCGCTTCGAAACCATCCGGATATCCGGCTTCGGTCAGCAGCGCCTTGGCCTTTTCCAGGTCGAGCGTGAAGGGCTGGCCTTCCGCAGCGTCCAGCGCACCCGTGGCACCGAGCTGGGCAAAGCTTGCCCGCGGCACGCCGAGATAGGTCATCACCGACTTCCCGAGACCCTCGTAGTCGATCAGGTACCGCATCGCGAGACGGACCTTTTCCTCCTTGAAGACCGGATCGAGGGAGTTGAAGATCCAGAAGAACAGCTGAGGCTTCAGGACCCGTTCCACCTTGAGGCCCGGCTTGCCGTCGAGATCGGCAAGATCATCCGGCGACAGATCGCGGGCAATGTCGATGTCGCCCTGGGTGAGAAGCAGGCGCTGCGTGCCGGGCTCCGCCACGTGCCGCACCAGCACGCGCTGAAGTTTCGGCTGAGTGCCATAGTAGTCCTCGTTGGCTTCCAGGACGATGGACTCGCCGGCGTTCCATTGCACCAGTTTGTAAGGTCCGACGCAGGCGGTATTGGTGGCGAGATATTTGTTGCCGAGGTCGCCATCGACTTCTTCTTCCGTCAGCGTCTTCTGGTCCAGCAGCGCTGAAACGCGGTTGGCGCCGATGGCCTGCAGGATGAGGTTTGTCGGGTAGGGATTGTCGAGCGTCAGGACCAGCGTGTTGTCGTCCGTGGCCGTGATGCGCTCCTTCACGTTTTCCTTGGTGAAACCGTATTCGGTCAGCGTGGCGGCATTGCCGTAACCGAGCAGCACGACGCGCTGCATCGACCAGGCCAGTTCGTTGGCCGTGGCCGGCGCGCCGCCCGGAAATGTCAGGCCCTCGTTGAGATGGAAGGTGATCTGCTTGCGGTCCTCGGAAACGTCCCAGCTCTTGGCCAGGAGCGGCACGACCTTGGATTCGTCGGCGGGATCGAAATCCACAAGCGAGTCGCAGGTGTTCTGCAGCAGTTCGTTGGTGACGACCTCGCCGACCTGAGCGGGGTCGAAGGTGCTGATGGCATCGATATTCCAGGCCATGACAAGCGCGGAATCGGGTGTTGCCGCCAGCGCGGGCAGGCTGATGGAAGAGAGAAGTGCGGCGGCGGTAACGACAGCGACCGCGCGGTTCTTGGAAAGGTTCTTCGGTATCATGCTTACAGTTCCCCTTGTTTTTGAATCTCAAGCTCTGATGTCCAGCCCGGGGTCTTTGGCGACCCCGGGGTATTCCAGTGTCAGGCGGCCTGCATCGGGCGCGGCTGCAGCGGTGGCTGCACCTCGGGCGGGATCGGGCACACGTAGGAGGTCCTGCCGACCCGCGCCTGATGGTCGGCCTTGGCGGCGGCCAGCAGATCGCTGTCGCTGAAGAGGTCGATGGCGGTGCCGGCCATCATCTTGGCGGCATGCGCCATGCCCTTGTGCGCGGCCGGCGTCTTGCCCTGCGCCGTCACCTGCCAGGAATGGCCGGGCGTGCCGATGGCGATCGTCGCCGCATGGGCCTGCACGGTCGGCATGAGCCAGCTGACGTCTCCGACATCCGTCGAACCGATCATCGGCTCACCGTCCACGTCCAACGGGACGATGAAGTCGCAGAGCGGGGTGTTGTCCTGCCGCGGCAGGCCAATGCGGAGATAGGCGTTGTCGATGTCCTCGTCGCTGAGCGTCGCCTGGATCTGGGCGGCAAATGCCTTATCCTCGGCATCGAAGGCGACGGGCCCCAGACGCTCGAGCGTGCGATGCATGGCCTCCTCCAGCGGACGGTTGGGCAGGAGGTTGGAAACGGCGCTCATGATGGAGATGTCGACCGTCGTGCCGGTCATCATCGCGGCGCCCAGCGCCACCTGCTTGACGCGCTCGTTGAGCTCCAGCATGCCCTTGAGGTCCCGCGAGCGGATCGCGTAGCGCACGGCCGACTTCGCCTGCACGACGTTGGGCGCGATACCGCCGGAATCGAGCATGGCGTAATGGATGCGGCTGGAGTCCGGCACGTGTTCGCGCAGATAGTTGACGCCGACATTCATGAGCTCGACGGCATCGAGTGCCGAGCGCCCGAGGTGCGGTGCCGCTGCGGCATGCGACGAGCGCCCGGTGAAACGGAAATCCATGCGCGTATTGGCAAGCGATCGTGCCTTGGCAACCTCGGTAAAGGCGGCGGGATGCCATGTGATGGCCGCATCGACGCCATCGAAGGCGCCTTCGCGGGCCATGAACGACTTGGCCGCACCGCCCTCTTCCGCCGGGCAGCCGTAATAGCGCACCCGTCCCGGCTTGCCGGTCTGGGCCAGCCAGTCCTTGATGGCCGTCGCCGCCAGCATGGCGGCGGATCCGAGCAGGTTATGGCCGCAGCCATGGCCATGGCCATTGCCCGGCAGCGGCTTCGGTTCGGCTATTCCGGCTTCCTGGCTGAGGCCCGGCAGCGCGTCGTATTCGCCGAGAATGGCGATGATCGGTCCGCCCTCGCCCGCCTCGCCCATGACCGCCGTCGGGATGCCCGCGACGTTCTCCGTCACGCGAAAACCCTGCTGGCGCAGCATGGCGGCATGTTCGGCCACCGAGCTGTACTCGGTATAGGCGATTTCCGGCATACCCCAGACCCGATCGCTCAAGGCCTCGAATTCGGGCCTGTGCTCATCGACCAGATCCCAGATCGGCTCACTGTTCTGCATGTCTCAAATTCTCCGGTAAGGCTTGCTGTCAAAGATGGTGTGCGAGGAAGCGGGCGAAGGTGGAAAACACCTTCAGGCGATTGTCCCGGCGCGCAAAGCCGTGGCCTTCATGGTCGACGCGCAGGTACTGGCAGTCGTGCCCGAGACCGCTCAGGCACGAGTAGATGTCCTCGCTCTGGCCCATGGGCACGCGGGGATCGCGGTTGGCGTGGACGATGAGAAGCGGCGCCTTCATCCGGGCAATGCGGTTGATCGGCGAAAACCGCTCCAGCGCCTCGCGCATCACGGCGGGCTCGCCATATTCGGCAGCGCGCTGCTGCCGGCCCCAGGGACCGGTGGCGAGCAGATGGGTGAGGAAATTGCCGACACCGTAAAAGTCCACGCCGAGTTTCCACAGATCCGGGTCCTCCGTCAGCGCCGACAGAACCATGAAGCCGCCGTAGGACCGGCCGAAGACGCCGATGCGGCTGTCGTCAACATCGGCGCGGGCGCCGATCGCCATCCGGATTTCGCGCAGGTCGGCGACGGAATCCATTCGGTTCTCGCGGTCGTCGAGTTCATGGAAGGCGCGGCCGTAGCCGGTGCTGCCGCGCACGTTCGGCGCCACCACCATGACCCCCTGGCTCAGCAGGAACTGCACGTCGGCGCGAAAATCCGGCTTCCACTGCATTTCCGGACCGCCGTGGACGATGAAGAGCACCGGGTAACCCGCCGGCGGCGGCGGCGATGGCGGCGTGTAGACGAAGGCCGGCACCTTGCGCCCGTCGAAACTGGCAAACCGCTCGACGACCGGCTCGACGAAGGAGGCCGTGTCCTGTCCCGTCGTCTCGGCAGAAACCAGCGGCTCGAAAGTTTCCGTCGAACGATCGAACTTCCAGATCGCCGGCGGCCTCGTGGCCCCCTCGAGCGGAAAGACGAGGGAGCGACCGTCCGGCGTGAACGCCAGGGACGTGATGACGCCGGACGGCTGCGCATCCAGCAGGCGAAGATTGCTGCCGTCGCGACCACACAGGCCGATCCGGCTCCAGCCTTCCTCGTTGACGACGAAGGCGACGCGCTGCTGATCGGGCGACAGCGCCAATGCCTCGGCATCGCGGCTCGGCAGGTCGACCACTGGCACGAAGCCGGTGCCGTCGGCGGCAAACCGGCCGATCCTCATGGCGTCGCTGTCCTGGTCGCAGACGGTAAGACCGCCGCTGCCGTCCTTGAACAGGCGCGCGGCGAGATAGCGGGCCTTGCCGGCATGCTCCAGGAAAGGCATCCGTTCGCCGCTGGCGATATCCAGGCGGTAGATGTCCTGATCATTTCCGGACCGCAGCGACTCGCGCACCAGCAACGACTGGCCGTCCGGGAAGAAGGCCAGCACCTCCCGCATTCCGGTGCCGGTCAGGACCGTCGAGACCGTGCGCGTCGCGACATCCATGACATGGACGTCCATGTCGTGGGGCGATCGTCCGTTCGAAGCATAGCCGATGCGCGTACCATCCGGCGACCAGGCACCCCAGAGATGGACCACCGAAGCCGCTTGCGTCAGCGCCACGGGCTGCGCATCGAGATCCGGCAAAAGCCACAGCTGGTGACGTTCGTCGCCGCCGGTGTCCATCGTGAAGAGGATGCCCGCGCCTTTCGGATTGAACGCAAACGCACCGATCGGCTCCGGCATGTCCGTGACCTGCCGCGGCGCTCCCCCCGTGAAGGATGTGATCCACAGCTGGTTGAAACCGCTTGCGTCGGAAAGATACGCCAGCCACTGGCCGTCCGGCGACACGGCCGGGGACTTCGCGGAACGGATCTGCACGAAGGCGTCGATTGCGGATGGGTCGAACGATTGGGTCATGCCGTCATGCTTCCTTGACCGCCAATGCTGAGCTTTGCGTGCAACCGCTCGGATGCGCGCTTGAGTTCCTCGAACAGCGGCCCTGTGGTCGATTGATGATTGGCTTCGGTGACGACCGTGAAGCCGGCTTCCGGCCAGGCCCTGTGCAGCCGCCGGGCAGAAGCCATCGGCGTCACGGTGTCATAGCGGCCCTGCACGATCTCGCAGGGCAGGTGCCGGATACATTCGATCCCAGCCAGCAATTGGCCGGGCGCGAGGAAAGCTCCGTTGATGCAGTAATGGGTGAACAGGCGCGCAACAGCCAGCGCCGCCTTCGGCTCCATCAGGGCCGCGACATGATCCGCATCGGGCCGGAATGTCTGGGTCCTGGCCGAGAAGCCGCGCAGGCTGAGTGCGGCGGCTGCCTCCTCGTCGGCGTTGCCGCTCGTCAACCGGCGGTAATAGGCCGACAGCAGGTCATGCCGTTCGCCCTCTGGAATGAATGCCGAAAACGTCTCCCATTCGTCCGGAAAGATGGCGCGCAGCCCGTTGAACCACCAGTCGATGTCCTCCCTGCCGGCCAGGAAAATGCCATGGAGCCGCAATCCCAGGCAGCGGTCGGGATGAGCCTGCGCATAAGCCAACGCCAGGCAACTGCCCCAGGAGCCGCCGGACACCAGCCAGTTCTCGATCCCGAGATGCGCCCGCAGGGTTTCGAGGTCGGCAATCAGCTTCGGCGTCGTGTTGTCGCGAAGGTCCGCATGCGGTGTGGACCGTCCGGCTCCCCGCTGGTCGAAGATGATGATGCGGAACGCAGAGAGATCGAAGGTCTCGATCTGCTTGCGGGACATTCCCGCGCCGGGACCGCCGTGAAGAACCACGACCGGAATCCCGCTTTGGCTGCCGTGTTCCTCAACATACAGGTGGTGGAGCGAGTCTGCCTGCACATAGAAGCCGCGCTCCAAACCCTGCTCCTGCATCCCCGTCATCCTTCCAACTTCGGAGTTTTGCCTATTTTATAGACACGCCGATGTTATGGGCATAATGGGACGATCGAAGCGCACATGTCTAATGAGAAAACGAAATGACCCATTCCGGTTTGGAATAGAATCCGCCTTGCCTCGCCAGCGGGCACCGGGGAACAAGGCTTCCATGGGATGATGTCACTCGGACGGCGGCGGACGGCCCCTTGACCGTTACGCTCGCGGACAGCGGGTCCAGAAGCACCGGAATTCAGCCTACATGAAGCTTGGAAGCCGTCGGGAAAAGGCTTTTCGCTGGTCGGAGTGGCAGGATTTGAACCTGCGACCCCGTCGTCCCGAACGACGTGCGCTACCAGGCTGCGCTACACTCCGTGACCAGCGGCGCCTCTATAGACCAGCCGTTCGGCTTCGGCAAGCGGTCGAAATGAAATTCCCGGCAGTGTTTTATAGTCTGGCGTCGCGCCCGACGTGACAAAAATGTGGCGGTTGCGAAATTTTGCGCGGCGGGTGGACGAGCGGTCGTGACGGCTTCCGGAAATCTGCTAGGGCAGCCGCAGACGCCGCCGGCGCCACCAACCAAGGGTTTGAGGGTCATGAGCCTCCGCATCATCGCATCGACTGCCGTTTTCGCCATTGCATTGTCTGCCTGCACCACCACGAGCGCGCCCGCCACTCCGATCGAGGCCCGCTGGGTCGGTCAGTCCGCCGGGAAGTATTTCGCCGCCTACGGCCCGCCGATCAGCGACACCCCTGTCGGCGCCACGACGCTCTACAACTGGCGCGGCGGCTACAACCGCATCAAGCTGGCCAACGGGCGGACAGCAAACGTCAGCTGCGCCGCACAGCTGACGGTCGATGCCGACTATACGATCCGCGACATCCGCATCACTGCCGACCGCCAGGGCGCCACTGGCCCGAGCTATTGCGAGGAACTGTTGATGGCGGAGTAGGTCGGCACCCGAATTCCACGCTTCAGGCCCGCCCTCACCGGCGGGCTTCTTTTTTGCCGCCAGGGCGCTAGCTTTTGCCTCTTGAACAGGCCGAGGACGAAGCGAGGATGCCCCTGCGATGAAACGCTCAGCGATCTTCCTCGCCATGCTCCTGGCAGCAGCCGTTCCCGACGTCTCGGCCATGGAGGCGTCCTCGCAACCCGAGGCTGGTACCGACGCAGATTCCAGCACGGGTTCCGACGCCGGTCCGGATGCAGAGGGCGATGGCTGCCTCTCCTCCTGGACCGAGGCCGGCGCCGGGCAGGCGCTCTGCATCCGCAAGGAAAGCTTCAACCGCGACCTTTGCGAGGGCATCGCCTATTTCGCCGAGGCGCGTCAGGTGCCGGCAGATTTCCTGGCGCGGCTGATCTGGCGCGAAAGCCTGTTCCGGCCCGATGCCGTCAGCCCCAAGGGCGCGGAAGGCATCGCGCAGTTCATGCCCGGGATGGCCAGGCTGCGCGGGCTTGAGAACAGTTTCGACATTCTCCCGGCGCTGCAGGCTTCCGCCACCTATCTTGCGGACCTCAACGACCGTTTCGGCGGCTACGGGCTGGCTGCCGCAGCCTATAATGCCGGGGAAGCCCGGCTGCGCTCCTATCTTGCCGGCGGCACCCTGCCCTATGAGACGCGCGCCTATGTGCTGGCGATCACCGGTGCTTCGGTGGAGCAATGGTCGGCCGAACCACCGGAGCAGGCAGCTGCGCCGCTCGACGGCGACACGCCTTTCGTGGAGAGTTGCGTGGCGCTGGCTGACAGCCGGCGGCTCTCGCCGGGCACGCTGATCGGCGAAGGAGCATGGGCGCCCTGGGGCGTGCAGCTTGCCGCACATCTCAACCCGGAGGTGGCGCGCCGGCTGTTTGCGCGGGCGATTGCCAAGCTGCCGGATCCACTGAGCGAAGAGCTGCCGATCATCGTGCGCCAGACGCGCGGCAACTTCGGCTACCGCCCCCGCTACGCCGCCCGGATCGGCCGCGACAGCCGGGCGGAGGCACAGGCGCTCTGTGCGCGGATCAAGGACGCGGGCGGCAGCTGCACGGTGCTGCGCAACCAGTGACCCGAGACGGTCGGACCTTCACACCTCGACGATCTGGCGCTCTTCCTTCTCAAGGTAGTCGTCGACATAGAGGTCGGAGATCAGCTGCATGAACAGCGCCGTCATCGGCGTTGCAAGCGCCAGCCCGATGAGGCCGAACAGCGAGCCGAAGATGAGCTGCGTGGAAATCACCAGGACGGGCGGCAGGGAGACCTTCTCCTGCTGCACGATCGGCGTCACCACATAGCTTTCCAGCGCCTGAACCGCGAGATAGACGCCGAGAACCAGCAGCACGGAATGAAACCCTTCCGGGACGGCCAGCAGCACGCCGGGCGTGGCGGCGAGCACCGGGCCGACGTTCGGGATGAAGGCGAGCAGGCCGGCGATCAGCCCCAGCAGAAGCGCCAGCGGAATGCCGATGAACCAGAGGCCGAGACCGGTCAGAACGCCGACCACGGTCATCGAGATCAGCTGCGCCGTCAGCCAGCTCTGCAGGGTCTTGACGGAATTGTCGAGCACCCGCTCCCCCTTGCCCCGCGCCGATGGCGCAATGAGCTTGAGAAGGCCGTTGCGATAGGTGGCGGGATCGAAGGCGCCATAGAGCGCGATGAAGAGGACGATGACGGTATTGCCGAGATAGCCGAAGGCGGAACTGACCGCCTGGGTTGCCGCACCGCCGGTACCGGAGGGCCAGAGGCCACCCTCGTTGAGGCGCTCGATCAACTGCCGGCCCCAGGCATATTCCTCAAGCCCGCCGCGGAGGTTGCGGACTGCGTTCGGAACCTGTTCCCAAAGCTGCTCCGCCTGGTTGGAAATGGCCGGAGACAGATAAAACCCGCCGCCGACGATGACGGCAAGCAGCCCAACCAGGAAAATGGCAACGCCCCAGCCCGGGGCAATGGAGAGCATCCTGGCGATATAGACACCGCTCGTCCTGAAGAGGATGGCCAGCAGACCGCCTGCAAAAATCAGCAGCAGCGTGCCCGGCATCATCACCAGCATCAGCAGCAGCAGGCCAAACACCAGACAGACCGAGACCGGGCGCGGCGCAAGCCTCACTCGCCACTTGTCTCTCTTCGTCGCTTCCGCTTCAGATCCGATCATCGCGCTGCATGCCCTTCTTCGTTCATGGCGAGAGAGGCCGATATAGGCCGCGGCGGACGATCCGACAGAGGCACCGACCATGATTTGGCTGCGGGGCCGTGCCCGCAGTGATGGAACCGGCTGGGCCCGATATGTGTTCCCTTGGCGAAGGGCGTCTCAGTCTACCGCAGACGCTGAAACCAAACCCGCCGCGAAGCGGCCCAAGGAGATCCTCATGCTCAAGTTCATCGGCGGCACGATCGGTGCCATTTTCCTCATCGGCCTGATCGTCGTCGTCCTGCTGCTGATGCTGATTTTCTAGCAACGCGCGGGAAACGCCTTCAGCGTTTCATTCAACAGGCCCCACGGATCACCGCGGGGCCTGTTGCACATCACGGACCTTCGCAGATAATCGCGCGCTCAATCTGCACCTGCCCCACTTCGGCGCCATAGGTGCGCAGACCGTGGTCGTCGAGAAGCACGATGCGATAGCAGGGATTGCCGCTCGTCCACCACGGGTCCAATGCCTCCAGATCGGTGATGAAGCGGTGCGAACAGGCCTGGCCGGAGCTGTAGGCGATGCCCTCGGCGCTGGTGCCTGCAAGCGGCACGTGGATATGGCCAAACAGGATATGGCGCACCCCGGCTGGATGGGCAGCAAGACGCCGCATGATTGCGCCCTCGTCGTGCATGCCGATCTTGCTGAAATGGGCGATCCCGGCATCCATAGGCGGATGGTGGATGAAGACCGTGACCGGCAGGTCACCGGCTTCGGAGAGCGCCCGGTCGAGCCATGCCAGACGCGGCTCGTCGTAGATCCCGCCGATCACCCCTTCCTCATGGCTGTCGAGAAACAGCAGGCGGCCGAATTCCGTATCCATGACGGACTGGATGTGGCCGTTGTCGTCGCGCGGCTGCTCCGGGAAGGCCGCGACGAATGCGGGGCGCTTGTCGTGGTTGCCGAGCATCAGGCGCACCTTGAAGGGCACCGGCGCGAGGATGTCGCGCAGCAGCTCGTAGGCTTCCGGGTCGCCGTAGTTGCAGAGGTCGCCCGTCATCACGAGCAGGTCGGCGTCCGAATGCTTCTCGATGATGTCGGCGACCGCGGCGCGCAGCTGCTGTTCCGGGTCGACGCCGTTGACCACCACGCCCGAGGGCATCAGGTGGGTATCCGTCACTTGAATGATCTTCATGGTCGTTCTCTTTCGAAAAAAAGGAGGCTGCGGAGACGATGATCTCCGCAGCCCTGTCGCGATCCTGCTGCAGCAGGCTTAGTTCATGAGGCCGTTGGTCTGGTCGACGATCTGCTTCAGGCCGTCTTCCGGCGTGACTTCACCGCGCATGACGGCGCCGATGATGTCGCGCTGGGTGCGCCAGATGCGGACGGAATCGCCGCCCGGATAACCGGCCCAAGGCAGCGAACGGTCAGCCTGCAGGGACGCCGTCTTCACGTTCGGGTTCTCGACGTAGTAAGGCGCGAGGAAGTTCTCGCCGGTCGCAAGCTTGTTGGTCGGCAGATAGCCGGTGATGCGTACGATGGTGTTCTGCGCCTCAGGACCGGTGATCCACTTCAGGTACTTCCAGGCGGCGTCCTGCTTGGCCTTGTCCTGGGTCAGGATCACGGCCGAATTGCCGCCCGTCGGTACGCCGCCGTTTTCGGCGTTGTCGAGCGGGAAGGTAGCGGTCTTCAGTTCGAAGCGGTCACCGACCAGACCCTGGATGGTCTGTACGTGTGCCGGGGTGGAGAAGATGAAGCCGGTCTGGCCTGCACCGAACTGCTGACGCGACTGGTCCCAGTCGAGCAGGGTCTGGTGACCCTCGGTGACGAACTGGCGAGCCAGCTTCAGGGCGTTGAGACCGATTTCGTTGTCGAAGGCAACCGTCTTGGTGGCCGGGTCGACGAGCTGACCGCCCTGCTGGAAGATCAGCGCCTGCCACAGCCAGTCGTCCGGCCAGCCGTTGATGTCGTAGCCCATGCCGGCAACCGTGCTGTCCATCTCGTGGATCTTGCCGGCGAGCTCGATCAGACCGGCGAAGGTCTTCGGCATGTTGTCCGGGTCACCGCCGGCTTTGCGCACGAGATCGGCGTTGATGTAGATGATCGGCGAGGAGGCGTTGACCGGCAGGCCATACTGCTTGCCGTCGATCTGGCCGAGAGCGGCCATCTTCGGGCTGTAGTTGTCGTCGAGGAAGGACGCGCCTTCGGCTTCGATGAAGGGGCCGAGATCGGTGATCTGGTTGCGCGGCGCCAGCGTGTGGACGAGTTCCGCCGTCAGATTGTAGCCCGAGAAATAGACGTCGGGCAGGTTGCCGGTGACGGCCGAACGCAGCACCTGCTGCTGGCCTTCGTTGTAGCCGGCGGCAGGCGCCAGGAAGTTGATCTTGATGTCGGGATTGTTCTTCATGAACTCATCGGCCAGCGGCTGATGGAATTTCGTGAAGCCCGGCAGGTTGTAGAGAACTTCCAGCGTCATTTCCTGCGAAAAGGCAGGCTTGCCGAGGCCTGCAACAGCCAGGCCGATGGCCAGGCCGCTCAGGGCGGTGCGTCGAGACATCTTCATATCAGATCTCCAGTATGTGGGTTTATCGGGTTGGGAGGCAGTCTTCATGCGGCGCGGTTCACTTGACTCCGGTCATGGTGATCCCCGCGATGAAATGTCGGCGCACGAGCAGGAAGCAGACCAGCATCGGCGCAGTAATAATGGTCGCGCCGGCCATCAGGGCTCCGTAGTTCGCCCCGGACTCCACGTCGGCGAAATACAGCATGCCGAGCGGCGGCGGCGCGAGATTGGTGTCGGAGACGACGATCATCGGCCAGTAGAGGTCGTTCCAGTGGGCCACGAGCGAAAACACCGAGAAGGCGGCAAGCGAGGGAAGCGAGCCGCGCAGCACGAGGCGCCAGCAGATCTCCATCTCGGAGAAGCCATCCATCCGCGCCGCCTCGATGATCTCGTTGGGGTAGCTGCGGAAGGACTGGTGAAACAGGAAGATCGCGAACACCGACAGGAAGAAGGGCGCCATCATGGCAAAGTAGGTGTTGAGCAGTTCGGTCATCGCGAGACCGACGAAGAGCGGCAGCGCCAGCGCCTGGATCGGCACGCAGAGCGCGGCGATCACCAGGGTCATCAGCAGCCGGCGGCCGGGGAAGCGGAGCTTGGCGAGCGCATAGGCGGCCGGCACCGCCGTCAGCACCTGCACGATCAGGATGCCGAGGCAGACGATGACGCCGTTCAGCATGAAGCGGGCCATGGGCACCTGGCTTGCGGCACGGGAGAAGTTCTCGCCGGCCGAGAAATCTTTCGGGATCGGCCAGAGCGAGACGTCGAAGATTTCCCCCGGCGAGCGGATCGACGTCAGGAACATCCAGTAGAAGGGCAGCAGCATGACGAAGGCGCCGATGGCGAGGACGAGATGCGGCAGGTATCTGCGAACGTAGGCCATCAGTAGTGCACCTTCCGGTCCATGTGCACCGTCTGCCAGATCGACAGGATCAGCACGATTGCCAGGAAGATCAGCGTCAGCGCCGCGGCGTAGCCGGTGTTGGAATACTCGAAGCCCTCGAGGTAGAGGTTGAAGAGCAGGGTCTCGGAGCCGAAGCGGCCCTTGGTGAGCACGGCGACCGTCTCGAAGACCTTGAAGGCCGAGATCGAGGTGGTGACGACGACGAACATCGTGGTCGGCCCGAGGATCGGCCAGGTGACCGTGAAGAAGCGGTCGATCGGGTTTTTGGCGCCGTCGAGGCGGGCGGCCTCGTAGAGGTCCTTCGGGATCGCCGTGAGGCCGGCGAGGAACAGTACCATGTTGAAGCCGAGCACCTGCCAGATGCCGATCATGGCCATGGTGGGGATCAGCAGTACCGGGTTCGACAGGAAGGCCACGGGCTCGAAGCCGAACCATTTGATGGCGGCATTGACCGGTCCGATGGAGGGATGCAGCAGGAACTGCCAGACGGTCGCCATGGCGACCAGGGTTGCGGTCACCGGCAGGAAATAGGCTACTTCCCAGAAGGCGCGGCTGCGCTTGCGGTTATAGACCAGAAGCGCCACGCCGAGCGCCAGGAAGACGCCGAAGGGAATGACGATCACCGCATAGAGGACGGTGTTGGCGAGCGCGCGCATGAACACGTCGTCGTCGAGGGCGGCGGTGAAGTTCTGCAGGCCGACGAAGCGGATGGAAAGCGCGCCGAGCTGGTAGTCCGTCACCGAGAAGGCGGCGAGGACCACCATCGGCAGGATGTAGATGGCGATGAGCAGAAGAGCGGCCGGGGCGACGAAGGCAAGTCCGCGCAGGGCCATGCGCCGGTCCGTCCGCGAGCGGCTGGAGGCGGTCGCCATGGTCGTCTCAGCGGGGAAGTCCGTCGCCGTCATGCCGCCACCCGCTCGCGCACCGAGAGTTCGCGGCGCGCGCCGTCGGCGCCAAACAGATGGGCCCGCTCGGGGGCGAAGGCGAGATGCGTCAGGCCGTCGGCACCGGTTTCGATCGTCTCGCCGGCTGCCTGCCGCAGGGTGATGCGCACCGTCTCGTCGGCCAGGAGCTGGCAACTGACGAAGCGGTCGGCACCGTGGGTTTCGGCACGCAGCACGCGCACGGCCAGGCCTTCTGCGGCCGGGCGCAGGTCTTCCGAGCGGATGCCGAGGGTTGCGGGACCGGAGTGAGCCGCCGCCGTCTGCAGCCCGAGGTCCTGCCCGAAGGCTGTCACTTTGCCCTGGGCGTCGATCTCGACCGGCAGGAGGTTGATCGACGGCGTGCCGATGAAGCGCGCGACCGTCAGCGTCGCGGGGCTGCGGTAGAGTTCGTCGGGCGTGCCGAGCTGCTCGATCCGGCCCTCCGACATCAGCGCGATGCGGTCGGACATGGTCATCGCCTCGATCTGGTCGTGCGTGACATAGATGAAGGTGGCGCCGAGGCGGCGATGCAGCGAGGCCAGTTCCTCGCGCATGTGGGCGCGCAGCTTGGCGTCGAGGTTGGACAGCGGCTCGTCCATCAGGAAGGCGGCAGGCGAGCGCACCAGGGCGCGTGCCAGCGCCACGCGCTGGCGCTGGCCGCCGGACAGCTGCGCCGGCTTGCGGTCCAGCAGATGGGGAATGTGGAGCGTCTCGGCCGCCTGTTCGACGGCTGCGTCAATGTCTCGCAGCGTCTGCGACGGTGCAAACAGCCCGCCGATCAACGGCAGGCGTGCCGACAGCGGCAGGCGGCGCATGCGCAGCGGCGTGGCGATGTTCTGGCGGACGTTCATATGCGGATAGAGCGCGTAGGACTGGAAGACCATGGCGAGGTTGCGCTCGCTCGGGTCCATGTCGGTGACGTCGCTGCCGCCGATCGAGACGGTGCCGCGATCCGGCGCCTCGAGGCCTGCGATCATCCGCAGAAGGGTGGACTTGCCGCAGCCCGACATGCCGACGAGAGAGAGAAATTCGCCCGGGCGGACAGAGAGATCGATCCCCTTCAGAACGTTTTCCGTCCCGAAGCTCTTGCCGATGCCCCGAAGTTCTACCGATTGCGGCGTCATACTGCACTCCTGTTTCAGCGGCGCGTATGGGGCCTTCAGGTGACAGAGAGACAACGGTTTCACGAAGATTTCATGACGCGGCGCGGACGGATCCCTCCCCGTTTTGCTCCATGGTCTCAAGCAGTTATCGCGATCTTTCTAATATTCACCGCCGCCGCTTTCGGGTTGGCAGCGGACAGGGCGTCGACAGCCGCACCCGGCTTTCCGTGGGGTCGCCGGACGGAAGGTCAGGAACCATGCGCCACCGCCGTCGTTGGTCTCAGACAGACAAAAAAGGAGAAGCCAAATGAACAGCACGATGGACAAGATGAAGGGCAAGGGCAACGAGCTGGCCGGCAAGGCACAGCAGTCCGCCGGCGACGCCACCGGCAACGACGACATGAAGGCAGGCGGCGCAAAGCAGGAAGCCAAGGGCGATCTGCAGCAGGCCAAGGGCGATGCCAAGGACGCCGCGAAGAAGGTGACCGAGTAACCGCGCGCTTCACCGCCCACCTTCCGGGGCAGGCCGCTGGCCAGGCCCCGGGGAGGCTTGCGTGGGGGAGGACAACTGCTTGTGAGGGTCCGATGATGATCGAGAAGCGCGAAGACACTCCAGAACGACGGGCAGCCCCCCTGCTGCCGGTCGCCATCCTCGGCAGCGTCGTGCTTGCGATCACTGTCTATCTCTTCGTCGGCAGCATGCTGCTCGATGAGGACGAGAATGGGGATGCAACGATGGAGCCCACTGCCCGGGAGCAGCCGGCCGGCGGCTAGGCCAACGCAGCAGTCCGCACATCCCTCCCTTTTCCTGTTCCGTCCCGGGCGGCCATAACGCCCTCCTGACGACAGTTGTCCAAAGGTGCAGCCTCGGATACGAAAGTCGGATGGATAGACATGATATTCTTGATCAGGCTTCGACCTATGTTTCCACCGGCGCGCTTGCCGTTGATCTGGCGAAGCTTGTCGCACGCCGGTCCGTGAGCCAGTCGGAAGGGCAGCCGGAGGCGCTCCTGGCCTATCTCGAGACCGACATGCAGCCGATGCTGCAGGCAATCGGCTTCTCCTGCGAGATCTTCGACAATCCGCGCGAGGGCGGTGCGCCCCTCATGATCGCGAGCCGCATCGAGGACGAAGCCCTGCCGACCGTGCTGGTCTACGGCCATGGCGACGTCTGCAACGGCGAAGCGCATCGGTGGCGGGAAGGGCTGGATCCCTTCGTGCTCACCGTCGAGGGCGACAAGCTCTACGGCCGCGGCACGGCGGACAACAAGATCCAGCATCTCATCAACATCAAGGCGCTTGAGACTATCATCCGGGCGCAGGCCCGGCTCGGCTTCAACGCCAAGATCATCATCGAGATGGCCGAGGAGACCGGCTCCTACGGCCTTCGCGAATTCTTCGCGCTGCAGAAGGACGCGCTATCGGCCGACGTGCTGATCGCCTCCGACGGGCCGCGGCTCGCCATCGATACGCCGACCATGTTCATGGGCTCGCGCGGCGGCCTCTCCTTCGATCTCGTCGTCCACCTCCGGGACAGCGACCATCACTCCGGCAACTTCGGCGGCCTGCTGGCCGATCCGGTGATCCTCCTGTCACATGCCATCGCCTCGATCGTCGACGCGCGCGGCCAGATCAAGATCGCCGAATGGCGGCCGACGAGCCTGACGCCGGAAATCCGCGCGACGCTGAAGGATCTGCCACCGCGCCGGCACGATGCGGACTGGGGCGAGAGCACGCTGACACCTTCGGAACGGGTGTTCGGCTGGAATTCGCTGGCAGTGCTGGCCATTTCCGCCGGCAATATCGACGCGCCGCAGAACACCATTTCCGGCTCGGCACGGGCCACCTGCCAGCTGCGGTTCGTGGTCGGCACCGAGATGGACGAGATCCTGCCGGCGCTTCGCCGCCATCTCGATGACCATGGGTTTCCGATGGTCGAGGTGCGGGCGTCCAAAGGCGAGCCGTTCAAGGCCACCCGCTTTCCGCCCGATCATCCCTGGGTCGCCTTCGTCGAGCGCTCGATCACCGCCTCGGCGGGCCGCAAGCCGCATGTGCTGCCGAACCTCGCCGGCTCGCTTCCGAACGATGCATTCACGGACATTCTGGGCCTTCCCACCATCTGGATCCCCCATTCCCACGCCGAATGCGGGCAGCATGGGCCCAACGAGCATGCCCTTCTTTCCATCGCGAAAGAGGGAATGCTCATCATGACGGCACTGTTTCTCGACATTGCGGCGCATGCGGGCGATCTGAAGCAGGCCAAGTGACCGGCTACAGGCCCTATCGCGTCAGCCCCTCCAGCTCCAACCCGAAGGCCTTGATGCGCGATGCCAGCGTGGTCGGCTTCATGCCGAGAAGGCGCGCGGCGCCGCTGGGGCCGGATACCTTGCAGCCGCAGGCCGTCAGCGCCGCGACGAGGTTGTTGCGCTCCAGGTCGCGCAGTTGCGCGTCCGTCAGGATTTCGTCCGCCGCAGGCTTCTGGTTCGCCCGGGTGGCCGTCACCTCTCGGCGATGCGTGTCCGGGAGGTCGATCGTCAACCGCCCGTTCTGCGAGAGGATGGCGGCCCGTTCGATGACGTTCTGAAGCTCGCGCACATTGCCCGGCCAGTCGTAGCGGCAGAGCTCGCGGATATCGGCTTCCGAAAACCGCAGGTCCATGCGCTTCGACTGGCTTTCGCGATCAAGGAAATGCTGCGCCAGCAGCGGAATGTCGTCGCGCCTCTCGCGCAAGGGCACGGAGACGATCGGGAAGACGTTCAGCCGGAAATAGAGGTCCTCGCGGAACTGCCGACGCTGGACGGCCTGCTTCAGATCGCGGTTGGTCGCGGCGATCAGGCGCACGTCGACGCTGCGGGTCTTCTCCTCGCCGACCCGCTCGAAGACGCCCTCCTGCAGGACGCGCAGGAGCTTGCTCTGCAGTTCCAGCGGGATCTCGCCGACCTCGTCCAGGAACAGCGTGCCGCCGTCGGCAAGCTCGAAGCGGCCGATCCGGTCGCGGATGGCGCCGGTGAAGGCTCCTCTGACATGGCCGAAGAACTCGCTTTCGAAGAGTTCGCGCGGGATCGCCGCGCAGTTCACCCGTATCAGCGGCCGGTCGCGGCGGTCGCTCGCCTCGTGGATGGCGCGGGCGATCAGCTCCTTGCCTGTACCGGACTCGCCGGTGATCAGCACCGTCGCGCTGGTGGGCGCCACCAGATGGATCTGCCGCAGCACCGCCTGGACGGGCTCGGACGCGCCGACGATGCCGGAAGCGTTCATCTCGATGCGGATTTCTTCCTGCAGGTAGGCGTTCTCATGCTCCAGCCGCTCGCGCAGCTGGTCGACCTCGGCGAGCGCTGCCCGCAGGCGGCTGTCGGCCTCGCGGCGCTCCGTCACGTCGCGGAAGACGATGACGGCACCGACGATGACGTTACGGTCGCGGATCGGGGTGGAGGTATATTCCACCCAGACCGGTGAGCCGTCCTTGCGCCAGAAGACCTCGTCCACGACGGTATGGACCGCACCATCCCGGAAGGCGGCGTAGATCGGGCAGTCCTCGTGCGGGTAATGGGTTCCGTCGGGCCGCGTGTGGTGCATGATCGAGTGAATGTCGCGCGCCACCAGCTCCTCGGCGCTCCAGCCCAGCATGCGCTCGGCCGCGGGGTTGACGAAGGTCGTCTTGCCCTCGGCATTGACGCCGTAGATCCCCTCCCCTGCGGCGCGCAGGATCAGGCGGTTTTCCCGTTCAATGTCGCGAAAGACGCGCTCGGCCCGCTGCCATTCCGTCAGGCCGCCGCCCATGAAATCGTCCGCTGCGGCATCGATGGAGCGGCGCCGGCGCTCCTGCAGGTCGTGAAGGCAGACGATGATCAGCTGCCGGCTGCCGTCGATCGGCAGACGCGAACCGATGTATTCCACCTCCACCTCGCGGCCCGTCGCATGCCGCGGACGCAGCGTCGTCGTCCAGTAGGAGCCCTTGTCGAGGATCGCCTGGGTGAAGACGATGAGGGTCGGCACCTGCCCGTCGTGCAGCTCCGTCACCGTCATCTGCAGAAGTGCCGCATGATCATAACCCAGGAGACGGCAGGCGGCGGAATTGGCGGCCAGCACCCGGTCCGCCATCGGATCGAAGATCATCTCCGGCTGCGGAGACAGATCGAAGATCGAGCCGGTGAGCGCCTGCGTCATGACGAATTCTCGTGAAATTGAGTTACGAAATCTCGTGTATCATGAAATGTCGTGACCCGCCACCCGAACCTGCTGCGCACGGAACTGCCTACCGATCAACGATCTCGCGGCGATCGGCCTACTTGGCACGCCCATTGCAAGGATGGTTCCAGTCAATGGCACAAGGGGAACAGTGCAATGTTCGATAATCCATTTGATGCGCGTACCGTCTTTCGATCCGGCTGCAACTGCGGCCGCCACACAAGCCAGAGCGAACACGACCAGCAGATGCGGGCGCAGGAGGTCTCCTCCAGCACCGACAAGCAATACGAGAACGTTGTGGCGACCGCCGTTCTGCGCGCCATGTTTCCGCAGGACGCCTCGCGCCGCGCCTTCCTGAAGGCGGTCGGCGCCGGCACGGCGGCGGCGGCCGTGGCGCAGTTCTTTCCGCTGGCGACCGCCACGGAAGCCTTCGCCGACACCGGCCCGATCGAGAAGCCGGACCTGAAGGTCGGCTTCATTCCGATCACCTGCGCCACGCCGATCATCATGGCCTCGCCCATGGGTTTCTACGAGAAGCACGGGCTGAACGTCGAGGTCATCAAGACGGCCGGCTGGGCCGTCATTCGCGACAAGACGCTGAACAAGGAATATGACGCCGCGCACATGCTGTCGCCGATGCCGCTCGCCATCAGCATGGGCATCGGCTCCAATCCGCAGCCCTATGCGATGCCGGCCGTCGAAAACATCAACGGGCAGGCCATCACGCTGGCGATGAAGCACAAGGACCGGCGCGACCCGAAGGACTGGAAGGGTTTCAAGTTCGGCGTTCCCTTCGACTATTCGATGCACAACTACCTGCTGCGCTACTATCTGGCCGAACACGGCATCGATCCGGACGCCGACGTGCAGATCCGCGCCGTGCCGCCGCCGGAGATGGTCGCCAACCTGCGAGCCGAAAACCTCGACGGCTTCCTCGGCCCCGACCCGATGAACCAGCGCGCCGTCTATGACGGCGTCGGCTTCATCCACATCCTGACCAAGGACATCTGGGATGGCCATCCGTGCTGCGCCTTTGCGGCATCGAAGGAATTCATCGACACGATGCCCAATACCTACAGCGCGCTCCTGAAGTCGATCATCGACGCGACGGCCTATGCCCATGAGGCGGACAACCGCAAGGAGATCGCGGCCGCCATCGCGCCGGCCAACTACCTCAACCAGCCGGAAGTGGTGCTGGAGCAGATCCTGACCGGCACCTTCGCCGACGGCCTCGGCAACATCGTGCAGCAGCCGAACCGCGTCGACTTCGACCCCTTCCCGTACCAGTCGTTCGCCGTCTGGATCATGACCCAGATGAAGCGCTGGGGACAGGTTGAGGGCGACATCAACTACGACGAGATCGCCGCCCAGGTGTTCCTCGCCACCGACACCTCGAAGATGATGGAGGAGCTCGGCATGACGCCGCCGAAGGAGACGAACAAGACCTTCGTGGTGATGGGCAAGACCTTCGATCCGGCCGAGCCCGAAGCCTATCTCGACAGCTTCGCCATCAAGAAAGTGAACTGAGGTGACCGCATCCCTTCCCGTGCGGGCAGCGCTGCTGTCGGCTCTCATCCTCGCCCTCTTCCTCGCTGCGTGGCACCTTGCCACGCAGTCGACGGGGCCGGTCGCGGACATGGACCCGGAATATGCGCGGCTGATGGGCGCCACGGCGACCACCGGGGTCTCGGCCATGCCGGGGCCGCTGGATGTCGGCGTAAAGCTGTGGGAGCACCTCAGCGATCCCTTTTACGACAATGGACCGAACGACAAGGGTCTCGGCATCCAGCTGGGCTTTTCCATCGCCCGCGTGCTGCTCGGCTATTCGCTGGCGGTCCTCGTTGCCATTCCGCTCGGCTTCCTGATCGGCATGTCGCCGCTCGTCAGCCGCGCGGTCGATCCCTTCGTGCAGATCCTGAAGCCCATCTCGCCGCTCGCCTGGATGCCGCTTGCGCTCTACACGATCAAGGATTCCAACATCTCGGCGATCTTCGTCATCTTCATCTGCGCGCTCTGGCCGATGCTGATCAACACCGCCTTCGGCGTCTCTGCCGTGCGCAAGGAGTGGATCAATGTCGCCCGCACGCTGGAGGTCGGTCCGATCCGCCGCGCCTATGCGGTGATCCTGCCGGCGGCCGCGCCAACAATCCTGACCGGCATGCGGATTTCGATCGGCATCGCCTGGCTCGTCATCGTCGCCGCCGAAATGCTCGTGGGCGGCACAGGGGTCGGCTACTTCGTCTGGAACGAGTGGAACAACCTTTCGATCACCAATGTGATCATCGCGATCCTGGTGATCGGCGTGGTGGGGATGCTGTTCGACCAGATCCTCGCCCGCCTGACGCGCCTCGTGACATTTCCGGAGTAGCCATGAGCAAGTTCATTTCCATAGAGGCGATCGCGCGTCGCTATCCCGGCAAGCCCGGCTCGCCGCCGACGACGATCTTCGACGACCTCTGGCTTAGCCTCGACCGCGGCGAGTTCGGCTGCGTCATCGGTCACTCGGGCTGCGGCAAGACGACGATCCTCAACATCCTTGCTGGTCTTGATGCGCCGAGCGAAGGCGAGGTCATCGTCGACGGCCAGGCGATTTCGGGCACCAGCCTCGACCGCGCCGTCATCTTCCAGAGCCATGCGCTGCTGCCCTGGCGCACGGTTCTCGGCAATGTGGCCTTCGCCGTCTCGTCCAAATGGCCGAAATGGACGCGAAGCCAGGTTGCGGCGCATGCCGGGAGCTTCATCGATCTCGTCGGCCTCTCGGGCTCCGAGCACAAGCGCCCGTCGGAGCTTTCGGGCGGCATGAAGCAGCGCGTCGGCATTGCCCGGGCGCTGTCGATCACCCCGAAGATCCTGCTGATGGACGAGCCCTTCTCCGCGCTCGATGCCCTGACCCGCGGCACCCTGCAGGACGAGGTCCGGCGCATCTGCCTGGAAACCGGGCAGACCTCGCTGCTGATCACCCATGATGTCGACGAAGCGATCTATCTCGCCGACAAGATCTTCCTGATGACCAATGGCCCGGGCGCCGTGCTTGCCGAAGTGGTCGCCAATCCGCTGCCGAAGGACCGCACCCGCGTCGATCTGCACCGGCACCCGGACTACTACCCGATGCGCAACCACATCGTCGATTTTCTGGTCACCCGCAGCCGGACGTTCCGCGACACGGTTCCTGACCACGACCCGCGCAAGGTTCCGGTCGTCAGTCCGAGCGCTTCGGTCGACGCCCCCTTTCCCAATCCCGCTGCGGCAGCCGTCCTCAGCTGACCCTCAAGCTTCACCAAACGATAGGAGACACCCATGAAGCGCGAAGACCTCACGGAAAAACTGCTCGACATCAAGCGCGAGAAGGGCTGGACCTGGAAATACATCTGCGAGACGATCGGCGGCTCCTCGGAGGTGCTGATCGTCGGCGCCATCCTCGGCCAGATGAAGCTTGCCAAGCCGCAGGCGGAAAATGCCGGCGAGCTTTTCGGCCTGTCGCGGCCGGAGATCCGCATGCTCAATGAAACGCCGATGCGCGGCATGCCGATGCCGCCCACCGATCCGCTGATCTATCGCTTCTACGAGCTGGTGATGGTGAACGGTCCGGCCTGGAAGGCTCTGATCGAAGAGGAATATGGCGACGGCATCATGTCGGCCATCGACTTCGACATGACCATGGAACGGCTACCCAACCCGCGCGGCGACCGCGTCAAGATGGTGATGTCGGGCAAGTTCCTGCCCTACAAATATTACGGCGCGACCGGCAATGTGCCGGAGTATGGTTTCAAGGAAGAATAGCCGCCATCACCTTCGGTCCGGCCGAGGCGCCGGACCGAAGCCATATTTCTGGGAGGAGAAACAGGATCATGGTGAAGCTCGTACCGCCTTTCACGCTGGACACGGCAACGGCCAAGGTGCGCATGGCCGAAGACGGCTGGAACAGCCGCGACCCGCAGCGGGTGTCGCTCGTCTATACCCCCGACAGCCGCTGGCGGAACCGCACGGATTTTCCGGTGGGACGCGCCGAGATCGTCGCTTTCCTCACCCGCAAATGGGCGAGAGAGCTGGACTACCGGCTGATCAAGGAGCTGTGGACCTTTGCCGACAACCGCATCGCGGTGCGCTTTGCCTACGAGTGGCACGACGACAGCGGCAACTGGTTTCGCTCCTACGGCAACGAGAACTGGGAATTCGACGCCGAGGGCCTGATGCAGCGGCGCTTCGCCTCGATCAACGACATGCCGATCGCCAGTGCGGACCGCAAGTTCCACTGGCCGCTCGGACGCCGCCCGGACGACCACCCGGGTCTTTCCGACCTCGGGCTCTGACCGATCAACCTAGGCCGCCGTCTCCGGGATCTTCGCCTTGACGAAGACATCGTAGCGGGTGCTCTTTCCGAGGATCTGATAGGAGGGCTTGCGCACGCCCGGCATCGGCTCGCCGCGCAGGGGCCACTTCAAGACGACACGGTATTGCGCCGCCTCCAGCGCGACCTGCATGAGCTCGACGGAATCGGAATCCGTGCCGACGATCTCGCGGATCAGCCGCATCTCCTTCTTCACCAGGGCCGTCTTGTCGCGCGGTGGGTGCATGGGATCGATCAGCACGACCTGCGGGTTCAGCTGCGGCAGCAGAATGCGGGACTCGCCATGGATCAGCGTCATGCGGGCGACCGTTTCGGCGTAGCGCCCGCCTTCCGCCCGCGCGCGCTCGAGGCCTTCAGCCAGCAGATCATGCATGACCTCGGACCGTTCGACGAGGGTGACGCAGGCGCCGAGCGAGGCCAGGAAGAAGGCATCGCGGCCAAGGCCGGCGGTGGCATCGACGATCTCTGGGGTCACGCCGCTGGCAAAGCCGGCCGCCTTCGGCAGGTCCTGCCGGCGCCCCTCGCCGGCGCGAAACCTATGGCCGACGGCGCCGCCGACGAAATCGACGATCAGGGGCGTTTTCTCGAGTTTCTGCACCGGTGTCCGTTCTCAGAAGGGCGTGGGGGCCGTGAAGGTGACCTCGGACCCGTTAGGATGGCGGAAGCCTAATTCCTCGGCGTGGAGAAGCAAGCGGTCTGCGGCGGCGAGCGCCTCCCCCTCGGCATAGAATTCATCGCCGAGAATGACGTGACCGAGCGCCTGCAGGTGCACGCGCAGCTGATGGGTGCGCCCCGTCTGCGGAAACAGGCGCAAGCGCGTGCAGTTCTCGCCATAGCCGATGACCTGCCACCGCGTCTGCGCCGGCTTGCCGTGCTCAAGATCGACCCGGTGGCGGGGCTTGTTGTGCGGATCGATCGCCAACGGCAGGTCGATCAACCCTTCCGTCTCCGCCACCCGGCCCCAGACCTCGGCGACATAGGATTTCTTCGTGGTGCGCGCCTCGAACTGCGCCGCGACAAAGGCGTGCGCCCTGCGGTTGCGCGACATCAGCACCACCCCGGAGGTATCCTTGTCCAGCCTGTGGACGATCAGGGCCTGCGGAAACTCCTTCTGCACCCGCGTCAGGAGACTGTCGGACAGCGCCGGATGGCGCCCCGGCACCGACAGCAGACCGCTCGGCTTGTTAAACACCAGCAGATCCGCGTCCTGGTGGAGGCACGTCAGATAGGGATCCAGCGGCGGATGGTAGATCGGGTCTGCGTCGGGAAGGTCAGCCATGGCGGGCGTTTATCACATTTTGAGTGGTCGGGAAGGTTGCAAGGGTGAATCCAGCAATCCGAAGCACTCTGGCCTTAAGGCCTTGGCTGAGAAGCCAGGATTCGAACCTGGGAATGCCGGTACCAAAAACCGGTGCCTTACCGCTTGGCGACGCCCCACCGTGACCTGTCGTCAGCGGCGGGCAAGGCGCGTCGCTGGCGGGTGGGGCTGCTCTAGCAAAGCTTCGATGCGGCGGCAATCGGTGGCGGGGTGGTTTTTTGCAGATTTCCGGGGCCAGATCATGCTAGCTGCGCCGGCACTTGCGCAACGGACCGCAAGGGTGCGGAGCCTGTGACACCGCGGGTCCGTGGACACGCGCCGAAAGGGACATGCCGATGGCCGAGAAGGACGATGCTGGAGACCCGGAATTCGACCTGACGTTCCAGCCCGCCTACGGGCAGGCGGTGCCGGTGGCCGAGGGTGTAGAACGCCTCACCGTCAACAACCCCTCGCCCTTCACCTTCCACGGCACCAACAGCTATATCGTCGGAGGCTCCTCCGTCGCCGTCATCGATCCGGGTCCGGAGGACGAGGCGCACTTCGAGGCGCTGATGGCGGCGCTGAAGGGGCGCGAGGTGACGCATATCTTCGTCAGCCACACCCACCGCGACCATTCCCCGCTCGCCCGCCGGCTGAAGACGGAAACCGGGGCGCTGACGGTGGCGGAGGGGCCGCACCGGGCGGCACGGCCGCTGTTTGCCGGCGAGGTCAATCCCTTTGCCGAGAGCGCCGACAGCGATTTTGTCCCCGACATCGCCATCGGCGACGGCGAGACGATCGCCGGCGACGGCTGGAGCCTGTCGGCCATCCACACGCCCGGCCATACCGCCAACCACAGCGCCTTCGCGCTCGACGGCAGCGGGCTCCTGTTCTCCGCCGACCATGTGATGGCCTGGGCCACCACGATCGTGGCGCCACCCGACGGCTCGATGGCCGACTTCATGGCCTCCGTCGAAAAGCTTCTGGCGCGCGACGACCGGATGTTCCTGCCTGGCCACGGCGGGCCGGTGCGCGAGCCTGCCTCCTTCCTGCGCGGGCTCAGAGCCCACCGGCGCATGCGCGAGCGGGCCGTGCTGGAGCGGGTGCGGGGCGGCGACCGGGTGATCCCGGACATGGTGCGGGCGATCTACACCCGCACCGATCCGCGGCTTCACGGCGCAGCCGCCCTCTCCGTGCTCGCGCACCTGGAGGATCTGGTGGAAAAGGGGCAGGTGACGAGCGACGGGCCGCCGTCGCTGGCGGGCACGTTCTTCCCGGCCTAGAGGGCATCTGCCGACCGACTCCGTCGGGGGGATGGAACATCCTCTCCCGTCCTGCCGTTGTCTGACCATGCCCGGAGCGACCGCTCCGGTCGCGAATTCACCAGAACAACGAGGTCAGTCATGAAATCGATCCCCTTCGCCGCCGCCATCGTGCTCGTCGCCGGAACCGCCTTTGCCCAGGCGCCCATCACGGCACCGATCGTCGTGCTTCCGGAGGCCGTCCAGGGTGCGGCACCCGGCTATGTCTTCTCCGGCAACCTTGACGATGAAGACGTCTACGGCGCGGACGGCAATGTCATCGGCGAGATCGAAGACGTGCTGCTGAACGTCGACGGCACCGTCGCTGCGGTCGCACTGGAAGTCGGCGGTTTCCTCGGCATCGGTGAAAAGGACGTGCTGGTCGACTGGAGCACGCTGGAAATCACCGCCGATGGCGATGACGACATCCGCGTGACGGCACCGACGCTGACGCGCGAAATCCTGGAAGGCGCCGGCGCCGTCGATCTGGATGCCATCGGCCTCGGCGACGACTGATCTTCAGCCAGCGGGCGATCGCCGGCGTCACGGGTGACGGTGCAGTGGCCCGTCCTCAGCCGCCGGCGATGCCCAGCAGCTCGGCATCCAGCCGATCCAGAAAATCCTCCGCGATCTCGGCGCTCAGCCCGAGGTCGTGGGGGCCGTAGCGGGACGCGACGCGGAGATCGACGGAGGTCGTTTCGGCGTCCTCCCGCAAGCGTATGACGATATCAAAAGGCAGTCCGAGTGCCAGCGTGCGCACCTCACCCTGCAGCAAGACATCTTGCGCAGCTGGCAGGAAGGCATCGTCGGCGTCATCCGGCGTTTCCGCCGTTGGCGCGAGCTGCCCCGGCAGAGTCGGTCGCGGCAGGGGAACGGGCGCCGTGACCGGCAGAGCCCCTTCCTCCGGCAGAACCTCCTCGACATCGTCCACGGATACAGGCGGTGATGGCTCCTGCGGCGCCATCTGGCCCTCACCCTGCCGATCCAGGATGCTGACGCGCGCCGAGAGCGCTGCCGCCTGGACACCCTGCAGGACACGGTCCAGGGCGCCTTCGTAGCGGCGCCCGGTCAGGCCGGGATAGGCGGCAAGCTGCGCACGACGATCGGCGGCGCTGACGGAGGCTGGCCGCACCAGCCATTCCTGGGCGTAGTCCGGACGGGCCAGGAATTCCGGCGGATCCTCGAGATCCGTCGCCACCTCGTAGATCGCCGGCTGCGTGAGGTAGGCGATCGCACCGGCCGCGACCACCGCCAGCGGAACGGCCGCATAAACAAGCGCCTTGGCGGCGGCGATGCCGCCTTCGGCGCCCTTCTGCCAGAGGCGGACGAGACCGATCAGTGCCAGCGGCACGGCGGCAGCGGCGATCGCCGCCGACAGCAGCACAAGGGCCAGCATGTCCGGCGTGCGCAGCGGCCCGAAGCGGTGCCCGATCACGGCCAGCGCAAACAGCAGCAAGGCCGCAAGGGCAATCCGGCGGGCGGCATAGGCGGAACGGGAAATGGGCCGGACAAAGCGGACGGTCATGGAATCATCACAACATCTGGAATTGGCCACTTCATGCGCGCTTGTGTAGAACAGGACGGGTGATATGCAAATCGCATATTGCCCAAGGCAAGGCCGATACGGAGTTCGTCATGCGCCATCATCTTCTCTTCGCTGCGGCGGTGCTGCCGCTCGTGCTGTCCGGCTGCCAGACGGTGACGCCGGAGGAACGCCGCGCCATCGACCAGCGCACCTGCGCCGGCTATGGCTTCAAGCCAGGCACGGATGCGATGGCGCGCTGCCTGCTCGACCTCGATCTCGACCGCCGCGCCGACATGCGCAGCTGGCGCGACCAGCAGAACCGCACCATGTGGGGACCGATGTACGTGGAGCGGCGGGTCATCATCCGCGAAGACTGACGGCCGCGCCGAAACCGGCTGCGGTCACTTGGCCCGACGGCCTGCGATCGCCGCCTGGGCCGCCGCGAGCCGCGCGATCGGCACGCGGAAGGGCGAGCAGGAGACGTAGTCGAGACCGGCGTCCTCGCAGAAGGTGATGGAGGCCGGGTCGCCGCCATGTTCGCCACAGATGCCGAGCTTCAGGTCGGGGCGCGTCTGGCGGCCGCGATCGGATGCCAGACGGATCAGCTCGCCGACCCCATCGAAATCGAGCGACACGAAGGGATCCTGGTCGATGATGCCCTTGCGCTGATAGGTCGGGATGAAGGAGGCCGCATCGTCACGGGAGATGCCGAAGGTGGTCTGCGTCAGGTCGTTGGTGCCGAAGGAGAAGAATTCGGCGGTCTCGGCGATCACATGGGCTCTGAGTGCTGCCCGCGGCAGTTCGATCATGGTGCCGGCCAGATAGGCGATCTCCACCCCCGTCTCGCGGACAACCTCGGCGGCGACGCCGTCGATGCAGGCCTTGACGTAGTCGAGTTCGGCGCGCAGGGCGACGAGCGGCACCAGGATTTCGAGCGTCACCGGCTCGCCCGTCTCCCGGCCGGCTTCGACGGCCGCCTCGAAGATGGCGCGCGCCTGCATTTCCGCGATCTCCGGATAGGAGATGGCAAGCCGGCAGCCGCGATGGCCGAGCATCGGGTTGAACTCGTGCAGCGCCTCGACCCGGCGGCGCAGAAGGCCCGGCTCCATGTCCATGCCCCTTGCGACCTCGTCGATCTCCTCGTCCGACTTCGGAAGGAACTCGTGGAGCGGCGGATCGAGCAGGCGGATGGTCACGGGCAGGCCGTGCATGATCGAAAACAGCTCGACGAAGTCGGATCGCTGCATCGGCAGGAGCTTCACGAGGGCGGCGCGCCGACCGGCCTCGTCCTCGGCGAGGATCATCTCGCGCATCACATGGATGCGGTCACCCTCGAAGAACATGTGTTCGGTGCGGCAGAGGCCGATGCCCTCGGCGCCGAAGGAGCGCCCGGCGCGGGCGTCCTGCGGCGTATCGGCATTGGTGCGCACGCGCATACGGCGGGCCTTGTCGGCCCAGTCCATCAGCCGGGCGAAATCGCCCGACAGTTCCGGCTGAACCATGGCAATGGCGCCCTTCAGGACATGGCCGGAGGAGCCATCGACGGTGATGATGTCGCCCTTCTTCAGGACGATGCCGCCGGGGCAGATCAGCTGTTCGTTGCGCAGGTCGACGCGCATGGTGCCGGCGCCGACGACGCAGGGAATACCCATGCCGCGGGCCACCACGGCCGCATGGCTGGTCATGCCGCCGCGCGTCGTGAGGATCGCTTCGGCGGCATGCATCCCGTGGATGTCTTCCGGACTGGTCTCGACGCGCACCAAAATGACCTTGCGACCGCCCGCCTCCGCCGCCACCGCCTCTTCGGGGGTAAAGACGATTTCGCCGACGGCCGCCCCTGGAGATGCGGGCAGGCCCGAGCCGATGACGGTGCGTTCGACACGCGGATCGATGGTCGGATGCAGCAGTTGGTCGAGCGAGGACGGCTCGATGCGGGCCACCGCCTCCTCCTCGCCGATCAACCCTTCAGCGACCATGTCGACCGCGATCTTCATGGCGGCGCGCGTGGTGCGCTTGCCGGAGCGCGTCTGCAGCATCCAGAGCTTGCCGCGCTCGACGGTGAACTCGACGTCCTGCATGTCGCAGTAGTGGGTCTCCAGACGCTCGCAGATCGCCACGAACTCGCGAAATGTCTCCGGCATCAGCTTTTCCATCGACGGCTTTTCCGAGCCGGATGCCTGCCGGCCCTCTTCCGTCAGCGACTGCGGCGTGCGGATGCCCGCAACGACGTCCTCGCCCTGGGCGTTGACCAGGAATTCGCCGTAGAGCGCCTTCTCCCCCGTCGAGGGGTTGCGGGTGAAGGCGACGCCGGTGGCCGAGGAGGATCCGTGGTTGCCGAACACCATGGCCTGGACGTTGACGGCCGTTCCCCAGGCTTCGGGAATGCGGTGGAGCATGCGGTAGGTGGCGGCGCGCGGGTTCATCCAGCTGGCGAAGACGGCGGCGATGGCGCCCCAGAGCTGCACGTGCGGATCCTGCGGGAAGGTCTCGCCGAACTCCTCCTCGATCATCTTCTTGTAGAGCGCGACCACATGCTGCCACTGGACCGCCGAAAGATCGGTGTCGTAGTCGTGGCCGTGGCGCGCCTTCTCGTCCTCAAGGATCTCCTCGAAGACCTCGTGGTCGATGCCCATGACGACGTCGCCGTACATCTGGATGAAGCGCCGGTAGCTGTCCCAGGCAAAGCGCGCGTCGCTGGCATCATGGCCGAGCGCTTGGACCGTCTCGTCGTTGAGGCCGAGGTTGAGCACCGTATCCATCATGCCGGGCATGGAGGCGCGCGCGCCGGAACGGATCGACAGGAGAAGCGGCTTGGCGCTGCCGCCGAAACTGCGGCCGGTTTCGACCTCCATGGCGGCGATGCCCTCGAGCACCTGGGCCTTCAGGTCCTCGGGCAGGCAGCGGCCATTCTCGAAGTACCAGGAGCAGGCGTCGGCGGGAATGGTCAGGCCCGGCGGTACCGGCAAGCCAAGGCTTGCCATCTCGGCCAGATTCGCTCCCTTGCCGCCCAGAAGGGCGACATCGGCAACGCTTCCCTCCGCCGTTCCGCCACCGAAGCGGTAGGCCCACTTCTTCATTCGACTGCTCTCCACCCATCGCAGCATGCTTTTTGCTACGAATACAGACTTTATGTCAGTTTGGAAACGTAGGGCGGCGGGATTATGTTGCAATGCAACAAATGACGCGAGGCGCCGGTGGCGCTCAGCTTGCCTCGCGCAGCAGTTCGGCCGTCTGCAGGTCGACAGAGACCAGCTGGCTGACGCCCTGTTCGGCCATGGTGACGCCGAACAGGCGGCTCATGCGGGCCATGGTGATGGGGTTGTGGGTGATGATCACGAAACGGGTCTCGGTGGAGGCCGCCATCTCGTCCATCAGGTTGCAGTAGCGCTCGACATTGTGGTCGTCGAGCGGCGCATCGACCTCGTCGAGGACGCAGATCGGCGCGGGATTGGTGAGGAAGACGGCAAAGATCAGCGCCATGGCGGTCAGCGCCTGCTCGCCGCCGGAAAGCAGCGTCATCGTCTGCGGCTTCTTGCCCGGCGGGCGGGCGAGGATCTCGAGGCCGGCTTCCAGCGGGTCATCGCTTTCGATCAGCTGCAGCTCGGCCGTGCCGCCGTTGAACAGGTGGGTGAAGAGGCGCTGGAACTCCGCGTTGACCACCTCGAAGGCCGCGAGCAGGCGTTCACGGCCCTCGCGGTTGAGGCTCTGGATCGCGCCGCGCAGCTTGCGGATCGCATCGATCACGTCGTCGCGCTCGCGGATCAGCGCGTCGAGCTTGTCGGAAAGCTCCTTCTGCTCCTCCTCCGCACGCAGGTTGACGGCGCCGAGACGCTCGCGCTCCATCTTCAGCCGGTCGACCTCGCGCTCGATGTCGCGGACATCGGGAAGCGCCGCACCGGGAGCGACACCGGCCAGCCGCAGAACCTCATGCGGGGCGACGCTCAGCGTCTCCTGAATGCGCAGTTCAGCCTCGTGGCGCCGCTCCGCCGATGACACCAGGCGCTCCTCCGCGCGGCCGCGCTTTTCGCGGGCTTCCGCCAGTTCGGCGAGCGCCGTGGTGGCGACGCGGTCGGCGTCGCGCTGGCGGGTCTCGGCTTCGACGAGGCGATCGGCGGCGGTGCGGCGCGTCTCCTCCGCCTTCTGCAATTCCGACAGCAGGCTGCGGCGCTTCTCGTCGAATTCTTCCGGCGCCGCCTCCAGATCGGCGATCTCCTCGCGGGCCTCCTGCTCGCGGTCGCGCAGCGTCGCGACATGGTTCTCGGCGCTCTCCGCACGCGCCTGCCACGCAGAGCGCTCCTGGGCGATGGCGGCCAGGCGGCGGCGACGGGCTTCGGTCTCGCGGCTGAGGCCTTCGTAACGGGCGCGGGCCTCCGCCAGCACACTGCGGTCCGTCGCCACCGCCAGTTGCTGGTCGCGCAGGCGCTGATCGATGCCGGAGAGGTCGGGCGCGTCTTCGAGTTCGATGCGGGCGTTCTCCTCCTGAAGGTGAACGTCCTCGATCTGCGACCGGACCTGACTGGCGGCCTCCGTCACCACGTCGCGGCGGCGCAGCAGATCGCCGGCGGCGCGCTCGGCCGCAGCCAGCGCCTCGCGCGCTTCGGCAAGCTGGCGGGTGGCGATGCGGCTGCGGTCGCGGGCATCGGCAAGACGCGCTTCCTCGGCAGCAATGCGCCCCGCGGCGTCGGAGAGAGCCGCCTCGGCGTCGGAGAGGATGATCCTTGCCTCGTCCAGCTCGGTCTCCAGTTCCGAGAGGCGGTTCTTCTGGGAAAGCCTGAGGGCTGCCGCACCGGGCGCTTCGGACCCCGCGACATGCCCGTCCCAGCGATAGACCGCCCCCTCCGGCGTCACCAGCCGCTGGCCGGGCTTGAGCTCCGCCATCAGGCGGGCGGCATCTTCTGCGGCGACCACGCCGATCTGCGCCAGACGGCGCGTCAGTTCCGGCGGCGCGGAGGCCCGAGACAGCAGCGGCTCGCAGCCGCCTGGAAGCGCGGGGTCGGCCGAGGCGTCGCCATTGACGGTCCAGAAGGCGGGTGCTGCCGGGTCGGTGGAACTCTCCAGGTCGTCACCCAGCGCGGCGCCAAGGGCGGCCTCGTAGCCGCGATCGACCCGGATCGCTTCCGCGACCGCCGGAAAACCGCCGGACACTTCACCGGCCGCCAGCATGCGGGAGATCGTGCGCGCCTCGGTCTCAAGGCCATTCAACTGCGACCGGGCCGCATCGACGGGCCGCCTGGCTTCGACCTCTGCGGATCGCGCGCCGGCCAGGGCGCCCTCGACGTCTTCGGCCGCGGCGGCGGCTTCCTCAACGGCATATTCCGCCGCGTCGACCACTTCACGGCGTTCGGCCGGGTCGTCGAGCGCCGACAGCCGTTCCGATATCGCTTCCAGTTCCGCTTCAGCATCCTGCATCTGCCGGTCGAGCCGCTGGCGGCGCTCAGCGAGGTCGCGGATTTGCCGCTCCAGCTGGGTGCGGGAGGCGGCCGCCTCCGCGCGTTCGGCGGTGACGGCGGCAAACAGCCGCTCGCTCTCCGCCAGCGCTGCCGCTGCGGCCTCGAAGGCTTCCCGCACCTCCTCGGCTTCTGCGCCGGGATCGGCCAAAATGTCGTTGATCTCCTGCTCTTCCTCGTCGAGCTTGGCGAGGAAGCCGGCATTGTCGGCGGCGAGTTGTTCTTCGCGGCGGATGTCTTCGGCCAGCTGCAGGAGCCGGCGGGACAGTTCGTCGCGACGTTTCAGGAGGCGGCCCGCCTCCTCGTCGAGTTGAGTGCGGGCGATCTGGATGCGCTGCAGGGCGGCGCCCGCCCTCGCCTCCTCCTCGCGCAGTTCCGGCAGCTTCAGGCTGGCAATCGCCTGCGCTTTTGCCGCCTCCATCTGTCCTTGCGCCTTTTCGGCGACGACCATGGTGGCCTGGTTAAGCGCCGTTTCCGCCTCGAGCTCGGCTTCACTCGCCTGCGCCCAGCGGATGTGGAGCAGCATGGCGTCGCGGGCGCGAATGTCGGCCGACAGCATCTTGAAGCGGTTGGCCTGTCGCGCCTGCCGCTTCAGGCTCTCGATCTGGCTTTCGAGCTGGGCGGTGATGTCCTCCAGCCGTTCGAGATTGCCTTCGGCGCCGCGCAGCCGCAGTTCGGCCTCGTGACGGCGCGAATGCAGGCCGGAAATGCCGGCGGCCTCTTCCAGCAACTGCCGGCGCGCCTGCGGCTTGGCGTTGATGAGCTCGCCGATGCGCCCCTGCCCGACCATCGAGGGCGAGCGGGCGCCCGTGGAAGCGTCGGCAAACAGGAGCTGGACATCCTTGGCGCGGGCTTCCTTGCCATTGATTCGATAGACGGAGCCGTTCTCGCGCTCGATGCGGCGCGACACCTGGATCTCGTCGGAATCGTTGAAGGCGGCAGGCGCCGTGCGATCCGAATTGTCGAGGAAGAGGGCAACTTCGGCGGTGTTGCGGGCCGGCCGGTTTCCGGAGCCGGAAAAGATCACGTCGTCCATGCCGGACGCGCGCATGTTCTTGTAGGAGTTTTCCCCCATCACCCAGCGCAGCGCCTCGACGAGGTTCGACTTGCCGCAGCCGTTGGGGCCGACGACGCCGGTCAGGCCGCGCTCGATGATGAACTCGGTCGGTTCGACGAAGGACTTGAAACCGAGGACGCGCAGCTTGTTGAACTTCATGCGGCGCACCAAGGGCGGGCGGCGGACACAGGGGTGCCGCCGCCGGTCAGATCATGAACGGTCTCAGAGCAAGCTGTCGATAAGAGCCGACATGCTTTCAACAGACATGGCCCCCGCATAGCGTTCGCCGTTGATGAGGAAGGTCGGCGTCGAATTGACGCCGAATTCATCGGCACCACGCTTCATCGTTGCGTTCACATCATCGAGAAGTTGCTGGTTCGTCAAGCAGGCCTGGAAAGTCTCCTGTGAGAAACCGGCCAGTTTGGACATTTGCAGGAGTGCCGCACGGCCGTCTTCCGCCGCCGCCCAGGTGTTCTGCTGCTTCATCAGCATCGAGACCATCGGGAAATACTGCTCCGGCGTGCTCGCTTCCTGCGGGTTCGACGGGTTGCAACGGGCGAGCATGAAGGCGGCCGCCGCGCGCGGATCGAAGGGGAACTCGCGGATGATGAAGCGGACCTTGCCGGTGTCGACGTACTTCGTCTTGATCTCGTCGAAGGTCGTGTTGTGGAAGGTCGCGCAATGCGGGCAGGTCATCGACATGTACTCGATAATCTGAACCGGGGCGTTCTCCTCGCCGATCGCCATTTCCGGCAGCGGGCCGAGCTTCAGAGCCTCGGTCATATCCACTTCGCCCTGCGACTCGGGCATTTCCTGGGCGAAGGCTTCGGTCGCCGAGAGGGGCAACGCCAGCACCAGGGCTGCCGCTGCGACGCCGCCCATGAGTGCGCGCCGGGTGATGGTGGTTTCGGTCATCGTCATCGGACACCTGCCTTAGAGTGCAAATAAAGGTCGCCATTCCGTATCGTGCCCTCAAGACAGGAACAAGGTGGCGAAGAGTTAAATCCTTCAAAGCTTTGTGACACGCGCCAGCTGAACGGCAGCTGTACGGGATCAGCGCTTCTTCTGCAGGACGGCGGTGCCGAGACGGGCAACCGCCTTTTTCAGTGCATCGCCTTCGATCCCCTCCATCATCCCGTCCAGGCGTCTTGCCGCCTCGCCCTTCAACGGCTGCGGCCGGGGACGATGCTTCGCCGTCTGGGAGACGGGCTTCTGGACGATGCGGATCTGATGGACGGCCGGAAAGCCGAAGAAGGCGTTGATGCGGGCGATCAGCTCGCCCTGGGCATGGGTCAGGAAGAGCGCCTGCGCGCCCTCGCAGGCGATCGTCAGGACACCCGGCCGATAACCTCCCGCCTCGTCGGAGGCATCCCGGCGCGGCCAGGCGATCTTCTCCGGGCGGCTGCAATCGGCAAACTGCTCGCCGGCGATCTCGTCCCAGGAGCCGAGGAGCGCCGTGGAAATGCCGGCGCGGCGCGCCAGCACCGGATCGATGATGCCGTTGGCCAATTCGGCGATCTGCATCTCGCGCCGGGGGCGAAACGGCTTTGCATCACGGGCCATGCTCGATCTCCGTCATAAGGTCTGTGCGGCTAAGGCAGTTCTCTGGATGGGACTGAGGCCGGCTCTATCGTTGACGCTCCAAGGCATCTCGGCGATAGAGAGCCTTTAGAACAGAAGCACAGGCTTTTCCAGCGCGCGTGAACGATCTTCAGGCCATGAACCGGACACTTCTCGCATGGTACGACCGGCACCATCGCGAACTGCCTTGGCGTGTGCCGCCCAAGGCTTCCGCACAGGGGCTGCGGCCGGACCCTTATCACATCTGGCTTTCCGAGGTGATGCTGCAGCAGACGACCGTGCAGGCAGTGAAGCCCTATTTCGCCAAATTCCTGGGGCTCTGGCCGACGGTCGCCGATCTCGCGGCGGCGCCCACCGAATACGTCATGGCGGCCTGGGCGGGGCTTGGCTACTATGCCCGCGCCCGCAACCTGAAGAAATGCGCCGAGGCCGTCGCCAGCGAGCATGGCGGCGTCTTCCCGGACACCGAGGCGGGTTTGCGCCGCCTGCCGGGCATCGGCGACTATACCTCTGCTGCGGTTGCCGCCATCGCCTTCAACCGGCCCTCGGCGGTGATGGACGGCAATGTCGAGCGGGTGATCTCGCGGCTCTACGCAATCGACGCGCCCCTGCCCGGTTCGAAGCCGGAGATGAAGCGGCACGTGGCGGAGCTGACGCCCCAGGATCGGCCCGGCGACTTTGCGCAGGCGATGATGGATCTCGGCGCGACGATCTGCACGCCGAAGCGTCCGGCCTGTGCCCTCTGTCCTCTCAACGATCGCTGCCTGGCTCTTGCCGAGCACGATCCGGAACGTTTTCCGGTGAAGGCCGCGAAGAAGGAGAAGCCGGTGCGGTTCGGTGCAGCCTTCGTCGCGGTCAATCCGGAGGGCGCCATCCTGCTGCGGCGGCGCGTGGAGAGCGGGCTGCTGGGCGGCATGACGGAAGTGCCGACCACCGCCTGGACCGCACGGCTCGACGGCGGCCAGACGATCGAGCATGCGCCCTTCCCCGCCGGGTGGGAAAGCTGCGGCACCATCGTCCACGTCTTTACCCATTTCGAGCTCCGCCTCAGCGTATTTCGCGCAGTGACTGCCGAGGTGGGACTTCCGGATCCGGGCTGGTGGGAGCCGGTGACCAATCTTCATGCGCAGGCGCTGCCGACCGTCATGAAAAAGGTAATCGCGCAGGCTATTCCACGCGCCTTCGAACCACACCCAAGCTAGCAAGGAACCCAGATGGCAGGCCCGATCAAACATATCGTCTTCGACATCGGCAAGGTGCTGATCCACTACGACCCCAACCTCCCCTTCAGCCGGGTCATTCCCGACGCGGAGGAGCGCGCCTGGTTCTTCGCCAACGTCTGCACCCATGAATGGAACCTGGAGCAGGACCGCGGCCGCTCGTGGAGCGAGGCCGAGGCCCTGCTGATCGGGACGTTTCCGGAGCGCGAGGAGCAGATCCGCGCCTTCCGCAAATACTGGCCGGAGATGGTGCCCTATGCCTATGAGGACAGCGTCAAGATCATGGAAGGGCTGATCGAGGAAGGCCGGGACGTGACGATGCTGACGAATTTCGCGGCCGACACCTTCCGCCACGCCCGCGAAATGTATCCGTTCCTCAACAAGCCGCGCGGCGTCACGGTCTCGGGCGAGATCGCGCTGATCAAGCCGGACCGCGAGATCTACGAAAAGCATGCGCGGGATTTCGGCCTGGAACCGCAGTCGACGCTCTTCATCGACGACTCTCTTGCCAACGTCGAGGGAGCCAGGGCCGCCGGCTGGCAGGCGGTGCATTTCACCGATGCGGCGAAACTGAAGACGGACCTTGCCTCCTTCGGGATCGCCGCCTGACGACAAGACATGACGCCCGGAGGTCAACCTCCTCCGGGCGTCATTTTATTCCCTTCCGGGACTGGAGGTACAAAAACCGGAAGGCGAATATCTGCTCGCGGCCGGTGGATCGTCAGCCGAGATTGCCGAGATTGCTGCGGATGACGGCCCGCAGGTCGTCGATCGGGCGGAGCGCCTTGCCGTCGTCGAAGTGCCAGAAGGTCCAGCCGTTGCAGGCGTCGAGCCCCTGGACCTTTGCACCGAGGCGATGGATGGAGCCCGCATCGCCGCCGGCAGCCAGCGTGCCGTCGGCGCGGATGATGGCGCTCCAGCGACGCTTGGCGTCCGTCAGCACCTGACCGGGCTTGACCAGGCCGCTTTCGACCAGCGTGTTGAAGGCGACACGGGGCTCGGCCTTCTTGCCGGTCATCACCGTCAGTTCCGCCTTGCCGAGCGGCTCGACGGCTGCAATGCGGGCGGTGGCGGCATCGATGTAGTCCTGCTCGCGCTCGATGCCGACGAAGTTGCGGCCCAGACGCTTGGCGACGGCGCCGGTGGTGCCGGTGCCGAAGAAGGGATCGAGGATGACGTCGCCGGGCTTGGTGGAGGCCATGATGACGCGGGCGAGCAGCGCCTCGGGCTTCTGGGTCGGATGCACCTTCTTGCCGTCCTCGCCCTTCAGGCGTTCGCCGCCGGAGCAGATCGGAAACAGCCAGTCGGAGCGCATCTGGACGTCGTCGTTGGAGGCCTTCAGCGCATCGTAGTTGAAGGTATAGGACTTCGCCTTGGCATCGCGGCTGGCCCAGATCATCGTCTCGTGAGCGTTCTGGAACCGGCGGCCCTTGAAGTTGGGCATCGGGTTGGTCTTGCGCCAGACGATGTCGTTCAGGAGCCAGAAGTTCAGGTCCTGCAGCATGGCGCCGACGCGGAAGATGTTGTGGTAGGAGCCGATCACCCAGATGGTGCCGTTCGGCTTCAGCACGCGGCGGCAGGCGAGCAGCCAGGCGCGGGTAAAGGCGTCATAGACCTCGAAGGAGGCGAACTGGTCCCATTCGTCGTCGACCGCATCGACCAGCGACTGATCCGGACGGTGAAGCGCACCGCCGAGCTGCAGGTTGTACGGAGGATCGGCAAAGATCGCATCGACCGACTGGTCGGGCAGCGCCTCGAGTGCGGCGACGCAATCGCCCTTGATGATGGTATTGAGCCAGGTGGATGGCCGAGCCTGCTGACGCAGATCGGCAATCGGAAGGACTGCTGCCATGGGATACTCGCTCTTACGCTTACTCGGGACTGTTTTTACTGACTGTTATGGTTACCTATGTTGGTTACCAAAGCCTGAAGGTGGCGTCGGATTTCGGGAATATTTGGCGCTATGGCCACCAGACCGCGACTGCTGTAAAATCAGCGCATGAGGAAAAGAGAGGCGATCGAGAAGCTGACGGCACAGGCCGACGCCATCCGGGCGCTCGGCGCCACGTCGCTTTATCTCTTCGGATCGGTGGCCCGCGACGAGGCAAGCGCCTCGAGCGATCTGGATCTGTTTATCGATTATGACCCGGCGAAGAAGTTCTCACTTGTCGACCTGACCGGTATCAAGCTCTTCCTCGAGGAGGAACTTGATACCGAGGTGGACCTGACGACGCGAAACAGCTTGCACGCTCGACTGAAAGACAGGATCGAAAACTCTGCGATCCGGATCTTCTGATGGCACGCGATATCGAACTGTTTCTTGACGACATCCTGGACATGATTGCGGTGATCGATCGATCGCTGGTCGGAAAGGGCCGCGTCGATTTCGACAACGACTACATGCTGCAACTTGCCATACAGCGGGCGATCGAAATCGTATCGGAAGCCAGTAGGCACATACCGTCTGAGCTCCTGGAGCAGGCTCCGGAAGTTCCATGGCCCTCGATACGCGGCATGGGTAACATCCTGCGACACCAGTATCATCGCATCGTAAACGATGTGATCTGGGATGTCGTCATCCATGACCTGCCAATCCTGCGGTTCGCAATTCTTTCAATGAAGACGAGGCTGTAGCGCGGAGCATCCCTGATCACGCCGCATGCACTGCCTTGCTGTCCTCCGGCGCCTCGGCGCGTTCGAACATGCCGTAGTCGCGCACGACGTGGCCGATGCGCAGGCGGTAGTCGGCGAAGATGCCGTTGCGGCCGGCCTGCTGCGCCGCCCGGTGCACCTCCAGGGTGCGCCACTGGCGGACCGCCTCCTCGTCGCGCCAGAAGGAGAGCGAGAGGAGCTTGCCGCGCAGAGTCAGGCTTTCGAAGCGCTCGATGGAGATGAAGCCATCGACCTTCTCCAGTTCGGCGCGCAGGTCACCGGCGAGATCCAGGTATCGGTGCCGCTCCCCCATGTAGGGCAGGACTTCGAAGATGACGGCGATCATGGCTTCACCTGCGGGCCGTGCGGCAGGGACAGGTTCTTCAGGAAGATGCGATCCTCCTTCAGGATGAAGCGCTCCCGCTGCGCGAACTCGTAGTTCTCGCGGCCAAGCGGGTCGGCGGCAAGCCGTGCCCGATAGGCTTCGTAGGCGGCGAGGCTTTCTATGTTGTAGACGCCGTAGGCGGTCGTCGCGGAGCCTTCGTGCGGGCCGAAGTAGCCGATCAGACCGGCGCCGCAGCGCGGGATCGCCTCACCCCAGGTGCGGGCATAGGCCGCGAAGGCGTCCTTGCGAAAGGGGTCGATCTCATAGCGGATGAAGCAGGTGATCATGGTCGTCTCCTTTGATGTCCTGCCACGATAGCCTGTTGATCGGCGGGAATGCTTCGGCTACGATCGAACCATGAAAGAAGGTCCAGACATTGCCCGCATCGGAACGCTGATCGGCGATCCCGCCCGCGCCAACATGCTGACGGCGCTGATGGGCGGTCAGGCGCTGACGGCGACGGAGCTGGCGCAGGCGGCCGGGGTGACCCTGCAGACGACCAGTTCGCACCTCTCGAAGCTCGAGGACGGCGGGCTGATCTCGCAGCGCAAGCAGGGACGGCACCGCTATTTTGCGCTGGCGGACGCGCAGACAGGCGCACTGCTGGAGGCGATCATGGGGTTTGCCGCCAGCCGGGGCCATCTGCGCCACCGGCCGGGACCCAAGGATCCGGCGCTGCGCAAGGCGCGCGTCTGCTACGATCACCTCGCCGGCGACTATGGCGTCCGGATGCTCGACAGCCTGATCGCCAGCGGCGCGATCCGCGCCGACGGCACGGAACTGAGCCTGACGCCCGAGGGCAAGCGACGGCTTTCCGAGGTCGGCATCACCCTGAACGCGCCGACCTCCTCCCGGCGGCCGCTCTGCAAGTCCTGCCTCGACTGGAGCGAGCGGCGCTCGCATCTGGCGGGCGTGGTCGGCAAGGCATTGCTGGCGCATTTTCTGGCGGAGGGCTGGGCACGGCGCAGCGGCGACAGCCGCGCGGTGCTGTTCAAGCCCGAGGGAGAGCGGATGTTCCTGTCGCTCTTTCCCGCGGGACCGATCGGCCCCGACGCCTGAGGCCGGCAGCCGGCCAAAACCCTCCGAGCCTCCCGCTGCGCTCTTCCCTGCCCTGCCGGCGCGAGAGTTGAGCATCGGGACCCCATCGTATAAAAGACCCGCCTCAGCTTCGAAAAGGCATTTCCATGAACGGCTTCGACCTCATCATCTTCGATTGCGACGGCGTGCTCGTCGATTCCGAAATCATCGCGGCACAGGTGGAATCACGCCTGCTGACGGAAGCCGGCTATCCGATCAGCACCGAGGAAATGGGCGAGCGCTTTGCGGGCATGACCTGGCGCAACATCCTGCTGCAGGTGGAGAAGGAAGCCGATATTCCGCTCTCGGCCTCGCTGATCGACAAGTCGGAAAAGCTGCTCGACGCGCGGCTTGCCCGCGACGTGAAGATCATCGAGGGCGTCAAATTCGCGCTGGCGCGCCTGTCGACGCAGCGCTGCATCTGCTCCAATTCCAGCATGCACCGGCTGGACATGATGCTGGAGAAGGTCGGGCTGAAGCCGTATTTCGAGCCGCACATCTTTTCTGCGAAGGATCTCGGGCCGGACCGCGTCAAGCCGAAGCCGGATATCTTCCTGCATGCGGCCAAGCAGTTCGACGTCTCGCCGCAGAAGGTGCTGGTGATCGAGGATTCGGTCCACGGCATCCACGGAGCCGCTGCGGCGGGCATGCGCGTCGTCGGCTTTACCGGCGCCTCGCATACCTACCCGAGCCACGCCGACCGCCTGACGGAGGCCGGCGCCGAAACGGTGATCGCGCGCATGACGGATCTGCCTGCGGTGGTTGCGGCGCTCGGCGAGTGGGCCGACGCGGTCTGACGGCAGGCGCCTTCGCGGCGCGTTATCTTTTCGCGGGAATGTCGAAGCCGAGTCGGACGCGAGTGAAGCGCGAGGCGCCCCCCTGCGCATTGGGGATCTGCACATCCGGCTTGCTGAAGATGAACTGCGTACCGGCGGCCGGCATTTCGACCGGGAAGCTCACCTTCTGCGAGTAGATGACGTTGTCGCCATCGACGACTTCCACCAGCACCGGCAGGGTGATCTGGCCGGCGGTCACCGCAGGACCCGCAACGACACGGCCCTGGGCCACGACGTTGATGGTGATCGTGGTTTCATTGGCGGTGCACTGGCGCGTCGCGTCGGCCAGCGAGGCCTGGTAGATCAGCTTCTCCGGGTCGTCCTGGCCGCCGCGTGCATAGGTCTGGTAGACCGCCGTCTCCTCGCGCATCACCACCGGCGGGCAGAAGGCCTGTACGACGGGCATCGCCGTCTCGGCCTGTGCGCCTGGCGCTGCAGAGGTCAGCCCCGAGGTGGGCGAAGAGGAGTTGCAACCGGCAACCAGGGCCAGGAGAGAAACCGACAAAAGCCTGCGCGTTACCGTGCCAAACACTGAACTCACCCTTCTCAACATCTTATCCTGTCCACCTGCGGCGTACGGAAGATGAGTTCTTCCGGCCTTTCGCCGTGGATTTTCATGGTCTATATCAGCGGCGCAAACAAAAATCGATTAGGGATTCAAGGTCGTGGAATACATTTCTACCCGTGGAGAGGCTCCCGCACTCGGCTTCCGTGACGCCTTGCTGGCCGGACTTGCCCGCGACGGAGGGCTCTACGTGCCGCGCGAGTGGCCGGTGCTGACCAAGCGGCAGATCCGCGACCTGCGTGGCAAGACCTACCAGGAGGTCGCCTTCACGATCCTGAGCCACTTCACCGGCGACGAAATTCCGGCCGAGAAGCTGCGGTCGATGATCGACGACGCCTATGCGACCTTCCGGCATCCGGCAGTCGCACCGCTGGTGCAGACGGGACCGAACGATTTCGTGCTCGAACTCTTCCATGGCACGACGCTGGCATTCAAGGATGTCGCCATGCAGTTGCTGGCCCGGTTGATGGACTATGTGCTGGCGGAGCGCGGCGAGCGTGCCACCATCGTCGGCGCCACCTCCGGCGATACCGGCGGCGCAGCGATCGACGCGTTTGCCGGCGGCAATCGGACCGATATCTTCATCCTTTTCCCCAAGGGCAAGGTCTCGCCGGTGCAGCAGCGCCAGATGACCACGTCGACCGAGGCCAATGTCCATGCGTTGGCGATCGAGGGGAATTTCGACGATTGTCAGCACCTGGTGAAGGAGATGTTCAACGATGTCGCCTTTCGCGACCGCGTGCAGCTTTCCGGCGTCAACTCCATCAACTGGGGTCGGATCATGGCGCAGGTCGTCTACTTCTTCACGGCAGCCGTTGCGCTCGGCGGTCCGGACCGGAAGGTGTCCTTCACGGTGCCGACCGGCAATTTCGGCGACATCTTCGCCGGCTATGTGGCCAAGCGCATGGGCCTGCCGATCGACCGGCTGGTGATCGCCACCAACGACAACGACATCCTTGCCCGGACACTGAAGACCGGGCGCTACGAGATGCGCGGCGTCAAGGCGACGACCTCGCCCTCGATGGACATCCAGATCTCCTCGAACTTCGAGCGGCTGCTGTTTGAGGCCTATGGGCGTGATCCCGCCGCCGTGCGCTCGGCCATGGCGAGCCTTCGGCAATCCGGAGCATTCGAAATCCAGCCGGAGGCGCTGAAGGCGATCCGCAAGGAGTTCCGGGCTGCCCGGGCCACGGAGAAGCAGGTGGCCGAGACGATCCGGGAGACGCTGGCCGAGACCGGCTACCTCATCGACCCGCATACGGCGACGGGCGTCTTCGTTGCCAGGAAGCACGCCCGGAGCAACAGCCCGATGGTGACGCTTTCGACGGCCCATCCGGCCAAATTCCCGGCGCCGGTAAAATCCGCTTGCGGAATTGACCCGGCGCTTCCATCATGGCTCGCCGATCTCATGACCAGGGAGGAGCACTTCGACATCCTGCCTGCAGAGCTGAAGGACGTCGAAAACTTCATCGGCGGACACGCCCGAGCAGGCAAGTGAGTGGCGGCGGTGCCAGAAAGACAAGCAATGAATGTGCAAATGACTCGGCTTTCTTCCGGGTTGACGGTCGTAACCGAGGCCATGCCCCATCTGGAGAGCGTTGCCCTCGGAGTGTGGATCAAATCCGGATCGCGTAACGAGACGGAAGAGGAGCATGGCATTGCCCACCTCCTCGAGCACATGGCCTTCAAGGGAACGGCGCGGCGCAGCGCCCGCGACATCGCCGAAGAAATCGAGAACGTCGGCGGCGAACTGAATGCCGCAACCTCGACCGAAACGACCTCCTATTATGCCCGCGTGCTGAAGGACCATGTTCCGCTGGCGGTCGATCTTCTCGCCGACATCCTAACGGAATCGCTCTTCGACGAGGAAGAGCTGCGACGCGAGAAGCATGTGATCCTGCAGGAGATCGGCGCGGCGAACGATACGCCCGACGACGTCGTCTTCGACAAGTTCTCCGAGGTCGCCTATCTCGGCCAGACGATCGGCCGGCCGATCCTCGGCACGCCCGAAAGAGTGCAAAGCTTCGCGTCCGGGCAGATCCGCAACTATCTGTCGCGCAATTACACCACCGACCGGATGTTCGTCGTGGCTGCCGGCGCCGTCGATCACGACGTCTTCTGCAAGCAGGTGGAGGAGCGCTTCGCGACGCTGCCGCAAACGCCGAGCGCGCCTCCCGTTCTGGAGGCGGCCCGTTATCTCGGCGGCGAGACGCGCGAAGTGCGCGATCTCATGGACGCACAGATCCTGCTCGGCTTCGAGGGCAAGGCCTACCACATGCGGGACTTTTACTGTTCGCAGATCCTCGCCAATGTGCTGGGCGGCGGCATGTCCTCGCGGCTGTTCCAGGAGGTGCGCGAGCACCGCGGCCTTTGCTATTCCGTCTACGCCTTCCACTGGGGCTTCTCCGATACCGGCATCTTCGGCATCCATGCCGCGACCGGCGGCGAAGATATTCCAAGCCTCGTTCCGGTGATCATCGAGGAACTGCGCAAGGCGTCGGAAACCATCCACACCCAGGAAATCGACCGGGCCCGGGCGCAGATCCGCGCCCAGCTGCTGATGGGCCAGGAAAGCCCCGCCGCACGGGCGGGCCAGATCGCCCGGCAGATGATCCTCTACGGGCGCCCGATTCCGAACAATGAACTGATGGAGCGGCTCGAGGGCATCACCTCCGAGCGCCTGACGGACCTGTCCGGCCGGCTGTTCTTCGACACTGTTCCAACGCTCTCGGCCGTCGGTCCGATCGAGAAGCTTCCGCCGATGGAGGAACTGTCCGCAGCGCTCACCCTTCAGGCGACCAAGAAGCAGCGGGCCGCCGGCTAGGGATCCTGCTGGCTGTCCGGAACACTATCCACGAGGCAGCCAGCCGGCAGCCGTCCCGCAGCCCCGTCCGGGGACTGCCTCCAGTGTCGGAGTTTTCGGCACTTCACGTCAACCGGGAGCGTCCGCGGCCCGATGAGCTTCTGGAGTGGGACATGACGAGATCGATGTTTCGGTTTTTGTCACGGCAGCCGGAAGGCCCGCTTCTTTATGGCGATGCCCACCTCCTGCGTCTCGCCCGCCATGGCGACTACGGCCAGTGGCACAGCCTCCGCTCCGAAAGCCGTGGCTTCCTGCAGCCGTGGGAACCGCGGTGGCGCGACGACGAGCTGACGGCGTCCTCCTTCCGTGCCAGGGTCGATCGCGGCGTCGACGAACACCGGGCCGGACACTCCGTGCCTCTCCTGTTGTTCGAGCGGCCAGGCATGACGCTGCTCGGGGGGCTGACCATCGGCTATATCCGGCGCGGCGCGGCGCAGAGCTGCATGATCGGCTACTGGATGGGCGAGCGCCATGCGGGCCAGGGACACATGGAATCCGCCCTTAAAATTGCCATCCCCTACATCTACGGCCAACTTCAGTTGCACCGGATCGAAGCAGCCTGTATCCCGGAAAACTGGAAGAGTGTCCGGTTATTGGAAAAAACCGGATTCGAGCGGGAAGGTCTTTTGCGACAGTATCTCAAGATCAACGGCGAGTGGCGGGATCACGTGATGTTCTCGCGACTGCCGGAAGATGGTGAATTCGGGAAGATGATGAGGCCATGACCGCCCGCTACAGAAACATGGCGGGTCTCCGCTGGGTGATGATGCTGATGATCACACTGGCGGCAGGATTGCTCGGCCAGGTCCCTGCGGCGCTGTCGTCAGAGCCGGTGAAGATCTCGCGTGACGACACCGCCCTCGATCTGACGGCGATGACGGACATCCACACCAACCAGGGGGAAGCCTTCCAGGTATCCACGGCCGCCGGTGCGGACGGCATCCGCCGCCGCATCGAAGTGCGTGCCAGCTCTCCCGATCACAATGGCGACTGGGCCGTCTTCTCGCTTGCCAACGTCTCGGAGGAACAGCTCGAGCGGGTGATCGTCGCGCCGCATTTCCGACTGGCGGGATCGAAGATCTTCTGGCCCGACCTCGGCTCGCAGCGGATCATCGCGATCACGCCGAGCGAGGGTTTCGCGCTCGACCGGGAGCAGAGCCCGGATGCCGACGTCTTCCGCATCACGCTCAACCCCGGTTCCGTCATCACCTTCGTCGCCGAGCTTTCGACACCGACCCTGCCGCAGCTCTACCTTTGGGAGCCGGCCGCCTACAAGGACACCGTCAACGCCTTCACCCTCTATCGCGGCATCGTGCTCGGGATCGCCGGCCTCCTGGCGGTGTTCCTGACGATCCTCTTCGTGGTGAAGGGGACCTCGATGCTGCCGGCCGCGGCAGCGCTCGCCTGGGCGGTTCTCGCCTATATCTGCGTCGACTTCGGCTTCCTCGACAAGCTGATCAGCATCACCGCCAGCGACCAGCGTATCTGGCGGGCCGGCGCGGAGGTGGCGCTCGCCTCCAGCCTGGTGATCTTCCTCTTCACCTATCTCAACCTGAACCGATGGCACGTGCATCTCGGATACGCGACGCTCGCGTGGGTGCTCGGGCTCGGCCTCCTCTTCGGCGTCGCCATCTACGATCCGTCGATCGCCTCGGGGATCGCCAGGCTTTCCTTCGCGCTCACCGCAACCTGCGGCATCCTGCTGATCTTCTACCTGGGTCTGAGCCGCTACGACCGGGCGATCCTGCTGGTGCCGACCTGGGCACTGATCCTCGTCTGGCTGTTCGGCGGCTGGCTGACCGTGACGGGGCAGCTCGACAACGACATCATCCAGCCGGCGCTCGGCGGCGGCCTGGTGCTGATCGTGCTCTTGATCGGCTTTACCGTCATGCAGCACGCCTTTGCCGGCGGCGCCTACCAGCAGGGCCTGTTTTCGGACCTCGAACGCCAGTCGCTGGCGCTCACCGGCTCCGGCGACACCGTCTGGGACTGGGACGTCGCCCGCGACCGGGTGGTGACGACGCCTGACCTGTCCGGCAAGCTCGGCCTGTCGGCCGGCACGATGCACGGCCCGGTCCGCAACTGGCTGCCCCGGCTGCACCCCGACGACCGCGACCGGTTCAAGGCGACCCTCGACGTTCTGCTCGAGCATCGGCGCGGGCGGCTCAGCCACGAATTCCGCATCAGGGCAGAAGACGGCCATTTCCATTGGCTGCAGATCCGCGCCCGGCCCGTGCTCGGCTCGAACGGCGAAATCATCCGCTGCGTCGGGACGATCGTCGACATCACCGAACAGAAGAACTCGGTGGAGCGGCTGCTGCAGGATGCCATGCACGACAATCTGACCGGGCTTCCCAACCGGCAGGTCTTCCTCGACCGCCTGCAGTCCGTGCTGACGCTCGCCTCGACAAATCCCAACGTGCGCCCGACCGTGCTGGCGATCGACATCGACCGCTACAAGCAGGTGAACGACGCGCTTGGCATCGCCGCCGGCGACAACATCCTGATCGCGCTGACCCGCAGGCTGCGGCGCCTGCTGCGGCCGCAGGATACGCTGGCACGGCTGTCGGGAGACCAGTTCGGGCTGATCCTCGTCTCCGAACCGGATCCTGCCAAGGTGGCGGACTTCGCCGATGCTGTGTCGCAGGCGATCATGGTGCCGATCAATTTCGCCAACCGCGAGATCATCCTCACCGCCTCGATCGGGCTGGCGTCCTGGGTCGACCGCCAGGAGAACTCGACGGAACTGCTGAGCGACGCCGAGCTTGCCATGTACCGCGCCAAGCGCGGTGGCGGAAATCGCGTCGAGCCGTTCCGGCCGATCTTCCGCACCTCCGGCACGGACCGCCTGCAGATCGAAACCGACCTGCGACGCGCCATCGACCGCAAGGAACTGTCTCTCGCCTACCAGCCGATCATCCGCCTCGATAACGGCGAGATCGCGGGCTTCGAGGCGCTGATGCGCTGGGAGCACCCGCGGCGCGGCAGCATACCGCCGTCGGACTTCATCCCGATCGCCGAAGCCTCCGACCTCATCGGACCGCTGGGCCTCTTTGCCCTGGAGCGCGCCGCGGCCGACCTGATCGACTGGCAGCGACAGACCGGCGCTCTGCCGATCTTCCTGTCGGTCAACCTGTCCAGCGCACAGCTGCTCAACAACAATCTCTACAACGACGTGCGCGCACTTCTGGCGAAGAGCGAATGCGATCCTGGCCAGCTCAAGCTCGAGCTGACCGAGTCGCTGATGATGGAAAACCCCGAGCAGGCCCGCCTAGTGCTGACCAAGCTCAAGGAGATCGGCCTCGGGCTTGCCCTTGACGACTTCGGGACCGGCTATTCCTCGCTGGCCTATCTGACGCAGTTCCCGTTCGACACGATCAAGCTGGACAAGGCCCTGGTGAAGGATGTGCAGGACCGGCGCGCCGTCTTGCTGCGCTCCGTAATCAGCATGGCCCGCTCGCTGGAGATGGACGTCGTCGCCGAAGGCATCGAGACCGACGAGGACGCGGCGGAGCTGGCGAAGATGGGCTGCCAGTTCGGCCAGAGCTTCCTGTTCGGCCCGCCGACCACCGGCGAGGCGACGCTTCGGCTGCTGAAGGAAAGGTTCCCACTGACCAAGCGCGCCTGACGCAGCACCTCCAGCCCGCAGACGCAGAAAAGCCCGCTCCGGCAACCGGAGCGGGCTTTTTCATTCAGGCAATCAGATCAAGCCTTGTCGACGATCTTCTTGACGCCGTCCTTGACCTCACCCTTGGCCTGCTGGCCATGGCCCTTGGCTTCCTGAGCGGCGCCCTTGGCTTCCATCTCGTGGTTGTCGGTCGCATCACCGGCAGCCTGACGCGCCTTGCCGGCCAGTTCGTTTGCCTTGCCTTCGATCTTGTCGCCAGTGCTACCCATGTCAGGTCTCCTTCTTGATACGGCCGGGAATGGCTCGTTGGGAAGAAGAACGCGGGGCCGCAAACATCGTTCCGACGCGCCGCAGCGGCGGATCAAGCGTGTCCGGCTTCGCTCGACAGGGCGGCTGGCGAGATGCCGAGGAGCGCCAGCGCACGCTCATACTTGGTGTCGACCGAAGGGTCGAAAATCAGTTCGTCGGCGGAGGGACAGGTCAGCCAGCCATTGCTGGCGATCTCGGTTTCAAGCTGGCCCGGGCCCCAGCCGGCGTAACCGAGCATCATGGTTGCACGCTTCGGCCCATTGCCCTTGCTGATCGCCCGGATGATGTCCAGGGTTGCTGTCAGGGAGACCTCGTCCGTCACCGGAATGCTGGATTCCCCAACGTAATCGTCGGAATGGAGCACGAAGCCGCGCCCCGATTCCACCGGCCCGCCCATCAGTACCGGGAGCTGCCGCACCTCGCTCGACAACTTCGTGAGGTCCTCGCCGCCGAGTATGTCGAGATGCTCCAGCACATCGAGGAAGGAAACGGGTTGATGGCGGTTGATGATGAAGCCCATGGCGCCGGCCGGCGAATGCGCGCAGACGTAGATCACGGTGCGTACGAAGGTGCCTTCCTGCAGGCCTGGCATGGCGATCAGGAACTGACCGTCCATAAAGCTCCGCTCGCTCTTGTCCAGTAGAGAAGCTACCACGACTTCCGCCTCCGTTTTTTCCCGGGTCATGGCGATGCGGTGCACACGCCCCAGGCTGGTGATAACTGAAAGATGGGGCAAGGCACTCCGGCAATCAACCTAAAATGATCAGCCGGCACCGCCTGATGGCTGGTTCGTGCGACAGACTTCCGATAGAGCATTGCCTCCATGACCACTGACCCAACCACACACGTTTTCGCGAGCCGCCGGCCGAGGACTTCGATCGCCTCGCTGCTCGTCCTGCTGCTGGCGTCCGCCGTGCCGGTGCAGGCAGAGATGACCGACTGGGCCACGAACGAGGGCGGGCGCATGCGGCTGGTGGCCCTGCCCCCGAGCCCGGACGGCACCGTGCGTGGTGCCTTACAGATCGAGCCCAACCCCGGCTGGATCACCTACTGGAAGGAGCCGGGCGACGCCGGCATACCGCCGCAGCTCATCGTCTCTGCGGATGACGGCGTGACGCTCGACCGGCTCGATTACCCCGTGCCCAAGCGTATCGACAACGGGACGCTGCGCGACATCGGCTACGACCATCCGGTGACCCTGCCCTTCGAGCTTCGCGTCGAGAACCCGGCACAACCCCTGATCATCGGCGTGTCCGCCTTCGTCGGTCTCTGCCGCAACATCTGTATCCCCTTCCAGGCGGATTTTGCCCTGCAGCTGGCCGGTACCGGCGCCACGCCCGTTCAGGAAGCCATGCTGTTGGCATCGGCGGAGGCAAAGCTTCCCGAAGCCCCTTCAGGCGACTTTGCGCTGACCCATTACGCGCTCACCGGCAACGACAGGCTGCGCCTCAGGCTGCGCCTGCCGGGCGCCCTCGCCGCCCCACCCCAGGTCATCGTCACCGGGCCGCAGGGGCATGTCTTCTTCGACAGCAAGGACGGGCGCCAGGATGGCGAGGACTATGCGCTCGAGGTCCCGATCGAGAAGCTTCCCAAGAATTACGACATGCGCGGCAAGCGCTGGGGAATTCTCGTCATTGCCGGCGATCGCGCCATGGAAACCTCGCTTGCCTTCAATTAGCAGGGACCTATAGTGCGCCCACCGGCCAAGGCGCCGACGCAAGAGGAGACCTGCCCATGACCATCGCTATCGGAGACAAGCTGCCAGCCGCGACCTTCAAGGAGAAGACGACGGATGGTCCCGTGGAAATCAGCACCGATGAGCTGTTCAAGGGTAAGCGCGTGGTGCTCTTTGCCGTCCCCGGCGCCTTCACACCCACCTGTTCGCTCAATCACCTCCCGGGGTTCCTGGAGAACCGTGATGCGATCCTCGCCCGCGGCGTCGACGACATTGCCGTCGTTTCCGTCAATGACTGGCACGTCATGGGCGCCTGGGCGCAGTCTTCCGGCGGCATGGGCAAGATCCACTTCCTGTCGGACTGGGATGCCTCCTTCACCAAGGCGCTCGGGCTCGACATCGACCTCTCCGGCGGCGGCCTCGGCCTCCGCTCCAAGCGTTATTCGATGGTGGTCGACGACGGCGTGGTGAAATCCCTCAACATCGAGGAGAGCCCCGGCCAGGCGACCGTCTCCAGCGCCGCCGCGATCATCGAACAGCTCTGAGCAGCTGCGATTCAAGGCAAGATGAAAACGGAGCCAGCTGGCTCCGTTTTTTGTTTCAGGCCTCAAGATCGAAGATGAGCAACCCTGCCAGTCCGCCGTCCGTGGAGGCGACGATTCGCTCTCCGACCGCCACATGCTCCGGATGCACGAGATAGGCGTCGCGAGCATCCGCGTTCTCGAATGTGACGACAAAGCCGTCGCGGAAGCCGCCGTTCAGCCCCTCCGGAGAGACGTTGGGGCCGTATTTGACCTCCAGCATGCCCGGGACCACGCTCTTCAACGCCGCCACTTCCTCGTAGAGCGCCTGCTTGTCGCTGGACTGCAGGGCAGATTTGAATCTCAAGAACACACAATGAAGGATCATTTGCTACCTCCGCAATCTCCCGTCCGGGCACAATAAGAAGAACGCCACGAAGGGCAACAGGATAAGCGCATTCAGGCGATGTCGAGCAGCAGGGCGCGATGGTCGGAGACTTCCGGCTCCGCGACGACATCGAAGCGCTGCACGTCGACCCCGCCATCCACAAGAAGGTAGTCGGCATAGCGACCGGACTTCTCGTACCAGGAGGTCCTCGTGTCGGTGAAGCCTCGGCCGGTGACGAGGTCCGTCAGCCCCAACCCGCCCAGGATCTCGAATGTCCGGCTGTCGGGCAGCACGTTGAAATCGCCGCAGACGATCAGGCCGTCGTTTGGCTGCCGCACCTGATCGATCACCCTTGCCAGGGCGTGCGCCTGGTCGATGCGGGCAGGCGTGTCCTGCTTTCCCGACAGTTCCCTCAGGCCATGCATCTGGGCGACCGTGAAAAAGCGACGGCTCTCGGCGCTGTAGATGCGGAAGCAATGGGCATTGCGCGAGCGGGGATGCGGACCCCAGTCATCCGCAGAATAGGCCCCGTGCACGAAGGAGAGCGCCTGGCCGACGACCGGGCGACTGCTGCGGACGAAGGTCGCCAGTCCGAACTCCGACGACACCACTTCGTCTCCATCGAAGAGGTCACCGCGTGCCACAGGGGCGAAGAAGGCATCGTGATCCGGCAGGGCGGTCCGGAGGTCGGCAAAGAGGTTGGCCCGCTGCGGCAGCTCCAGCGGGCCGTCGCGGTAGAGGAGCCAACCGTCCGTGCGCCCGGTGGTGCGGGTGACCTCCTGCAGGCAGAGAACGTCGGGATCGGCCTCGCGCAGATAGTCGATCAAAGGTGCGTGGAGACGGCCGCCCCAGGCGTTCAGGGAGATGATGCGCAGCGTCATGGTTCAACCCCTCCCTCGTGGATGCCCGCAGGCGCCTTCGTGCCGCACCATGCGGGTGGCTAGCGTTTCTTGAACGGCGCCATGCCGAGCCTTGCCAGTTCGTCGGCCCGTTCATTCTCCGGATGGCCGGCATGGCCCTTGACCCAATGCCACTTGACCTTGTGGCGCTGGTTGGCCTTGTCGAGCGCCTGCCAGAGCTCTCCATTCTTCACCGGCTTCTTGTCGGCGGTCTTCCAGCCGTTCTTCTTCCAGCCGAAGATCCATTTCGAGATGCCGTCCATGACGTATTTGCTATCGGTGTGCAGATCGACCTCGCAGGCGTCCTTCAGCGCATCCAGCGCCGTGATGGCGGCCAAGAGCTCCATGCGGTTGTTCGTCGTGTCGGCCTCGCCGCCGAAGAGTTCCTTCTGGACCTCGCCATAGCGAAGGATGGCGCCCCAGCCGCCAGGACCGGGATTTCCGGAGCAGGCGCCGTCGGTGTAGATGTCCACGTGCTTCATGATGCAATATCCGGTGCTAGGCCATATTCAACGCTGGAAACGATGGCGCGGTGGAAGCGCAGCTTCTTCAGGTACTCCAGAGGATCCTTCTTGACCACGAGAGCGCCGGCCGGCGTCGTCAGCCAATCGTAGAGGCGGGTCAGGAAGAAGCGCAGAGCCGAGCCGCGGGCAAGCACCGCGAGCGCATCCATTTCCTCTTTCGAGAGCGGCCGCACCTCCCGGTAGCCCTCCAGCAGCGCCATGCCCTTGGTGAGATTGTAGGAGCCGTCCTTCTCGAAGCACCAGGCGTTGAGGCAGATGGCGACGTCATAGGCGTAGAAATCGTTGCAGGCGAAATAGAAGTCGATCAGCCCGGAGAGGTCGTCGCCCAGGAAGAAGACGTTGTCGGGAAACAGGTCGGCATGGATGACGCCGGAAGGCAGGTCGCGCGGCCAGCGCGCCTCGAGGAAGGCGAGCTCCTCGGTGATCTCCTCCAGCAGCCCCGGTTCGACCTCGTCGGCGCGCTCGGCCGATTTCTGCCACAGGCCTTTCCAGCCCTCCAGGGACAGCGCGTTCGGGCGCTTCAACTGGAACCCTTCGCCGGCAACATGCATGGTGGCCAGGGCCCTGCCCACCTCGCGGCAATGCCGTGCTTCCGGCTTCCTCAGCCACATGCCTTCCAGGAAGGTGATGATGGCGGCGGGGCGGCCGGAAAGCTCGCCGAGCAGTTCCCCGTCGCTGCGCGGCAGAGGCAGCGGGCAGGATAGCCCATGGGCCGCCAGATGCTGCATCAGCCCCAGGAAGAACGGCAGGTCCGCCTTCTCCACCCGCTTTTCGTACAGCGTCAGGATCAGCGGCTCGCGCGTCGTATGCAGCAGGAAATTGGAGTTCTCGACACCCTCGGCGATGCCCTTGTAGGAGGTCAGTTCGCCGACGTCGTACTGGGTGAGAAACGCTCTCAGGTCGTCTTCGCTCATGTCGGTATAAACGGCCACTTCGGGTCCTCACAGATCAGGGGGCTGCCGCAGTGGCGCCCTGCGGCGCTTCCCGCAGGAATCATCGGCTGTTCTACCTTATCGGAGGCCGGCGCGTCACCCGTTGACGAAGGCCATGTCTTCGCGGGTGAGCGGCACGTTGCGCAGCTCCCTGTTGACCAGGAAGTTCTCCGTCTCCTCGGCGGTGATCGCCAGCTCGACCGTCGCGGCATAGCGGGAACGGAAGGCCTCGATGATCTCCTCGACGATCACCTCCGGCGCAGAAGCGCCGGCCGAAATGCCGAGCGTACCGATGGCGCCGATCTGGTCCCAGTCCAGCTCGGAGGCGCGCTGCACCAGCATGGATTGTTTCGCCCCTGCCCTCAAAGCCACTTCCACCAGTCTCTTCGAGTTGGACGAATTAGGGGCGCCGACGACGATGAAGAGATCGCAGCCGGGGGCGGCTTCCTTGACGGCATCCTGGCGGTTGGTGGTCGCATAGCAGATCGAATCGGCCGCCGGGGCCTGCAGCAGCGGGAAGCGCTCATGCAGCTTTGCAATGACGCCTGCCGTGTCGTCGACGGAGAGCGTCGTCTGCGTCACGAAGCCGAGGTTGGCGGCATCTGCGGGGACGTAGACTTCCGCGTCCTCGATCGTCTCGATCAGCGAGACCGTGCCTTCCGGCAGCTGGCCCATGGTGCCGATGACTTCTGGGTGGCCGGCATGGCCGATCAGGATCACATGACGGCCGAGGCGCTGGTGGCGCATGGCCTGCTTGTGGACCTTGGACACCAGCGGGCATGTGGCGTCGAGGTAGAAGAGGTTGCGGGCCTGGGCATCCTCAGGGACCGACTTCGGCACCCCGTGCGCGGAGAAGACCACCGGCTGCTGGCGGTGCTCCGCCGGGATCTCGTCGAGTTCTTCGACGAAGACGGCGCCCTTGGCTTCCAGCCCTTCGACAACATAGCGGTTGTGGACGATCTCGTGGCGGACGTAGACGGGCGCGCCATAGGCCTTCAGCGCCAGCACGACGATCTGGATCGCCCGATCGACGCCGGCGCAGAAGCCGCGCGGGCCGCAGAGGCGGATCGTCAAGGGCGGCTTTTCGACTGGCTGATCGACGTGGATATTCATTCCGTTCCGCTGCTTGGTGATTGGCAGATGTGGTTCATATAGGCGAGCGTGTCCGCGCTCGCCAAGGAAAACTTTCGTCAGACCGCATCATCCGGCTTTCGCCGGCGCAGGCCGACAGCGATCACGACAACCACCAGCGCACCCGCCAGCCCGTACCAGGTGACGGCATACTGCAGGTGATTGTTGGCCAGGGAGAACTGGGTGACCCCACCCTGCGGCAGGCCGCCGGGTACGGTCTGGGAGGCATCGACGTCCATGAAGAAGGGCAGCACGAGGTTTGCATCCACCCCCGTGGTGGATGTCATCGTCGACAGGTCCTTCCAGTAGAAGATGTTCTTTGCCGGATCGTTTTCGGGAACGATGGCGGACGGCTTCTCTAGAAGCTCGGCACGGGCGTAACCGGTGACGGTGACTTCGCCCGTGACCTGTCCTTGCGCCCGCAGCGCCGGGTCCTTCAGATCATAGGGCACGAAACCGCGGTTGACGAAGAGAACCGCCCCATCCTCCAGCCTCATGGGGGTATAGACGTAAAAGCCGGGCTGGCCATTGTGGGTGGCGAAGAAATGCCGCTCCCCCCCGTGGTCGAAGGTGCCGCTGACGCGCATGGTGCGGTATTCGATGTCCTCGCCGCGCGAGAGCATGGCGGCCACCTCTTCGGCGCCGATCGGCGGTGCATTGCGCCGCGCCGCCATGTCGGAGAGCAGTTGCTCCTTCCACTGCAGCCGCTGGACCTGCCAGGTGCCGAGTGTCAGCAGGACCGCCAGGACCGCCAGCACCAGAACCCCGGTGATCGCCATCTTGGTTCGTCCGCCACCGTATTTGCGCGGTGTTTCCGTCATCTGGTGCGTGCCCCGTGTCATGCAAATCCCTCGAAAGCAGAAGGGCGGCTTACGCCGCCCTCCCCCTTGAACTTGGTGATCGTGATCGCCCGGATCAATGGGCGAGCGGCGCGCCCCAGCCACCCCAGATGTAGATGGAGAAGAAGAGGAAGAGCCAGACGACGTCGACGAAGTGCCAGTACCAGGCAGCCGCCTCGAAACCGAAGTGCTTGGTGGGGGTAAAACCACCGCGCATGGCACGGATCAGGCAGACCAACAGGAAGATCGTGCCGACGAAGACGTGGAAGCCATGGAAGCCCGTGGCCATGAAGAACGTCGCGCCGTAGATCGAGTTGGAGAAGGCGAAGGGTGCGGTTGCGTATTCGTAGACCTGCACGAAGGAGAACAGCAGACCGAGCGCCACCGTCAGCGCAAGACCGCTGACGAGGCCCTTGCGGTCGTTGTGCAGCAGGGCATGGTGCGCCCAGGTCACGCAGGTGCCCGACAGGAGCAGGATGACCGTGTTGTAGAGCGGCAGGTGCCAGGGATCGAGAACCTCGATGCCGGCCGGCGGCCACTGTCCGCCCAGGAATTCCGTCCGGGTCGCCTGGATGGCCTCATTGGCATAGAGGCTGGCGTCGAAGAAGGCCCAGAACCAGGCCACGAAGAACATCACCTCGGAGGCGATGAACATGATCATGCCATAGCGCAGGTGCAGCGAGACGACGCGGGTGTGGGCGCCCTCGCGGCCTTCCTTGATGGTATCGCCCCACCAGCCGACCATCGTGTAAAGAATGATCGCCAGGCCGATGTAGAACAGCCACGGCGAGGCCCAGTTGACGCCGAGCATCTCGAACGAGCCACCATTCAGGTAGCGCATATAGCCGACACCGCCGAACGTGATGACGAAGGCACCGATGGACGCCAGAAGCGGCCACGGGCTCGGATCGATGATGTGGTAGTCGTGATTTTTCTGATGCGCTTCGGCCATGTCAGAATCCCCAGGTCCATGCTTCTCTGTCGGCGAACCGGCAGAACCTCTCAAAGTTGCCCATTGGCTGACTTACCCTTTTCCTGCACTGCTGCAACCGGCTTTGCGGGTTGCGCAGGGTAGAAAGTGTAAGACAACGTGATCGTCTTGATGTTTTTCGTCTCTTCGGCCTTGGTGATCTCCGGATCGATGAAGAACACCACCGGCATTTCCAGCGTCTCGCCGGGCTGAAGCGTCGTCTCGGTGAAGCAGAAGCACTCCACCTTGTTGAAATAGGCTCCGGCTTCCATCGGCGTCACGTTGAAGACGGCCGTGCCGGTGGTCGGCTGGCTGGAGCGGTTCTTCGCGGTGAAGTTGACCTGAACGGTTTCGCCGATCTTCGGCACGATACCCTTGGCGGCCTTGAACTCCCAGTTCAGACCGTTCGACGTATTGGCGTCGAAGGTGACCGGCATCGTCTGCTCGAGAATGGTGTCGGAGTACTGTTCGGTCCGCTGGGTCGTTCCGTTGTAGCCGGTGACCTGGCAGAACAGCTGGTAGAGTGGAACGGCCGCATAGGCCATGCCGACCATGCCGCCGGCGAAGACGAAGCAGAGCGCCATGATCGCGCCGTTGCCGAGGCGCTTGCTTTGCTGAGGCTTCGAAGCAGGGTTCATCGTCATCTCCTCAGTTCCCCAGCCCGCCAACCTTGACGAGCGTGATGACGTAGAAAAGCAGCACGAGTCCGGCCAGGACGAGTCCAAGCGCGACATTGCGGTTGCGGCGCGACTTCTTCTGCTTTTCGGTGACTTTGACGGTTTCGATCACAGCAGACCTCCTGCGAGGTTGAAGAGCCCGGCCGCGAAGTGGTCCGCGAGCAGCGCCGAGAAGATCGCAAACAGGTAGAAGACGGAATAGGCGAACATCTTCTTTGCCGCGACCATCTTCTCATCGCCGTCCGGCATCCGCCAGACGGCGATGGAACAGTAGATGAAGACGGCGCTGAGGACGGCGGCAAACAGGCCATAGCCGATCCCCGCGAGGCCGGTGAAATAGGGGCCGACGGCGACCGCCGCAGTCAGCACGGTGTAGACGACCATCTGGGTCTTGGTGGACCGCTCGCCGGCGACGTTCGGCATCATCGGAATGCCGACGGAGCCGTAGTCGCGCATCTTGAACAGGGCGAGCGCCCAGAAGTGTGCCGGCGTCCACAGGAAGATGATCAGGAAGAGAAGGATGCTGTCGAGCGTCACGCCGCCGGTGACGCAGGCATAGCCGAGCATCGGCGGGAAGGCGCCGGAAGCGCCGCCGATGACGATGTTCTGCGGCGTCGAGCGCTTCAGCCACATCGTGTAGACGACGGCATAGAAGAAGATCGTGAAGGCGAGAAGCGCGGCGGCGAACCAGTTGACCGCCAGGCCGAGGATGATGACCGAAAAGACGGAGAGCGTCAGGCCGAAGGCAAGCGCCTCCCGCGGCTCGATCCGGCCGGTCGGAATGGGACGCTTTGCCGTGCGCGACATGATCGCGTCGATGTCGGCGTCGTACCACATGTTGAGCGCACCGGAGGCGCCGGCGCCGACGGCGATGCAGAGAATTGAAATCAGGCCGAGAACCGGGTTGATCTCACCCGGCGCAAGGATCAGGCCAACGAAGGCCGTGAAGACCACGAGCGACATGACGCGGGGCTTCAGGAGCTCGAAGAAATCGCGAGCACCGGCTTCCGACAGGTGGAAACCCCCGTCCAGACCTACTGCTTCGTGATTGTCTATTACCGTCATCATGCCGTCCTGTCTTGGTTTCAGGGCACCGCTGGCGCGGTGCCCTGTCTGTCTGATCAGCGGATCTTCGGAAGCTGTTCCCACTGGTGGAACGGCGGTGGCGAAGACAGCTGCCATTCGAGGGTGCTGGCGCCCTCGCCCCAGGGATTGTCGCCGGCGATACGCTTCTTGGCGAAGGCTTCCCATGTCAGATACAGGAAGATCAGGACGCCGACGAAGGACAGGTAGGAGCCCATCGACGAGACGTAGTTCCAGCCTGCATAGGCATCCGGATAGTCGATGTAACGGCGCGGCATACCGGCAAGACCGAGGAAGTGCTGCGGGAAGAACACGAGGTTCACGCCCACGAACATGACCCAGAAGTGCAAGTTCCCGAGCCTTTCGGAATACATGTAGCCGCTCATCTTCGGGAACCAGTAGTACCAGCCCGCAAAGATCGCGAAGACGGCGCCGAGCGACAGGACGTAGTGGAAGTGGGCCACGACGTAATAGGTGTCATGCAGCGAGCGGTCGAGGCCGGCGTTGGCGAGCTGGACGCCCGTGACGCCGCCGACGGTGAACAGGAAGATGAACCCGATCGCCCAGATCATCGGCGTGCGGAAGGTCAAGGAACCACCCCACATCGTTGCGATCCACGAGAAGATCTTGATGCCGGTCGGAACCGCGATCACCATCGTGGCGAACACGAAGTAGCGCTGCGCGTCGAGCGACAGGCCGACCGTGTACATGTGGTGGGCCCAGACGATGAAGCCGACGGCGCCGATCGCGACCATGGCGTAGGCCATGCCCAGGTAACCGAAGACCGGCTTCTTGGAGAAGGTCGAGATGATGTGGCTGATGATGCCGAAGCCGGGCAGGATCAGGATGTACACCTCAGGGTGACCGAAGAACCAGAACAGGTGCTGGTAGAGGATCGGGTCACCGCCGCCTTCGGGCGAGAAGAAGGTCGTGCCGAAGTTGCGGTCCGTCAGCAACATGGTGATGGCGCCAGCCAGAACCGGAAGCGACAGAAGCAGCAGGAAGGCGGTGACGAGCACGGACCAGCCGAACAGCGGCATCTTGTGCAGCGTCATGCCGGGCGCGCGCATGTTGAGGATGGTGGTGATGAAGTTGATGGCGCCGAGGATCGACGATGCACCGGAGACATGCAGGGCAAAGATCGCCAGATCGACCGCGGGTCCCGGATGACCGGCCGACGACAGCGGCGGATACATCGTCCAGCCACCGCCTGCGCCGTAGGCACCGGCAGGGCCTTCCACGAAGAGCGAGAGCAGGAGGAGCAGGAAGGACGGCGGCAGCAGCCAGAACGAGATGTTGTTCAGGCGCGGGAAGGCCATGTCCGGAGCACCGATCATGATCGGGATCATCCAGTTGGCAAAACCACCGATCAGGGCCGGCATGACCATGAAGAAGATCATCACCAGGGCGTGTGCCGTGGTGAAGACATTGTACATGTGCTTGCCGCCATCGATGGCAGCATCGCCTTCGAAGCCGTAGACCATCGCGGCGAGGCCGTGGAAGATCTGGATGCCCGGCTCCTGCAGCTCCATGCGCATGACGACGGACATCAGGCCGCCGACGATACCCGCAGTGATCGCGAAGATCAGGTAGAGGGTGCCGATGTCCTTGTGGTTGGTCGAGAATAACCAGCGGTTGACGAAGCCCGGCTTATGGTCGTGGTGTCCGTGCGCGTGTGCATCGCCGTGCGAGGCATCGCGAGGATGAGCATGATCGTCGTGAGCAGTTGGTCCAGCCATTGTCCTCACTCCTCGTTAGTTGTTTTCGGTCGCCGCGACGCGGACGCCAGCTTCAGTCGGCTGACCGGCCGACGCCATGAGCGCACGGTTGGCACCGGTGAGGTCCTCCTGCGCAGCCGCCGCCCAGAGAGCATACTGCTCGTCGGAGACAACACGGATGGCAATCGGCATGAAGGCATGGTCCTTGCCGCAAAGCTCGGAGCACTGCCCGTAGTACAGACCTTCTTTTTCGGCCCTGAACCAGGTTTCGTTCAAGCGACCCGGCACGGCGTCGATCTTCAGACCGAAGGCAGGCATGGCGAAGGCGTGGATGACGTCGGTCGGCGCAGCCGTTACCAGAAGCCGGACAGTCTTGTTGACCGGGACGACCATCTCGTTGTCGACGGCCAGAAGGCGCGGATAGGCCGCGACATCTTCCTTGCCGATCTCGGCGCGGTCGGCGTCCTGCAACATGTAGGAATCGAAGGCCAGCGGCTCTTCTGCACCCTCGTACTCGTAGTTCCAGAGCCACTGCGTCGCAGTCGCCTTAACCGTCAAGTCGGGATTGGTCGGCATCGTCAGCTGGGCGTTCAACAGGTTGAACGACGGAATTGCAATGAAGAAGAGCACGAGAACCGGACCGATGGTCCAGAAGATCTCGATCAGCGTGTTGTGGCTGGTGCGCGACGGCACCGGGTTGGCGCTGGCGCGGAACTTCATGACCACGACCACCAGAAGGATGAGCACCAGGAAGGTGATCGGGACAATGAACCACAGGGTGTAGTTATTGAACCACTTGATTTCCTGCATGATCGGGGTGACCGGGGCCTGCAGGTCCACCTGCCACGGCGTCGGCTGGTCGGCAAAACCGGCAGAAGCAAAAAGCAGACAGATGAGCGCCGTCATCACCGCAAGAGCTCTGTTCATCACAACTATTCTCCTCAGGCGTTTGATCTCAGTCAAATCGAAACGCAGAATCCAGGCTATGTGGTCTGCTTCAATCACAGTTTGCCGGTTGCCGCAATATCTTGCGGGAAAACCCCGTGCGGCATTTTTGCGCTCTGTCAAATGCATATGCCGAAACGTGTTTTAGCGCCTTTCGACATCCTCCGGCAACGGCACAGATCCACCCGGGTCCCATTTTTGCCTCACTCCATTGGAATGAGGGCGGGGCTTTTCATTTCGGGCGGCGAACGCCATGAATAGCGCACCGATTCGCCATCTAGGGGGTTCCATGGGTCGTTCTTCGATCATCGCCGCTTGTCTCGCGGCTGCCGTTGCCGGCTCGTCGCTTCCCGCAGGGGCCCAGCAGCCTGCTGCGCCGGTTCCGCAGGCGCCGAGTCAGGAACGAGTGCCGCAGCCGACGTCGCCGCAGCAGCCTGGAACGGTCCGGGAAAATCACGGCGCCTGGTCGATCATCTGCGACCGCCCCGCCGGTGCCACCACCGAGCAATGCGCGCTGATGCAAAACGTCATCGCCGAAGACCGCCCGGAAGTCGGGCTTTCGGTGGTTATCCTGAAGACCGCCGACCGGAAGGCAAAGATCCTGCGCATCCTCGCGCCGCTCGGCGTGCTGCTCAAGGACGGCATGGAACTCTTCGTCGACAACAACAACATCGGCCGCGCCTATTTCACCCGCTGCTTCTCCGAGGGCTGCTATGTGGAGGTGGAGATCGACGACGAGTTGATGCGGATCCTGCGGGCCGGGACGAACGCCGTCTTCGCGCTGCGCGAATCGGTGGACCAGGACCGCGTCGGCATTCCGATCGAGCTCAACGGCTTTGCCGCCGGCTACGACGCCCTGCCCTGACCTTGCTTCGGCCTGCCGCCGGACCTACATCGGTCGAAACGCTTCCGGACATACAAAGGGAAGCGAAGGAGCACAAGCATGACCAACGATCTTCTCAACCTGTTCGACTGCGACGAGGCGCGCCTGCGGCGTATCCTGGCGGAGACGCTGAACGGCGCCGACGACGGCGAGCTTTTCGTTGAGCACGCACAATCGGAATCGCTGACCTTCGACAATGGCCGGCTGAAGGGCGGAAGCTTCAACACCGACCAGGGTTTTGGCCTGCGGGCGGTGGCCGGCGAAGCGGTCGGCTATGCCCACTCGGGCGAGCTTTCCGCTGCAGCGCTCGATCGCGCGGCTGACGCCGTGCGCGCCGTCACCGCCGGCCATTCCGGCTCCTATGCGGCCGCGCCACAGCGCAGCAACAAGAAATACTATGGCGACGAGAACCCGATCGGCCAGCCGAGCTTCGAGGATAAGGTCAGGCTGCTGACGGAGATCGACGCCTATCTGCGCGGCAAGGACCCGAAGGTCCGGCAAGTGACGGCGACGGCTGCGGCGAGCTGGCAGGTGGTCGACATCCTGCGGGCCGACGGTCACCGGGTCCACGACATCCGCCCGATGACGCGCGTCAACATCTCCGTCGTCGTCGGCGACGGCGACCGGCAGGAGTCCGGTTCCTTCGGCACCGGCGGCCGGATGGGTTTTGGCGATTTCGTTGCCTCCGGCAACTGGCAGACGGGCGCCGACGAGGCGCTGCGCCAGGCGCTCGTCAATCTCGAAGCCATCGACGCGCCGGCGGGCACCATGGATGTGGTGCTCGGCAACGGCTGGCCGGGCGTGATGCTGCACGAGGCCGTCGGCCACGGACTCGAAGGCGACTTCAACCGCAAGAAGACCTCGGCCTTCGCCGGGCTACTGGGTGAAATGGTCGCCTCGCCGAACGTCACCGTCGTCGACGACGGCACGATCGACAACCGGCGCGGCTCGATCACCGTCGACGACGAGGGCACGCCATCGGCCTACAACGTACTGATCGAGAAGGGCAAGCTCGTCGGCTACATGCAGGACCGGCAGAACGCCCGGCTGATGGGCATGGCGCCCACCGGCAACGGCCGCCGCCAGGGCTATTCGCATGTGCCGATGCCGCGGATGACCAATACCTACATGCTGTCGGGCGAGAAGACGCCGGAAGAGATCATCGCGTCGGTGAAGAAGGGCATCTATGCCGTTTCCTTCGGCGGCGGCCAGGTGGACATCACGTCCGGCAAGTTCGTCTTCGGCTGCACCGAAGCCTACATGATCGAGGACGGCAAGATCGGTCCGGCGATCAAGGGCGCGATGCTGATCGGCAACGGGCCGGAAGCCATGCAGCGGGTTTCCATGGTGGGCAACGACACCCAGCTCGACACCGGCATCGGCAATTGCGGCAAGGGCGGCCAGTGGGTTCCGGTCGGCGTCGGTCAGCCGCACCTGCGGATGGACCAGGTGACCGTCGGCGGCACCCGCACCTAGGGACGCCGTCGTGGCCGAAAACGCGCTCGTGCCGGAACTCGCCGTCAGCGATTGGACGGTAAGTCGCGCGTTTTACACCGGTCTCATCGGCTTTGATGTTCTCTACGAGCGCCCGGAGGAAGGGTTTAGTTACCTGACGCTCGGCGCGGCACAGCTGATGATCGACCAGATCGGCCTCGGGCGCACCTTCGACATCGTGGATGCTCCTCTGCAAAAACCCTTCGGGCGGGGCCTCAACCTGCAGATCCGCGTGCCCGATGTATCTCGCATTCTGGCGCGTCTGGCTATGGAAGACGTCCCGCTCTACCTGCCGCTCGAGGAAAAATGGTATCGCCGCGACGACCACGAGGTGGGTAACCGCCAGTTCGTCGTCGCCGATCCGGACGGCTACCTGCTGAGGCTTTTCGAGGATCTGGGGGAACGCCCCCTTTCCGCGCCCCGGAACTGAGATGCAATCTGTCCGTCACCGCGGCTTCAAAGTTTAGCAGGTTGACAGCCGGTGTGGGGCGAAGCGAAATGCGTCTCGCCCGCCCGCAGAGCCCGCCTCATGTCCCTCTTCGACCATCTCGCCGCTCAGATCGCCGACCTGTTGATCGCCCATCCGGTGCAGCAGATCGCGCTTCTCTTTGCGACCGCCCTGGTTGCCGGCATGGCGCGCGGCTTCTCCGGCTTCGGCGGTGCCCTGATCTTCGTGCCGCTTGCGAGTGCGCTTGCCGGCCCGAGGGTTGCCACGCCGCTGCTGCTGGTCATCGACGGAGTCATGACGCTCGGCATGCTTCCGGATGCCTTGAAGCGGGCCGATCGCCGTCAGGTCGCGACGGTGCTGATCGGTTCGCTGGTCGGTGTCCCGGCCGGTACAGCGCTTCTGGCGCTGGCGCCACCGCTTGCACTGCGCTGGGCAATCTCATTGATCGTGCTGGGGCTGCTCGTCTTCCTGATCAGCGGCTGGCGCTACACGGGACGACCGAAGCTGCCGCTCAGCATTGCAACGGGCACGGTCGCCGGCCTGTTTGGCGGCATTTCGCAGCTTTCCGGGCCGCCGGTGGTCGCCTACTGGCTGGGTGGCGCCATTCCGCGTGCGACCGTCCGCGCCAATCTCGTGGTCTATTTCGCGCTCGCCTCCGTCATCTCGGCAATCTTCTACGTCAGCGCCGGGCTCCTGACGTCGGCAAGCCTGCTGTTGGCCTTCGCCGTCGGGCCTGGCTACGGCGTGGGCCTGCTGATCGGTTCCAGCCTCTTCGGCCTCGCAGACGAGGCGACCTTCCGGCGCATCTGCTACACGCTGATCGGCGCAGCCGCCCTGATCAGCCTGCCGCTGATGGACAACCTCCTGCCGTAGAGCCACCGGCAATCCTTCGATTGCCGCGTTCAAGAAACATTAAGGCCGCGATCATACCCTTGGTCTCCGGAGGTATGGGTCGTGAAGCTAATCGATATACAGCACAGGGCAAAAGGCGTCTGGCGCCGGGGGGGAAAGCGCAACCTGATTGCCGGTGCGCTCAATGCCGCCTATTTCGTCAGTCGAGCCGGCCTGATGGGCCAGGCCCGGGGCCGCGGCGCGATTTTCACGCTGCACCATGTGCGCCCGCTGCAGCAGCCCGTCTTCGAGCCGAACGCGCATCTGGAGGTGACGCCGGAGTTCCTCGACGCGGCGATCTGCAAACTACGCGCAGACGGCTACGAGTTCGTGCGACTGGACGAGGTTCCGGCGCGCCTGCAATCATCCAGTACGACGCCCTTTGCCGCCTTCACGCTGGACGACGGCTACTACGACAACGCGCAGCATGCCCTGCCCGTCTTCGAGCGACACGGCGTGCCATTCACCATCTTCATCACCCGCGGCTTTTCCGAGCGCACGCACTCTCTCTGGTGGGAAACCCTGGAAAAGATCCTTCCCCGGCGCGACAGCCTGGAGTTCGACTTCGGCAAGGGGCCGGAGACGATCGACCTCTCGACATCCGTGCGGGTCCAGGACTGTTTCAAGAAATTTGTCCGATACGTCTGGGAGAACGACGAAGCGGACGCCGTCCGCCACATCGAAGCCCTGGCGCGCCGGAACGGGATCGATCCGCTGGCACTGACCGCACGCCTTGTGATGGGGCCGGACGACCTGAAGAAGCTGCTCGAGCATCCGCTCGCCTGCCTCGGCGCCCATACGATCAGCCATCGGGCCATCAGCCGCCTGTCTCCGGAAGATGCCCGCGAGGAGCTGCGCCAGTCCGCCGACTGGCTGGAGCAACTCACCGGGAAACGTCCGGCGACCTTCGCCTTTCCCTACGGGACCCGCGAGGCGGTGTCGGCGCGCGATATCGACATCGCCAGGGAGCTCGGCTTTTCCGTCGCCGTCCTGACCCAGCCGGGCACACTTTCGGAGCAATCCCTGGACAAGCTGACAGGCCTGCCGCGGATTTCCCTGAACGGCTATTTCCAGCGACCGAAATACGTTTCCGCACTGGCGTCGGGCATTCCGTTCCTGGCTCCACGGCGCTAGAGCATTTTGACGCAATTCCGTCCGCGAAACCGGTTCCCGGTTTCGCTGGAATTGCTCCAGGTCAGGGGTACATCCTGACCTTTTCCCAGGCGCCCTCGGGAGAGGAGCGCCGGAACTCCATGCGGTCGTGCAGGCGAAACGCGCCGTCCTGCCAGAACTCGATCGACAGCGGCTTGATGCGGAAACCGGACCAGTGCGACGGCCGGGGGATCTCGCCGATGGCATAGCGGGCGGTGTATTCCGCCACGGCCTTCTCCAGCGCAAAGCGTCCCTCCAGCGGGCGGGACTGCTTGGAAGCCCAGGCGCCGATCCGGCTGCCGCGCGGGCGGGTCGCATAATAGGCATCCGCCTCGGCGTCGGTCACCACCTCGACCTCGCCGCGCAGGCGCACCTGACGCCGCAGCGACTTCCAGTGAAAGCACATCGCCGCCTTCTTCTGGCCCAGAATTTCGGTGCCCTTCTGGCTCTCGAAGTTCGTATAGAACACGAAGCCGGCCTGATCGTAGCCCTTGAGGAGCACCATGCGGACGTTCGGCAGGCCGTCCCCATCCACTGTCGCGAGAGCGACGGCAGAGGGATCGTTCAGCTCGGACGCTTCCGCATCCTTCAGCCAACGGCCAAACAGGGCAAAAGGCTCGCTCTCCTCGGTAAAGTCACCGGTTGTTAACCCGCTTACAGACATATTGACTTAATTACTCCCGACTGATGAATTTGCCCGTGACTCACGCCCGGACAGGACGCAAGGTGGTACTGATAGCAAAGTCGAACACCCGCACAAAGGGGGCCATGCGCAAGGTTGCGTGTATCCTCGTCCTGGGGCTGGCGGCGCTCTCAACTGTTTCCTGTACCAGCAGCCTGGACCTGTTCGACAGCGCGCCGAAGCCCGACCGTTCGATCTCCACGGGCAGTGTGCCGGAAACCCGCTCAGAGACCACCCTTTCCGACGAAGCCACCGTGCGCAATGCCGTGTCCTCTGCAGATCTTGCAAAGGTGGGGAATGCGCCGCTGCCCTGGGCGAACGCAGCAACGGGCAGCGCCGGTGTGGTCTCGACGATCCGGGAAGCGCGCAGGGCGGACCAGGTCTGCCGCGACTTCACGACGACGCGCCATTCCTACGAAGGAATCGCCATGTTCTCCGGCCAGGCCTGCCTGACCGGCAACGGCGACTGGTTACTGACAGCTTTCGATCGTCAGTAGACCTTTAACCCTGACCGACGGCTTGTCGGACTCCGTAACCACTGATTCAGGACTCTGCTGGTAGCCTCCGGACACGTGGGGATTTCCGGGTCAGAGGAACCGGCAGACTCCACTGGCGTTCTACACGAATATCGGGGTCCGATCAGCGGACCCTACCCAGTTGAACCGGTGGTCATTGATGCGCGATCCCTATTCTGTCCTTGGTGTCCAGCGAACTGCCGATGCCGACGAGATCAAGTCGGCATGGCGGTCGAAGGCGAAATCGATTCACCCTGATCACAATCAGGACGATCCGACGGCCACCAGCCGGTTCGCGGAAGTGGGCCGTGCCTACGACGTGCTGAAGGATCCGGAGCGTCGCCGACGCTACGACCGCGCCGCCGACGCCCATCAGACCATCCTGCAGCAGCGCCAGGCGGCACGGGAAGCGGCCGAACGCGCCGCAGCCTCCAAGGCCAACGCCGAGAAGGTCATGGAAGAGCTTGCCCGGGCGAATGCCCAGCGTGCGCAGGCGCAGGCAACAGCCAAGGCCCAGGCGAAAGCAGATGCGGGCGCTGCCGGCGAGCCCGCGGAAGACATGGTCGAGCGCATCTTCGGCCCCGCCGGCGATCCGAAAACCAAGACTGCGGGTGCCGCGCCAGGAGCATCATCCGGAGCGCAGCAGAAGGCCTCTCAGACAGCACCCAATGCCGGTGCCGGTGCCGGTGCCGGTGCCGAGGCAGGAGAACAACCGTCAGCCGAGGACAGTGCCAAGCCGGATGCCGAGGTGGAGCCCCAGCCGCTGGCCGTCCAGGCGGTCGATCTGATCGCTTCGCTGGTGCGCCGGATCCGCGGCGTCCCCTCGGGACCGGAAAAAGCTCCCGACCATTCCGTCGTGGCGGTCGCCACGTTGGACGATCTTCTGAAGCTGAACTGGCTGACGATCACGCTGCCCGAAGACCGGGAAGTCCGCCTTCCGCTGGAAGCCGGCATGACCGACGGCCACACCGCCCGGCTGAAAGGCCAGGGCCTGAAGGTCCAGGGCATGCAGCGCGGCGATCTTCTGGTGACGATGCGGATCAAGCCGGACAGCCGCTTCCGCGTCGATGGCTTTGATCTTCACACGGTGCTGCCGATCTCGCTGGAAGATGCCGTCCTCGGGACTGAGCGCGACGTCGAGACGCCGGAAGGCGTGCGGTCGGTCACAATCCCCGCCTGGTCCGGCTCCGACCGCACCATCGCGCTGGAGGGACTGGGGCTGCACAACGACGAGGGCGGTCGGGGCAGCTTCATCGTCGAGATCCGCGTCCTGCTTCATGAGAAGCCCGACGAGAAGATCACGGACCTGATGCGCCACATGCGCGAGGGTCTCTACATCTGAAACCCGCCAGCGCCTGAGCACCCATTGTTACGGTGCCTTACATGAGATGATCCGCGCCAACTTGAACGGCTGTCCAGCCTATGCGATAGGCAACCTTCAAATTCAGCAGGCGACTTTGGTCTCAGAGGACATAGCATGGTTCAGGCTTCCGGCCTTATGGCAGGCAAACGCGGCGTCATCATGGGCGTTGCCAACAATCGGTCAATCGCCTGGGGGATCGCCAAGGCCATTCATGCGCACGGTGGCGAAATCGCACTGACCTATCAGGGCGAGGCCCTGAAGCGCCGAGTGGAACCGCTGGCCGCCGAGATCGGCGCCATCGTGGCCGGTGACTGTGACGTCGGTGACGAGGCCAGCATCGATGCAGCCTTCGCCGAGATCGAGAAGATCTGGGGCAAGATCGATTTCCTGGTGCATGCCATCGGCTTTTCCGACAAGGACGAGCTCACCGGTCGCTACGTCGACACCAGCGCCGACAACTTCGACAAGACCATGCGAATCTCGGTCTATTCCTTCACGTCCGTCGCCCGTCGCGCCGAGAAGCTGATGACCGACGGCGGATCGATGCTGACGCTGACCTATTACGGCGCCGAGAAGGTGATGCCGAACTACAACGTCATGGGCGTCGCCAAGGCGGCGCTGGAAGCCAGCGTCAAATACCTCGCTGTCGACCTCGGCCCGAAGAACATCCGCGTCAACGCCATTTCTGCCGGTCCGATCAAGACGCTTGCGGCCTCCGGCATCGGCGATTTCCGCTATATCCTCAAGTGGAACGAATACAACGCGCCGCTGCGCCGTACCGTCAGCATCGAGGACGTGGGCGATGTCGGGCTCTACATGCTTTCCGATCTGTCGCGTTCCGTCACCGGCGAAATCCATCATGCCGACAGCGGCTACCACGTGGTCGGCATGAAGGCCGTCGACGCCCCAGACATCTCCGTCGTCAAGGACTGATCGCAAGGACGTCTGCCGTGCTCATCTACATGATCCGACACGGCCAGACGGACTGGAATGCGGAAGGGCGCCTGCAGGGCCAGCAGGACATACCGCTGAACGAGATCGGCCGTGCGCAGGCGACCCGCAACGGCAGCACCTTGCTGTCGTCTGCCGGAAGCGCGATCGCCGATTTCGACTTCGTGGCCAGCCCCCTCTCCCGCACGCGCGAAACCATGGAGCGGATGCGCCAGGCGATGGGCCTTGAACCCGGCGCCTACCGCACCGACGAGCGCCTGGTCGAACTGTCCTTCGGAGACTGGGAGGGTCAGACGCTCGAAGAGGTAGGGCGCGTCGCACCCGAGCGGCTTCTTGCCCGGGTCGAGCAGAAGTGGAGCTTCATCCCGCCGGGGACGGCTGCCGAAAGCTACGAGATCCTGTCATGGCGCGTCGGCGCCTGGCTGCAGTCGATTTCCCGCCCGACCGTCTGCGTCACCCATGGCGGCATCGTCCGGTCGATGTTCCGGCTGGTCGGCGCGGTGTCGGAAGACGAAGCGGCGACGATGGACGTGCCACAGGACAAGATCCTGAAGGCGGATACCGAAGCGGGAACGCTCGAGTGGTTCTGACGGCGCAACCGGTGGATGCTACTGGACGATTTCCAGATCGTCGACCATGCGACTGCCATCCACCTCGGTATAGAAGACGACGACCTTCACCCCTGATTCCAGCCCTTCGAAGTTGAACTCCTCCGGCACCTTGTAGGTCTTGCCGTCGTCGAGCGTCAGCGTCAGATCGTTGACATCGACGCCATCGATCCTCGCCTCGACGTCCGAACTCTGCGCGAAGCCACTCAGCGGCGACAACAGGCTGGCGGTGGCGAGCAGAGCAGCAATCAGGAAGCGCATGAGCGTTACTTTCGAAGCGATCTTCGGGGTGTTTCGACGATGCAAGGATAGCCTCCCGATTGTGGCGAAAATCGCCCGCGCTCATGACATTTTCGGTACAAGTATGGACTGCAGTGTTCACTTCGATCAAGCGCCCGGCGGCAGTTCTCCATCGGATTTATCCATCCATGGCCATATTCACGCTTCCGGCTTTGCTTAAATAGCCAAAGCTTATGGCAATCGGACATTAACCCGACGGTGCTAGATCTAGCCACATGGGGTGCAACGGGCTAGGGGCGAATGGATCATAGGAGCTTGCGGTCGCTCGCGGCGCGTCTCAACAAAGCATTCAAAAAGGTCCACATTCCCGTCGCGGCGGTCACCGCGACCGCGATGGCGGTGATTGCCGTTGGCGTCGTACTGGATCAGCGGCACCAGCAGAGATACCAGCAAGAGCTGCGCAACCAGACCGAGGAAGCCGCAGCAGCGCTCGCCCGCCGTCTCGTCACGACCATCGAGTCGGATATTGCTGCAGCTCAGCGCCTCAGCCAGCTGCTCGGCGGTCCGGTCGAGGGCACCGGGCAGATCCTTCACAGATTTGTAGAACAGGAACTGGCCAAGAATCCGCGCCTGATCGGCTTCGGTCTTGCGCCGGGCTTCAAGCTGGCGCGGGTTCTGAGCCGCGCTCCGGTACCCGGATCGAAGACCGCCGGCCCCGACGCAAAGCTTGCCGAAATCATCCAGGGGCCGCTTGCTCTTCAGAAGCTTACGCTGATGAGCAATCCGGGCATGGACTTCCTCACCCTCATCCATCCGGACGAGGCGAAGGCCGGCGCCAAACCGGCGGGTGCGGTCCTGGTCCTGATCGACAAGAAACAACTGATGCTGGATGTCGGGTTCGACTCATCCTCTGCGGATACTCAACTGCCGGCGCTTGACTGGTTGACGATATCGGTCCGCGACATTCGGGAAACAAAGGACCAGTTCTTCTTCGGAGACAGCGCCCTCGATCACCTGGCGCCTGTGACCTGGAGCCTGTCGGTTGCCGATGCGACCTGGCAGATTCACGCTGTGCCCGCCGCCGGCTGGACCATGTCGGCCCCCGACCAGATGCAATATCGCTTTTCGCTGGCACTCGGCGGGCTTGCACTGATCATTCCCATCCTCATGGCGAGCCTGCTGATCGGCGAGCGCAACCGCAATATCGCCGCGCTGAAGGTGCGCGAAGCCAATCTGCTGGAGCTGTCGCAGCGCTTCAGCCTGGCCATGGAAGCCTCCAAGATCGGCGTTTGGGAGGTTATCGGCGATGGGCAGCACCTGTTCTGGGACGACCGTGCGGCAGCCCTGCACGGGTGCCAGGGGAACGGCCTCGAAAACCGCCTGGAGGAATGGCTGAACGCCATCTATCCGGAAGACCGAGCTTCGGCCGAAGCCCATTTTTTCACCTGCATCTGCGCCGAGCACACCTGTACCGAAACCTATCGCATCGCCACGCCGGACGGCGCAGTCCGCCATGTCCGCTCGGCCGGCGCAAGCTATCGCAATCCCGATGGAAGCATGCGAACGGCGGGCATCGTCTGGGATGTCACCTCCGATGCGATGATGACGCAGACGCTGCGGCAGGCCAAGCAGGTCAGCGACATCAAGAACGCCGAACTGGAACTTGCGCTCGATGAGATTTCGCGGCGCGAGCAGGAACTGGAGGAGCTTTCCAACAAGCTCGACCTCGCCCTTGCATCCTACAGCTGCGGGATCTGGGAATTCGATCTCGCCACCAACACGGAACGCTGGGACGAGCGGATGTGCCAGCTCTACGGCGTTCCCTACACCAATGGCATCGTTTCGAAGGAGCAATGGCTGGCCTTCATCCATCCGGACGACAGGAAGGCTGCGCTCGACGTATCTTCGCGGCTTCAGAACCGCGACATGAATGACGTTCTGCTGGTCCGCGTCCTGCAGGCTGACGGCAGCGTGCGCTATGTTCGCTCGGTCGGCCAGCTGCAAACCGACCGGAACGGCAACAACAAGATTGTCGGGATTGCCTTCGATGTGACCGAGGATGCGCTGCTGACGGCCGAGCTGACGACGGCAAAGGCAGAGTCGGACGCAAAGAACATGGAACTCGAGATCGCCAAAAGCCGTATCGAGCACAACGCGCTGCACGATCCACTCACCTCGCTCGCCAACCGCCGCAAGCTCGATGTGGAGCTTGACGGGATCTCGCGTGGAAGCCGCGACGAGCGCCAGACGTTTGCAATCCTGCACCTCGACCTCGACCGCTTCAAGCAGATCAACGATACGCTTGGCCATGCCGCCGGCGATGCGATGCTGGTGCACGCCGCCAACGTCCTGTCACGGACGGTCCGGCAGACAGACATTGTTGCCAGGATCGGCGGCGACGAGTTCGTGATTGTCGCCAGAGGCACCAACAGCCAGGAGGAAATGGCACAACTCGCCAACCGCGTGATCACCGAACTGCGCCAGCCGATCGATTTCGAAGGTTTCGAGTGCCGTTGCGGCGTCTCCATCGGCATTGCGATGGCAAGCGGCCTCAACATCGACGCGCGCCGGATTCTGGTCAATGCGGACATGGCCCTCTACCGCGCCAAGGCGATGGGGCGCAATCGCCACGAGTTCTTCACCCAGAACCTGCAGGCCGAGATCATCAGCCACAAGCGCACGGCCGACGAACTGCTGGCGGGCATCGAAAGGCAGGAGTTCGTCACCTGGTACCAGCCGCAGTTCGACGCCGTGACAACCGAACTGACGGGAGTCGAGGCGCTGGTGCGATGGCAGCACCCGCATCACGGCATCCTGGCGCCGGACCGCTTCCTGAAGATCGCCGAAGACCTCAACGTCACCTCGCTTCTCGACCATATCGTGCTGGAGACCGTTCTGCGCGACAAGCAAAGGTGGGCCCAGATGGGACTTCACGTGCCGAAGGTCTCGGTCAACGTCTCCTCCCGCCGCCTGCACGACCAATCCCTTGTGGAGGTCCTGACCAACCTCGATATTCCGCCGAACCAGATCTCGTTCGAACTGGTGGAATCGATTTTCCTCGACGAGCACGAGGATATTGCGGCGACCAACCTCGAACAGATCAAGGCGCTCGGCATCGACATCGAGATCGACGACTTCGGCACCGGCCACACCTCCATCGTCAGCCTGCTGAAGCTGAAGCCGAAGCGGCTGAAGATCGATCGCCAGCTGGTGATGCCGATCCTGCATTCGCCGCAGGAGCGGGCGCTGGTCCGCTCCATCATCGAGATTGCCCGGTCGCTCGGCGTCGAGACCGTCGCGGAAGGCGTCGAGACGATGCAGCACGCAGCGCTGCTGCGCGAACTGGGATGCGATCTGCTGCAGGGCTACGCCTTTGCCCGGCCGCTTCCCTTCAACGACTTCACGACGATGGCGCTGGCGAACTGGACGAGGGTGGCGGCCTGACGGCTTGAAGAAGGGCTTGTCGCCTGCCGCCGTTGCCCTTAAGAAACCCGCGTCGGGGTACGGCACCAGCCACCCCTCCACGATTGGTCCGTCATGTCTCACAACACCTTTGGCCATCTTTTCCGCGTCACCACCTGGGGTGAAAGCCACGGGCCGTCGCTCGGCTGCGTCGTCGACGGCTGCCCTCCCGGCATCCGACTGACGCTTTCCGAGATCCAGAGCTGGATGGACAAGCGCAAGCCCGGCCAGTCGCGCTTCGTGACGCAACGGCGCGAGGACGACGTGGTGAAGATCCTGTCCGGCGTGATGCTGGACGAGGACGGCGAGACCTTGATCACCACGGGAACGCCAATCTCTATGCTGATCGAAAACACCGACCAGCGCTCCAAGGATTATGGCGACATCGCCCGTCGCTACCGGCCGGGCCATGCGGACTTCACCTACGACCTGAAATACGGCATCCGCGACTATCGCGGCGGCGGTCGTTCATCGGCGCGCGAGACGGCAGCCCGCGTGGCCGCCGGCGCAGTCGCCCGCAAGGTGCTGCCGGACCTCGTGGTGCGCGGCGCGCTGGTGCAGATCGGCAAGCACAAGATCAACCGCGCCAACTGGGATTGGGACCAGGTCAACGAAAACCCGTTCTTTGCACCCGATCCGCAGATCGTGCCGGTCTGGGAGGACTATCTCGATACCATCCGCAAGTCCGGATCGTCGATCGGCGCCGTCATCGAGGTGGTCGCGGAAAACGTTCCCGCGGGCCTCGGCGCGCCGGTCTACGGCAAGCTCGACCAGGACATCGCGTCGCTCCTGATGTCCATCAACGCCGTCAAGGGCGTCGAGATCGGCGAAGGCTTTGCGTCCGCCGAGCTCTCCGGCGAGGAGAATGCCGACGAGATGCGCATGGGCAACGACGGCGTGCCGCTGTTTCTCTCCAACCATGCCGGCGGCATCCTCGGCGGCATCTCCACCGGCCAGCCGATCGTCGCGCGCTTTGCGATCAAGCCGACCTCGTCGATCCTGACCGAACGGCAGTCGATCGATGCCGATGGCAACAATGTCGAGGTGCGCACCAAGGGCCGTCACGACCCCTGCGTCGGCATCCGCGCCGTGCCGATCGGCGAGGCCATGGTGGCCTGCGCCATCGTCGACCATTACCTCCGGGACCGGGGCCAGACCGGCCGGCTGCGATAAGGAAATTCCGCATGGCCTATGACCAGAAGCGCATCGTCGATGCCATCCGCGCCTTCGAAGCCGGCGAGATCGTCGTCGTGACCGATGACGACGACCGCGAGAACGAGGGCGACCTGATCGTTGCGGCCGTCCACTGCACGGCCGAGAAGATGGCCTTCATCGTCCGCCACACCTCGGGGATCGTCTGCGCGCCGATGCCGCGGGAAGAGGCCAAGCGGCTGAACCTCAACGCCATGGTGGCCGAAAACGACAGCGCCCATACGACCGCCTTTACCGTCACCGTCGACTTCAAGCACGGCACGACGACCGGCATTTCCGCCGACGACCGGACGCTCACCGTCCGCAATCTTGCCAACCCCAATGCCGGCCCCGCCGACTTCGTGCGTCCGGGCCACATCTTTCCGCTGATCGCCCGCGAGGGTGGCGTCTTGATGCGGTCGGGCCATACGGAAGCGGCCGTCGACCTCTGCAAGCTCGCCGGCCTGCCGCCGGTCGGCGTCATCTGCGAACTCGTCAACGACAACGGTTCGGTCATGCGCGGCGCGCAGGTGGCAGCTTTCGCCGAGAAGAACGGGCTGAAGCAGGTCTCCGTCGCCGACCTGATCGCCTACCGGCAGCGCAAGGAGACGCTGATCGAACTGCAGTCGAAGTTCGAGGTCGAGACTCCCTACGGCAAGGCCAAGGGCCATGCCTATTCCCTGCCCTGGGATCCGATGCAGCATGTGGCCGTGATCTTCGGCGACATCCGCGACGGCGTCGACATTCCCGTCCGGCTGCACCTGGAGAACGTCGCGGACGACGTCTTCGGGGTTCGCCGGTCGCTCGACACCTACATGCAGAAGATTGCCGAAGAAGGCCGCGGCCTGATCATCTACCTGCGCGAGGGTTCCGTCGGCGTCGGCCAGAAGGATCACGGACGCCGGCACCGGCATGACGAGGAAGTGCACGAGCAGGCGAAGGAACGCGACAACGAGTGGCTGGAAATCGGCCTCGGCGCACAGATCCTGAAGGATCTCGGCATCAGCTCGATCAAGCTCCTGACCCGCAGCGAACGCCACTACGTGGGCCTCGAGGGCTTCGGGATCCGGATCGCGGAAACGGTCATCTGCTGAGAAAACCCTAGCCGGCGATCGGTCCATCGACGGCCGGTGCCGGCTCGCCACTCCAGGTCAGCCGGTAGACATCGCCCTGCCGCACCGATTGCACCGCCGCCGGCCGCAGCACGGCAAAGCAGGTGCCGCCGGCATGACGGACGGACGGGTAGAGAATGCCGTTCAGACCCTGGGCACGGGCCCGGTCGGCCAGCAGGTTGCCCACCGGGTATCCGGTCTGGATGTCCGGGGCCAGCGCCGCGTGATCCGGACGCGCCTCCAGATCGAGGAACTCCCCCGACAGGCTGCAGAACATCTCCGCATATTCGACCACGGCTTCGAATTCGCCGGTCCGGGCCAGAAATTCGGTCATGTGGAAGGTGATCTCGGCAAGGCAGGTCTCGACCGCAAGCGCCGCGTACCAGGCGCCACGGTTTTCTCCGTTGAAGCGGCCCGGCTCGCGCGGTTTGGCGTAGGCAAAGCTTGCGTTGATGAAATGCGCATGCGGCACATCGTAGACCAGTTCCTGCGCGGAAAGGCCGGAGATTCCGGTCGTCTGCGCCATGGTCCGGCTGCTTGTCGCACCCTCGATCTCGGCCAGTTGCGCCAGTTCGTCCTCGTCATCGACGAGGGGCGCCAGGACCGGCTGCCGCAGCCGCGCCGTCGAGACCAGCCGCACCGTCTTCGGATAGGCGACGGTGGCGACCGGAATGCCATCGATGTCCACCTACAATCCCCCGCGCACCGCATCGACATAGCGGCGGACATCGAGCATCAGCGGGATGCCGCCATCCATCATGGCGGCAACCGGGCTGCGGCCCTGGAAGATCGGGCCGGAATTGGGCAGGAGCAGCCAGCGGTCGGCCATGGCATCGGCAAACAACAGATGCAGGCCCTTGTAGATTCCGGTGAGGATCGAGATGCGGGTCATCTGGTCCTGGGTCAGCGAGCGTGCCCGGCCCTCTGGTTTCAGGCGCTCCCAGGTGCTGACGGAGACGCCGAGGAGGGCTGCGGCCTGGGCTGCGGTGAGGCCCCATTGCTCCACCAGGCGGCGATAGGCCTTGAGGGCGGTGGCTGCGAGGCGGTCGCGGTCAGCCTCGGCTGCAAATCCCTGACGTCCTGGCGCGGACGCTCTGGTCACAAGTTCCACCGGTTGAACCATGGATGTTATCTCCGTCATCTGACGGATCCTATATATGTCATTTGAGGGAAATCTTCCAGTCTCGGCAGGCATGCGCTGCTATCCGCGCCATCCGTCCAGAAAATTGAGCCGCTCGACGCCGGCGAATTTCGCCACGCGCGTAAGCTCGGCTTCGAGCTTCTCCAGCCGGCCACTGGAGGCGCGCACGCCCGGCTCCAGCCAGAGCCGGCGGATGTCGAGGCTGCCGGCCTTGCGGTCGGCCTTCATGTCGATGCGGCCGATCATGCGGTCGCCCTCGATCAGCGGGAAGACGTAGTAGCCGTATTGCCGTTTCGGCTCGGGCACGAAGATCTCGATGCGGTAGCTGAAATCAAACAGCCGTTCGGCGCGGTTGCGGTCGCGCAGCAGCGGGTCGAAGGGGCTCAGCACCCGCACCCGTGCCGGTGGTTCGGGAATGTCTCCGAGATGCGTGGGGAAGCCCTCGAAGGCAAACGTCGTGCGGGGGCGGCCGCCTTTGGCGTTCTCGACAGTGACCTCCGTCAACTCCTCGCGATGGCTGTCGACCCAGTCCCTTGCCTCCTGCGGGGTGACGAGATCCCAGAAGGCTGCAATTTCGCCGTGGGTGGCAAAGCCCAGCCGCTGGAGGGCGCTGCGGCAGGCCCAGTCGACGAACTCCGCGTGGTCGACCTCCGGCGCGTAGTGATGGGCCGGCAGCACGCGTTCGGTCAGGTCGTAGATCTTCTGGAAGTTGACGCGGCCGGCGATCGCCAGCTTTCCCGTGTGCCAGTAGTATTCGAGTGCCGTCTTGTTCGGGTGCCAGTTCCACCAGCCGCCGGACCTGTGCTCCTCGGCCTTCATCTCGCGTGACATGATCGGGCCGGCGTCAACGATCCGCTGATATGTTTCCTCGAATGCGCTGTCGAAATCCTCCCCCTGCCATTTGCGCCAGCGTTCGCCGATGACGGCCTCGCGGCGGCGGAAGCGGTGCTTCCAGTAGCGGAAAAAGGCGGCGGGAATGATCGACGCGTCGTGCGTCCAGTGCTCGAAGAGTTCGCCGTCCTTCTCCAGCAGTTGTTGCAGGTGTTCGCGGCGGTAGGTCTGGCTGCGGGAAAACAGGATCATCTGATGGGCGCGGTCGACGGTCGCGATGCTGTCGATCTGCACGAAGCCGAGCTTGTCGATCAGGGCCAGCAGTCCTGCCTTGTCGAGGCTGCGAGAGGGCGGCAGGGAAAGGCCCTGCCGTTCCAGAAAGATTTTTCGCGCCTGCTCGTTGCTCAGAAGAATCGCCATGCGCTGGAGAGTAGGCCGAAGGCGTGGCGGCTGCAATGTTCACGGTCTGTTTTGCGTTCCCCTCCCCGTCCATCCGGTCTATAGCAGCCGTCGACACATGAGGGTTGGACGTGGACATCCGTTTCGAACAGGCCGGCGCGCGCTTTGAAGGGCGCCTTGCGGTGGAACCGCTGACGATTTCGCTGACGGAACGGCGGATCGGCATCATCGGGCTGAACGGCTCCGGCAAGACGACGTTTGCCCGGATGATCAACGGGCTGGTGACCCCGAGCATGGGCCGCGTCACCGTCAACGGCGTCGATACCGTCGATGATCCCGAGGCGGTGCGCAGCCAGGTGGGCTTCATTTTCCAGAACCCGCAGAACCAGATCATCCTGCCGATCCTGCGCGAGGACATTGCGCTGGGCCTGAAGAGCCGGCGGCTGCCAGAGGCGGCGGTGGAGGCTGCCGTTCAAGGCATCCTCGGCCGGTTCGACATCGGGCATCTGGCGGGACGGCGTGCCCACGAGCTTTCGGGCGGGGAGCTGCAGCTGGCGGCACTCGCCTCGGTGCTGGTGACGGAACCGCAGATCGTGATCCTCGACGAGCCGACCAACCAGCTCGACCTGAAGAACCGGGCACTCGTCGAGGCGACGCTCAACGGGCTCGACGAGAGCGTGCTCGTTATCAGTCACGACCTCGCGCTGATTGCCGATTTCGATCGCGTGCTCCTGTTTCATGAAGGACGCCTCCTCACGGACGGGCTGCCTTCGGAGGTGATCGCGCGCTACCGGGAGGTCGCGACGCTATGAATTCGCTCTATGTCGAGGGCGACAGCTTTCTCCACCGGCTGCCGCCGGGCCTGAAGCTGCTGCTGCTGCTGGCGGTGAGCCTTGCCCTCTTCCTCACCCGCTCGCCGCTCTTCCTCGGCTGCGCTGGGGCTGCCGGCGTGCTTCTCTACGCGTCGCTCGGCATCGGCTGGCGGCAGAGCTGGATACGTCTGCGGCCGATCCTGCTGACGATCGCGATCGTGGCGCTGGCGACACTGCTGCTGGAATCGGTGGAAGACGGGATCGTCGCGCTGTTGCGCCTGACGACGCTGATGCTGGTGGCGGCGGCCGTGACTGCGACGACGCCCGTCGGCGCCTTCATCGATGCCGTGACCCGTGCAGCCCTGCCACTGGAAAAGCTGGGACTGGTCAGGGCCTCGGATATCGGGCTTGCGGTTGGCCTGGTGATCCGCTTCGTCCCGGAGGTCATTTCCCGCTATCAGGCGCTTCGCACGGCCCATCAGGCCCGTGGCCTGAAGGTGCGGCCAACGACGATGATCGTGCCGCTGATCATCCAGACGCTGAAGTCCGCCGACGAAATCGCTGCGGCGATTGACGCGCGCGGCATACGCGGGCAAAAACGCCCGCACAAAATCTAGGAGCATACCCATGTCGACACGCGACCTCGTCCTTGCCGCCCTCTTTGCCGCCATCATCGTGGCCCTCGGGCTTCTGCCGCCGATCATGCTCGGCTTCATCCCGGTGCCGATCACGGCACAGTCGATGGGCGTGATGCTGGCGGGCGTCATCCTCGGCGCGCGGCGCGGCACGGTTGCGGTTCTCCTCGTCCTGCTGCTGGCGGCGATCGGCCTGCCGGTGCTGTCGGGCGGCCGTGGTGGTCTCGCCGTCTTCGCGGCGCCGACGACCGGCTATCTGATCGGCTGGGTGTTTGCCGCCTTCGTCACCGGCGCGCTGGCCGAGCGCCTGGTCCGTCCGGCGCAGGGTGCCCTTGCGCAGAGCCTCGGCTTTTTTGCCGCCGCCGTCGCCGGCGGCGTGGTGGTGCTTTACGCCTTCGGCATCACCTATCTGGCGGTCGTCACCGGCATCGACTTCGGCAAGGCCTTCCTCGGCTCGATGGCCTTCATCCCCGGCGACCTGATCAAGGCTGCTGTCGCAGCACTCGCTGCCCGCGCCGTCATGGCCGGCTACCCGCTCCTGCCGGCCAGGGCCTGATCACCGCACCGGCTCGATCTCGATCTCGGTTCCGGCATACCAGTCGGCGACGGCGCGGATTTCCGCGTCCGTCAGCCCGGCGGCAATCTCCGACATCACCGGATGCTGGCGTTTGCCACCGCGGAAGGCCTTGAGTTGGGTGGCGATGTAGATCGCGTTCTCGCCGGCGAGATGGGGCGCGTCTTCGATGACCGCCAGGCCGTCGGCACCGTGACAGGAGACGCAGGCTTCCGGCGCCGCCTCTCCGGCAGGGCCGGGCGGCGGTCGGGCCGTCACCGTCTGCGCCGCATACCACGCGGAGAGATCGGCGATCTCCTGGTCATCGAGCCCCTTGGCCACCACCGACATCATCTCGTGCGTCCGCGACCCGTCGCGAAAGGCGGTGAGCTGGTGGCTCAGATAGGCCGCGCTCTCGCCGCCGATATGCGGTGCGATGGGGATGCGAGCTTTTCCCTCCAGTCCATGGCAGGTGCGGCACATTCCGGCCTTGCCGCGACCGGCCGCGGGATCCCCCACCACGGCCTGCGCCAGGGCAGTGGACGACAGGATGCCCTGGGCGAGGAAAACCCCGCCCAGGGCAAAGAGCCAGCGGCCGCGCATCAGCTGCCCTCGTACCAGATGCGGTAGATGGCGCCGGCCAGGTCGTCGGAGACAAGCAGCGAGCCGTCGCGCAGCTGCGCCACGTCTGCCGGGCGGCCCAGGTATTCCCCGTTCTCGTCGATCCAGCCATGGGCGAAGGGCTCGCTGGTGGTCTTGCCCTCCTCGTCGATGAAGGTCACCATGACGCGGGCGCCGACCGGCGTGGTGCGGTTCCACGAGCCGTGCTGGGCCGAGAAGATCGCATTCCGGTATTTCTCCGGGAACATGCCGCCGGTGTAGAAGGTCATGCCGAGATCGGCGGCATGGGCGTCCATCTCGGCCGCCGGCATGACAGCCTCGACCGGCACTTCCTGGCCCTCGTATTCCGTGGTCCGTACCGAGCCGCCGCCATACCAGGGATGCCCGAAGTTCTGGCCTGCCGCGGTCTGGCGGTTGATCTCGCCGGGCGGTATGTCATCGCCCATGCCATCCACCTGATTGTCGGTGAACCAGAGTTCACCCGTCTCCGGATGAAAATCGTGGCCGACGGAGTTGCGGATGCCACGGGTAAAGACCTCGCGGCCCGTCCCGTCGGTATTGATGCGAATGATGCCGCCGATGCCCCACTTTGCGAATTCGTCCAGGCTTTCGGCGGGGGCGACGTTGAACGGCTGGCCGAGCGAGATGTAAACCTTGCCATCCGGCCCCACCTTGCAGACGCGGGCGGTGTGGTTGAAACTCTCGTGCTCGGGCGGGATCAGCTCACCCTGCTTGATCAGGTTGAAGGCCGCCACATCCGGGCTCTCGTAGAAGAACTCGGCGGCCGGAAACAGCAGGACACGGTTCTGCTCGGCGATGTAGAGGAAGCCGTCCTTGGAAAAGCACGGGCCGTTCGGGATCGAGAAGGTCAGCGAAGGCGCGAAGTCCTTGACCTCGTCGGCGACGCGATCCTTGTTGCGGTCGGTGACCGCCCAGACCTTGTCCTTGCGGGTGCCGACGAAGGTGACGATCCCCTGCGGCCCGACCGCCATGTGGCGGGCATCGGGCACGACCGCATAGAGCGCGATCTTGAAGCCCGGCGGCAGCTCGATCCGCTCCAGGTTCTTCTTGATCCCGTCGGCATACTCCCCCTTCTGCTCGATCATGGTGAATTCCGTCGTGCCCGTGGACTGGAAATTCGACAGCTTCTCGAGGTTGTCGGGCACGGCAGGCGTTTGCGCGTGAGCAAGGCTCGTCGCAAGGGCGAGCGCCGCCACGGATGACATCAGGTATTTCATGATTTCCTCCCAGATTATTTGTTACGTCATGCGCATGCGCACGCCACGCGTTGGAGGCGTGCCGGAGTACATTCTTGTCATGTCGTCTTAATCAGGATGCGGTAGCGCAGATGCCTCCCAACACGCGCTACCGGCCTAGTTAGGAACCGAATTTCCCGGATGTCAATTCGAAGATTGCACTCGGGCAATCCGGAAGACAGGCGTGCCGATGCGAAGAGGGATTGGCCACGCCCGCTTGCCTGGGCCGGCGCTTGTGCCGCCGGGCCTCACGACCTCAGTCGAGGAACTGATAGAGCCAGTCGCGAAGGTCTTCGGGCAGCGCCACCGGCTCCTTCTTCTCCCGGTCGCAGGCGGTCCAGACGATTTCGGCTTCCGCGACCTCGTCGTTGCCGCGCGTCATGCGCACGATGAAGCCTGCAGACTTGACGCCGATCTTGCTGACATGGACGTCCATGCGCACCGCATCGCCGAGGCGCAGCGCTGCATGAAAGGTGCAGGTGACCTTGGCAAAGGTGAAATGCGGATCGCCCTTGGAGGCAGGACGCCTGGCCCAGAAGGTTGCGAGCGCCTCCTCGGCGCGGTGGACATAGACGGCCCGATACATCTCCCCGTGCATGTCCACGTCGCGGAACGGTACCTCGAACTCCAGAAATCCTACAGGCTCTTTGTTCACGCTACCTCCAGCAACACCCGTGATCATGTAAGCCCATTCCTTCCGGCTTCACAAGCGCGGCTGCAGCCGCAGCTTGAAAAGCCGGGCGATCTGCGCCATGTCGTGGCAAACGGAGATGCCCCGCCGATGTCCACCCGCCTCTACGAGCACGATATCTTCCTGGAGCACCGCACGCCGGAGGGACATCCGGAACGGGCGGACCGCCTCCGGTCTCTGGCGATCGCCCTGCAGCATCCCAACTTCGACAAGCTCGACCGGAAGAAGGCGCCGCAGGCGAACGAGGATGCGGTGCTGCTCGCCCATCCGGAGGAACACCTGTTTTCCGTCATGCGCGAGATCCCGGAAGACGACGAGATCCGCCAGATCGAGGCCGATACCTATGTGGGACCGAAGAGCCTGCAGGCGGCGCTGACTGGGATTGGTGGTGCGATGGCCGCCGTCGACGACGTCTTCACCGGTCAGGCAGACAATGTCTTCGTCGCCGCACGACCGCCGGGGCACCATGCGGAAAAGACCAAGGCGATGGGCTTCTGCCTGTTCAACAACGCCGCGATTGCCGCCCGCCACGCCCAGCAGACCTATGGCGTCGAGCGTGTGGCCATCGTCGATTGGGACGTGCACCACGGCAACGGCACCCAGGACATTTTCTGGGACGATCCCTCCGTGCTGTTCTGCTCGACGCACCAGATGCCGCTCTACCCGTGGACCGGCGCGCGCGACGAGACCGGCACGAAGGGCAATATCGTCAATGCGCCGCTGGAGGCCAATTCCGCGAGCGAACATTTCCGCGACGCCTTCAAGACCCGGGTCCTGCCGGCGCTGGAGAACTTCCGCCCGGATTTCCTGATCATTTCGGCAGGCTTCGACGCCCACCACCGCGATCCGCTGGCGCAGATCAACCTCGTCGGCGACGATTTCGACTGGGCAACGGGGCGGCTGATGGAGATCGCCGGCAAGTATTCCGGCAACAGGCTTATCAGCCTGCTGGAGGGCGGATATGATCTGGAAGGGCTCGCCGAATCGGCGGGGCTGCACATTTGCCGACTGATGAAGGGCTGAAGATGACCGAAACCACCGAGACCCTCGATGTCAGCGGCTACACGTTCGAGAAGGCCGTCGCAGAGCTGGAGAGCATCGTTGCCCGGCTGGAACGCGGCGACGTGGCGCTGGACGAGTCGATCGCCATCTATGAGCGTGGCGAGGCCTTGAAGAAGCACTGCGAGAAGCTTCTGACGGCCGCCGAGAACCGCATCGAGAAGATCCGCCTCGACCGCGCCGGCAAGCCGCAGGGCGTCGAGCCGCTCGACGGCGACGACACCCTGCGATAGTTTAAGCTTTCAGCATCTTTGCCCGTCTGTCGCCACAAAGCGATTGACGGGCTCTGCCCGCCTCACCATGATAGCGTATCTGAGTGATTGCTTTTGGGAGGAACAATCGTGAAATCAAACAAATTCAAATTCATGCTCGCCGCCACGCTGGCTGTTTCCGCAACCTTTGCGGCGACCGGCGCACGGGCGCAGGAATTCATCAACGTGCTGACGGGCGGCACGTCCGGCGTCTATTATCCGCTCGGCGTCGCGCTGTCGGAGATCTACGGCGAAAACATCGAAGGCTCGCGCACCCAGGTGCAGGCCACCAAGGCCTCCGTGGAAAACCTCAACCTGCTGCAGGCAGGCCGCGGCGAGATCGGCTTCTCGCTCGGCGATTCCGTGCAGATGGCCTGGGAAGGCGATACCGAGGCCGGCTTCCCCGGCAAGCTCGACAAGCTGCGCGGCATCGCCGGCATCTATCCGAACTACATCCAGATCGTCGCCAGCCAGGAGTCCGGCGTCAAGACGCTGGCGGACCTCAAGGGCAAGAGCCTCTCGGTCGGCGCCCCGAAGTCCGGCACCGAGATCAATGCCCGCGCCATCTTCGAGGCTGCCGGCATGTCCTACGAGGATCTCGGCAAGACCGAGTATCTGCCGTTCGCCGAATCGGTCGAACTGATCAAGAACCGCCAGCTCGACGCGACCCTGCAGTCGGCCGGTCTCGGCGTCGCCTCGATCCGCGACCTTGCAACTTCGCTCCCGATCACCGTCGTCGCCGTTCCGGCCGCGGAAGTGGAAAAGATCGGTGCGCCCTATCTGCCGGTCGTCATCCCCGCCGGCACCTACGACGGACAGACGGAAGACGTGCCGACCGCAGCCGTCGGCAACTTCCTGATCACCCATGACGGCGTGCCGGAAGAAACCGTCTACCAGATGACCAAGCTGCTCTTCGAAAACCTCGACCGCCTGGCCGCATCGCATGCCGCCGCGAAGGGCATCGATCCCAAGAAGGCTCTCGACGGGATGCCCGTGCCGCTGCACCCGGGCGCCGAGCGTTACTACAAAGAAGCCGGCCTGATGCAGTAATCCTGCATCGCCTCTCCATCCCCGCGGACGTGAGACACGCCGCGGGGATTTGTATTTGCAGAGACAGGTCGAGGGACGAATGAGCGATCTCGCAGCAGTGGAAACCAAGCCTGCACCAAAATCGGTGGAGGAAGCGATCGAGGGCCTTCCGGCGGGCTTCGGCGATGGCATAGGCGGAAGGATCGCCTTCTGGATCGCCTTCACCTTCTCGCTTTTCCAGCTCTGGACCGCAGCCTACGGCACGTTGCCGAGCCAGGTGGTGCGCGCCATGCACGTCGGGTTCCTGCTGCTGCTCGGCTTTGCGCTGATCGGCAACCTGGTGGCGAAGACACGACCCGGAAAGCTGTGGTTCTGGGCGCTCGGGATCACCGGCTTCCTGACCGGCATCTACAACTGGGTGTTCTACGAACAGCTGATCCTGCGCAGCGGCTTCCACACGGCGCTCGACCTGACGGTCGCGACGGTGATGATCGTGCTGGTGTTTGAAGCCGCCCGGCGGCTGATGGGCCTGCCGCTCACGACGATCGCGGCGATCTTCCTGATCTACTGCTTCTTCGGCCAGTATTTCCCGGCGCCCTTCATCCACCGCGGCTACGACTTCGAACTGATCATCGAGCATTTCGGCTTCGGCACCGAGGGCATCTACGGCACGCCGATCTATGTCTCGGCCGCCTATATCTTCATCTTCGTGGTCTTTGCCGCCTTCCTCGAGCGGGCCGGCATGCTGGCGCTCTTCAATGATTTCGCGCTCGGCCTCGTCGGCTCCTGGCGCGGCGGTCCGGCGCAGGTCTGCGTCCTCTCCTCGGCGCTGATGGGCACGATTTCGGGCTCAGGCGTCGCCAATGTGGTGGCCAGCGGCCAGTTCACCATTCCGCTGATGAAGCGTTTCGGCTTCCGCTCGTCGTTTGCCGGCGGCGTCGAGGCGACCTCTTCCATGGGCGGACAGATCATGCCGCCGGTGATGGGCGCCGTCGCCTTCATCATGGCGGAGACGCTGAACCTGCCCTATGCCGACATCGTCAAGGCCGCGCTCATTCCGGCCATCCTCTACTTCGGCGTCTGCTTCTGGACCGTCTATCTGGAGGCGGGCAAGGCCGGGTTGAGCGGAATGAGCAAGGCGGAACTTCCCAATCCCTGGCTCGCCGTCAAGGAGCACTGGCCGCTGGTCCTGCCGCTCGGCGCGCTCGTCTACCTGCTGTTTGCCGGCTACACGCCGATCTTCGCCGGCACGATGGGGCTGGCGCTCGTCGTGGTGCTGATCCTCGGCATGCCGATTGCCGCGCGCATCGGACCCTTCGCCTTCCGCGTCGTCTTCTGGCTGGCGCTCGGTCTTGCGGCGGCGTCCTTCCTGGAGTTCGGGGTGGACCTGCTGCTGTTCGTCATCCTCGGGCTGATTGCCGTCTGCTTCTTCATCAACGGCGGCCGCGAGACGCTTGGCATCTGCCGTGACGCCATGGCCGAGGGCGCCAAGAACGCGCTGCCCGTCGGCATCGCCTGCGCCATCGTCGGCATCGTCATCGGCACGCTGACGCTGACCGGCATCGCCTCGACCTTCATCGGCTTCATCATCCGGGTGGGCGAAGACAGCCTGTTCCTGTCGCTCGTGCTGACGATGATCACCTGCCTCATCCTCGGCATGGGCATTCCGACGATCCCCAACTACATCATCACCTCGTCGCTCGCCGGCCCTGCCCTGCTGGAACTCGGCGTGCCGCTGCTGGTCAGCCACATGTTCGTCTTCTACTTCGGCATCATGGCCGATCTGACGCCGCCGGTCGCGCTCGCCTGCTTTGCGGCGGCGCCGATGGCAAAGACCTCCGGGCTGAAGATATCGATACAGGCGACGAAGCTCGCGCTCGCCGGCTTCATCGTGCCGTTCATGGCCGTCTACACGCCGTCGCTCATGCTGCAGGACGCGGGGCCGATTGCCGCCGCCTGGGGGTATCCGGTGGAAGTGGCTTACGTCTTCGCGAAAGCCTGCTTCGGCATCGCGCTCGGGGGCGCGGCGGTCGTCGGCTTCCTGTTTGCGCCGCTGGCGCTCTGGGAGCGGCTGCTGGCCTTTGCCGCCGGCGCCTGCACCATCATCGCGCTGCCGCTGACGGACGAGATCGGCTGGGTGCTCGGCATCACCGTCGTGGCGCAACACTGGTACCGGTCGCGCCGGAGCAACCGGGTCGCCGCGGCGCCATGAGTGCCGGCGTCGCCCTCTGCCTTCTCTCCGCGGGCAAGACGACGATGTTTGCCGCCTCGATCTTCACCCTCTCCTGGACCCACTCGGTACAGAAGACGGAATGGCGGGAGGAATGGTCGGTCACGCCGGCCGGCCTGCAACTGACGCAAGCTTCCGTAAAAGGCTCGGGCGCCGGGATGGAACCCGGCCCAGATGCCGTGTTGCGGGACGGCTGGTGGACATGGCAGCCGGACTTGCCGATACAGTCCCGCCTCAGCCTTGCCGCGTCCGGCGCCACAGGCGGTGGCTGGACGCTCTGCGCCGGGCCGGAGTGTCGTGAGATCGGCGCAGAGGCGGGCGAGACCGCCGTGCTCAGTCCGTGCCGATAGGCCCCAGGCCTGCCGGCGTCTTTGCAGCCGGATCACTCTGAGGTAACACGAGACAAACAGGAGGTATCGTCATGTGCGTCGCGTGCAACCACACCATCCATTCGGCCCAACACAATTTCGGCTGGAACAGGGATTTTCCGCCCGCGATCACGGCAAGGCCCGGCGAGACCATCCTGTTCGAATGCCTGGATTCCTCCGGCGGCCAGATCGGCGCGGATGCGACGCTGGAGACGCTGGCGAACCTCGACTTCGGCAGGATCAATCCGGTGTCGGGACCTGTCTACGTCGAGGGCGCGGAGCCCGGCGATGCGCTGAAGGTGACGATCAACAAGTTCCACCCCAGCGGCCATGGCTGGACCGCCAACATCCCCGGCTTCGGCCTGCTTGCCGACCACTTCGAGGATCCGGCGCTGCATGTCTGGAGCTATGACACACAATCGATGGCCCCGGCCGCCTTCGGCCCCGGCGGCAAGGTGCCGCTGAAGCCGTTCACCGGCACGATCGGCGTTGCCCCGGCAGAACCGGGACTGCATTCCGTCGTTCCGCCAAGGCGCGTCGGCGGCAACATGGATATCCGCGACCTGAGCGCCGGCGTCACGCTGTACCTGCCGATCGAATGCCAGGGAGCGCTGTTTTCCGTCGGCGATACGCATGCCGCACAGGGCGATGGCGAAGTCTGCGGCACAGCGATCGAAAGCCAGATGAACGTCGAGCTGACGCTCGATCTCGTCAAGGGCGCCAACCTGAAGACGCCGCGCTTTACCACAACGGGTCCCGTCACCCGCCACCTCGATGGCGCCGGCTACGAGGTGACGACCGGCATCGGCCCCGACCTGATGACGGGCGCCCGCGAGGCGCTGATGCGGATGATCGACCTGCTGGGCGCCGAGCATGGCATGAACCCGGTCGACGCCTATATGCTCTGCTCGGTCTGCGGAGACCTGCGCATCAGCGAGATCGTCGACCAGCCGAACTGGGTCGTCTGCTTCTACTTCCCGCGGATCGTGCTGTATTAAAGGCACAATCTGCCGTCACAGCGACGTCGCGCCCTCACGTCCCTGTTGCCGCTTGGCGGGGCGTCGCGCGGGGGCTAGGATCGGAGCAAACAGGAGACGACGATGTCCTTCTTTCCCGGCACCGATCCCGAGCCCGGCAACAGCTTCGCCTGCGATGCCATCGAGAACCTGATCATCCCGCGCTCCAGCGACATCGGCGGTTTTGCCGTGCGCCGGGCGCTGCCGTCGCGGCAGCGGCGGCTGGTCGGGCCGTTCATATTCTTCGACCGGATGGGACCGGCGCTGATGCGGGCGGGCGAAGCGCTGGACGTCAAGCCGCATCCCCATATCGGTTTGTCGACCGTGACCTATCTCTTCGACGGCGAGATCAAGCACCGCGACAGCCTCGGTACCGAACTGGTCATCAAGCCGGGCGACATCAACCTGATGACGGCCGGGCGCGGCATCGTCCATTCGGAGCGGACGCCGGAGAACCTGCGCGGCAAGCCGCTTTCGGTATCGGGATTGCAGACCTGGCTGGCGCTTCCCGACGACCGGGAGGAGATCGATCCTGCATTTTCCCACAGCGATGCCGGCACCATGCCGCTGATCGACAACGAAGGTGCGAAGGCTCGGGTGGTGATCGGCGATTTCGCCGGTCTGCGATCGCCGGTGCCGACCTTTACCGATACGCTCTACGTCGACCTGCGGCTCGAGCCGGGGCGCAGCTTTCCGTTCCCAGCCGCTCATGAAGAACGGGCAGTCTATGTGCTTGCGGGGGAACTTTCGGTGGCAGACGATGGTTTCGCTCCCAACCAACTTCTGGTTTTCCGACCGGGAGACGAGATCACGCTGAAAGCCGGACCTCAGGGCTGCCACATGATGCTGTTCGGCGGCGCGGCGCTCAACTCCAGGCGCTACATCTGGTGGAACTTCGTGTCCTCGTCGAAGGAGAGGATCGAGAAGGCGAAGGAGGAATGGCGCACGGGCCGCTTCGAGATCGTGCCGGGGGACGAGGAAGAGTTTGTCCCTTTGCCCGAGAAATGAAATCCGCTAAGGCAATTACTTGAAAAAGCCCGGTTCCTCCTCATGTTGGAGGACTACCCGCATCCGGAAAGAGCAGAAAAGGCCAGACTCCGTGACACCTCTCCCCCAGACGCCGCTGCTCGACACCGTCAAGTTTCCTGCAGACCTGCGGATGATCGAGGACCGCGACCTGCCGCGGCTGGCCCGCGAGCTTCGCGACGAGATGATCGACGCCGTCTCCAAGACGGGCGGCCACCTTGGCGCAGGCCTTGGTGTGGTCGAGCTTACCATTGCCATCCACAAGGTGTTCAACACGCCAGACGACCGACTGATCTTCGACGTCGGCCACCAGTGCTATCCGCACAAGATCCTGACGGGGCGGCGCGACCGCATCCGCACGCTCCGCCAGGAGAACGGAATTTCCGGCTTTACCCGGCGCGCCGAGAGCGAATACGACCCCTTCGGCGCCGCGCATTCCTCCACCTCGATCTCCGCCGGCCTCGGCATGGCCGTCGCCTCGGATCTGTCTGGATCGAAGCGCAACGTGATCTCGGTGATCGGCGACGGCGCCATGTCGGCCGGCATGGCCTATGAGGCGCTGAACAATGCCGGCGCGCTGGACGCCCGGCTTATCGTCATCCTCAACGACAACGACATGTCGATCGCGCCGCCGACCGGCGCCATGAGCGCCTATCTCGCCCGCCTTGCCTCGGGCCGCACCTACATGGGCGTGCGCGAGATCGGCAAGAAGCTCACCGCCTACCTCGGCAAGGGCGTCGATAGGGCGATCACCCGGGCAGTGGAACATGCGCGCGGCTATGTGACCGGCGGGACGATGTTCGAGGAGATGGGCTTCTACCATATCGGCCCGATCGACGGTCACTCCTTCGAGCACCTGCTGCCGGTGCTGCGCAATGTGCGCGACAATGCCCGCGGCCCGGTGCTGATCCATGTCTGCACCCAGAAGGGCAAAGGCTATCCGCCGGCGGAAGCGGCCGCCGACAAGTATCATGGCGTCAACAAGTTCGACGTCATCACCGGCACGCAGGCGAAGGCGAAGCCGAATGCGCCGAGCTATACGAGCGTCTTCGGCGAGGCTCTGGTGCAGGAGGCGCGGCTCGACGACAAGATCGTCGGCATCACCGCCGCCATGCCGAACGGCACGGGCATCGACAAGCTGGCGGAGATCTTCCCGGCGCGCACCTTCGACGTCGGCATTGCCGAGCAGCATGCCGTCACGTTTGCGGCCGGCCTCGCGACCGAGGGCTACAAGCCCTTCTGTGCCCTCTATTCGACCTTCCTGCAGCGCGGCTACGACCAGGTCGTCCACGACGTGGCGATCCAGGGCCTGCCGGTGCGCTTCCCCATCGACCGCGCCGGCTTTGTCGGCGCCGATGGCCCGACCCATGCCGGCTCCTTCGACACCACCTTCCTCGCCGCCCTGCCCGGCATGGTGGTGATGGCGGCCGCCGACGAGGCGGAGCTGAAGCACATGGTACGCACGGCCGCGGCCTATGACGAGGGCCCGATCTCCTTCCGCTACCCTCGCGGCGAAGGCGTGGGCGTCGAGATGCCGGAACGCGGCCAGATCCTGGAGATCGGCAAGGGCCGCATCGTCAAGGAAGGCTCCAAGGTTGCGCTCCTGTGCTTCGGGACACGATTGAAGGACTGTCTGCTGGCGGCAGAGGACCTCGATGCCGCAGGACTTTCCACCACGGTTGCCGATGCGCGCTTTGCCAAGCCGCTCGACCACGCGATGATCCGCCAGCTCTGCAGCCACCACGAGGTGCTGGTCACCATCGAGGAAGGCGCCGTCGGCGGCTTTGGCGCCCATGTGCTGCATTTCCTCGCCGCCGAGGGCAGGCTCGACCACGGGCTGAAGATCCGATCGCTGGTGCTGCCGGACGTCTGGATGGACCAGGCGAGCCCCGACGCCATGTACGCCAAGGCCGGCCTCGACCGCGCCGGCATCGTCACCACCGTCTTCAATGCGCTGGGCCAGAAGCAGGTGGGCATCGGCGCCGCCAGCTGACGGCTGGCCGTTTGCCGAAGCCTTAAATGAGAACGGCCGGAGCGACCGGCCGTTTTCTCGTTCTGTCGGCGAAGGAGCCCTAGAACTCCTCCCAGTTTTCCTCGCTTGGCTTGGCCGCGGCCGATGTGCTTCCGAAGGCCGCCGTCAGCTTCCCATGCAGTGCGCTTGCCGGGGACGGTGCGGGGCGTGACTGGGGGCTGGCGGGTGCCGGAACGCGTGCCGGGACGGGTCGCGCGACAGTTTTCTCAGCGGGTTTTGCCAAGGACGACGGTGCGGGCTTCGGAGCGACTGCGGCGACAGCCGGCTTGCTGACGAAGGCGGCGGCTGGACGGCTGGCGCCCTGCGAGCCGAGATTGAACTGCCGCAGCAGGCTGTTCAGGGACTCCGCCTCGCTGGCGAGAGAATGGCTGGCGGCGGTCTGCTGCTCGACCATGGCGGCGTTCTGCTGGGTGCCCTGGTCCATGGCGTTGACGGCGACGTTGATTTCCTGAAGTCCCGTCGACTGCTCGCGGGTGGAGACCACGATTGCCTTGATGTGCTCGTTGATCTCCTGGACCTCGCCGACGATAGCCTCGAGCGCCTTGCCTGTTTCCCCGACGAGGGCGACGCCCGAATCCACCTGATCGGAGGAGGTGGTGATCAGCGACTTGATCTCCTTGGCGGCATTGGCCGAGCGCTGGGCGAGTTCGCGGACCTCCTGGGCGACGACGGCAAAGCCCTTGCCGGCCTCGCCCGCACGGGCTGCTTCGACACCGGCATTGAGGGCAAGCAGGTTCGTCTGGAAGGCGATGTCGTCGATGACGCTGATGATGTTGATGATCTCGCCCGAGGACTTGGAGATCTGCTCCATGGCGGTGACGGCGCGGCGCACGACGACGCCCGACTGCTCGGCACCGGCGCGGGCGCGCTCGACGCGCTGCCCGACGTCTTCGGCGCGCTTCGCCGCGTCCCTGACCGTGGTGGTGACCTCTTCCAGTGCCGCAGCCGTCTCTTCCACCGAGGCTGCCTGCTGCTCCGTGCGGTGGGCGAGGTTGTCGGCTGCCACACGGATCTCCTCCGCACCGGCATTGATCGCGGCGGCATTCGCGCCAACCGACTGGAGAGCTGCCTGCAGCTTGCCGACGGCTTCGTTGAAATCGGTGCGCAGGCGGTCGAGGTTGCCGGCGAAGGGTGCCTCGATGCGATGGGCGACGTCGCCGTTCGAGAGGCTGGAAAGTCCTCTCGCCAGCGAATCGATCGCGAACTCGAGCTCGCCGGCTTCGCGGGCCTTCAGCTCGTCATTGCTCATGCGCTCGCGCTCGGCGGCGGAGCGGGCAGCATCGCTGTCGCGCTCCAGGCGCAGCTTCTCGATGGCGGCATCCTTGAAGACCGCGACGGCCTGGGCCATGCGGCCCAGTTCGTCGCCACGGTCGAGTGCCGGAACCAGAATGTCGTGGTTGCCGCCCGCCAGCTGCGACATGGCATCGGTCATGCCGACGATCGGCGTGACGATGGCGCGCGACAGGGCCCAGACCAAGCCCGTGGCGATGATACCGGCGACGCCGCCGCCGATCATCAGCGCCAGCATGACGTTCCACTGGGCGGTTTCCTGCTCGGCCTGCAACGACAGAGCCCTGGCAGTGATCTCCTGCTTGATCCTGGCGGCCGCTTCGCGGAACAGGTCGAGCTGGCCAGTCGACTGGCTGCGACCGATCTCGATGATTTCGGAGATCGGAGCCTCGGTGGTCCTGCGTGCCGCAAGCTGCGGCTGGCTGAGCTGGTTGTGGAAGACATCGGCCGCTGCACGCATTTCGTCGAGCGAAGCGACGACTGCGGCATCCCCGGCAGCTTCCCGCTTGGCCACTTCGATCTCGGCAATCATCTTGTCGCGCTGTGCAAACACCTCGTTGTAGGTGCTGTCGCTGCGGAAGAGAAGGTAGCCTCGCTGGCTGACGGCCTGCTCGAGCAGGCTTTCCAGCGCATTGTCCACATGGCGCAGAATGGTCTGTGCCTTCGTCTGCTCCACGGACGCCCGCGTCGACTGAACCACCTGCCAGAAGACACCGGCAGACGCCAGCAGGCAGACGGACATCACGGCAGCAAAGGTGCCGATGAGCTTTTTACTGAGAGAAAGGTTTCGGAGGGCCATGTTTTTCCGCCGGTTCACAGACTGGGATGAAACTGAAGATCCGAAATGATTTCGGACGGACGGGAGCCGCGGCGCAGATCAGAGCGTTGTACAGAAGGAATCCCATTCCCCTTAAAATTCGATTGAGAAATGAGCGGTGAAAATCGGTTCCACGTCAACGAAAGCGATTGTTCCGCGCAAAGTCCTTGCGTATCGGGGAAAAGCGACCCATTGAGACATCATGTCACTCACCTCACCTCCCCAACGCCTCGATCAATTGCTTGTGGCCCTCGGTCTTTTCGCCAGCCGCTCGCGCGCCCGTGACGCGGTCATGCGGGGCACTGTCCGGGTGAACGGCCAGACCGTCACCAAACCCTCGCAGGCTTTCCCCGACGACATCTCCGTGGAGATCGAAGACCCGGCACAGCAATATGTGTCGCGGGCGGCCTTGAAGCTTGCCGCCGCACTCCAGCATTTCCAGATCGCCATCGCCGGCAGAACCTGCCTCGACATCGGCGCCTCGACCGGCGGCTTCACGGAGGTTCTGCTGCAGGGCGGTGCCGAGCATGTCATCGCGGTCGATGTCGGCCATGGGCAGATGCATCCGCGCATCGCCGAGGATCCGCGCGTCACCTGTCTCGAAGGCGTCAACGCCCGCGCACTCGAGCTCGACGATCTGGAGGGACGGGAGATCTCGCTCGTCGTCTCAGACGTCTCCTTCATTTCGATCAAGCTGGCGCTGCCGCCGGGGCTGGAATTTGCCGAGCCGGGTGCTCTCTGCGTTCTTCTCGTGAAGCCGCAGTTCGAGGCGGGTCGCGAGAACATCGCGAAGTCCGGTCTTCTCAAGCAGCCCGAGACCGCGCCTGCGGTCGCCGCCGAACTGGAGCGCTGGCTGGTGGAGGACATGGGCTGGACAAGCCTCGGGCTGATCCCCTCCCCGATCGCCGGCGGTGACGGCAACCAGGAATTCCTGCTCGGCGGGCAAAAGCCATGAGCACCGAGACCGTCACCATCAGCCGGCTCGGCGCTCAGGGCCATGGCGTGGCGCATGGTCCGGAGGGTCCGATCTTTGTGCCCTATGCGCTGCCAGGCGAGACCGTCGCGATTGCCCGTAACGGCAACCAGGGCACGATCATGTCCATGGCAGCGGTGTCCAGCGACCGCGTCCAGCCGCCCTGCCGACACTTCGACCCGGACGGCGATGCCTGCGGCGGCTGCTCGCTGCAGCATCTCGCCGACGCGCCCTACCAGGCCTTCAAGCGCGACCTCGTCATAGAGGCGCTGCGCTCCAAGGGGCTAACGCCGCACGTGGCGCCGCTGGTGGCCTGTCGGCCCGGACAGCGCCGCCGGGTGGTGTTTTCGGTACGCAAGACGGAGACCGGCGCGCTGGTCGGCTTCAACAGGGCCGAGACCAACCACATCTTCGCCGTCGTGGAATGTCCCATCTCCTCGCCGGGGATCGTCGGCAAGCTCGGCGCGATCCGCTCTGTTGCCAGTTCGATCGCCAGTGGCGCCGAAACCTTCCGGCTTGCGGTCACCGAGACGGTCTCGGGACTTGATCTGGCCGCCGAGGGCGTCAAGCCGCTCGGCGACAAGCAGCGCCGGCGCATCATCGAGACGGTGCTGCTCGCCCAGGGTGTCGCCCGCGTCACCGTCAACGGCGAAATTCTGGTGGAGCCGCAGAAGCCGCTCGTCGATTTCGGCGGCGTGCTGGTCTCACCGCCACCCGGCACCTTCCTGCAGGCGACCCGGGAGGCCGAGGATGCCATTTCCGCGCTCGTGCTGGCGCATATCGGCAAGGCGAAGCGGGTGCTCGATCTGTTTGCCGGCTCAGGGACCTTCTCGCTGCGCCTTGCCCGCATTGCCCGCGTGCATGCCGTGGAAGGCGAAGAAAAGCCGCTGAAGGCGCTGGACCATGCGGCGCGCAATACCCAGGGGCTGAAGCCGATCAGCATCGAACGGCGCGACCTCTACCGCCGGCCGCTGACCCCGCAGGAGATCAAGCCCTTCGATGCCGTGGTCTTCGACCCTCCGCGTGCCGGTGCGGAAGTGCAGGTCAGGGAACTGGCACGCTCAGGCGTCAAGAAGATCGCCGCCGTCAGCTGCAACCCACTGACGCTCGCACGGGATCTGAGCATCCTCGTGGAGGCCGGCTACAGCATCCGGTCGGTTACTCCCGTCGACCAGTTTCTCTGGTCGACCCATGTCGAGGCGGTCGCACTGCTCGACCGCTGAGCTTCCGGCCACGGCCCAATGAACAACCCGCGACATCCACCGGTTGAGTCTCCGGTTGGTTGTGGCACTTGCCGAGTGATGCAATCATGGCGATTATTTCCAGAGGGGAATAACCAGAGGCTGCGCCATCAGGAGGGGTTTATCATGACTGACATCGCCATGCATGGCCATGGCGTCCGCGGCATGAAGCGCGGGACGCTGCATTCTTTCAACGGGATCGGGGATCCCGGCAAATTCGGCATCATGTTTCCCGGTCTCGTGCCGCTGAATGCCGAGGACGACGCCCTGTTCGAACTGGCAGAGGCGATGCGGGACAAGGGAGAACCGGGGGACAACCCGGATCCCGAGGGCGACAACCGGAGCATCCCGGCGGGATACACCTATCTCGGCCAGTTCATCGACCACGACATCACACTCGACACGACGCCGCTCGACCAGCAGAAGGCCGATCCGAAGGCGACGGAGAACTTTCGCACGCCGGCGCTGGATCTCGATTCCGTCTACGGCGACGGACCGGGCATCCATCCCTATCTCTACCAGCGCGACGTGACGAGCTTCGCCATCATTCCGAAGATGCTGATCGGTCACACGGCGGAATCGACCGACCAGGCGGGGAAAAAGATACCCTCCCTGCCGAACGATCTGCCGCGCAACCAGGTGGGTCACGCGCTGATCTTCGACGAACGCAACGACGAGAACCTGCTGGTGGCGCAGATGCACCTGCTGATGCTGAGGTTCCACAATGCTGTCGTCTACTGGCTCCAGCACAAGGATCCGACGCTGAAAGGGATGGCGCTTTTCAGCGAAGCGCGCCGGATCGTCACCTGGCACTACCAGTGGATCGTACTGTTCGACTTCGTGGAGCGGCTGACGGAGCCGGGGCTGGTCACGAAGATCAAGACGCATGGCCGCCAGTTCTACCGGTTCAAGCTGCGCCCCTACATGCCGTCGGAATTTGCCGCAGCCTGCTACCGGCTCGGCCATTCGATGGTGCGGGAGACCTACAGCCACAACCGGGTCTTCGGGCCGGAAGACGGCACATTCGCCAACGGCAGCCTGGACCTCTTGTTCTTCTTCACGGGCAAATCCGGGAAGATCGTCGGAGAACTGGCACCGGACCCCTCTCCGCCGCCACCGCCGCTGCCACCCCTCAAGCAGTTGCCGTCGAACTGGGTGATCGACTGGCGACGCTTCTTCGACATCGCCGGTCAGGGCGGGCCGGACTTCACCTTCAACTTCTCGCGCAAGCTCGACCCGTTCATCGCCCCCTCGCTGCACAGCCTTCCAGGACTTCGGGACGATCCGACGGAGCAGGGCCGGAGCGAGGCGAACCTCGCCTTCCGCAACCTGCGGCGCGGCGTGCAGATCGGGCTGCCGTCGGGCCAGGCGATCTGCCGGGCGATGGGCATCGAGCCGATGACACCCGACGAGATTGCCACAGGACCGGACGGCGAGGTTGCCGAGAAGCACGGGCTGCACGAGACGACGCCGCTCTGGTATTACGTGCTGAAGGAAGCGGAGCACCACTACAAGGGTGCACGACTTGGACCGATGGCCTCCACCATCGTGGCGGAGACCTTCCTCGGCATGGTCCATGGCGACCAGGAGTCCTTCCTCTGGAAGCGCTCCAACTGGAAGCCGGAGCTGCCCTGCGCAACCGAGGGCCACTTCACCATGGCAGACCTGATCCGCTTCGTCGGCGACGTCAACCCGATTGGCCCTGCGGCCTGACCGCGACCTGGTGCCGAGACCGCGTCAGCCCTTGCGGGTCATGAAGGCCTCGAAGGCGGCGCGGGCCTCGGCGCTTCGCAGCTGCGCCGTGAAGTGAACGAGTTCCTCGTCCATGCGGGCGAGCACATCGTCGCCATTACCGCGGATGAGGTTGCGGGCAATCTTCAACGCATGCGGCGGCTTGGCGGCGAGGCTTGCGGCCAGTGCCAGCGTCTGCGCCTCCACCTCCCCAGGCGCCACGACCTTCCAGACGATACCGGCCTCGCGGGCCTGCTCGGCAGAAAACCCTTCGCCCGCGACAAGCATGGCGAAGGCGCGCTGGTGGCCCATGATGCGCGGCGCCAGGAGGCTGGAGGCGGCTTCCGGGACGAGCGCCAGATCCACGAAGGGGGTGCGGAAGAGGCTGCGGTCGGAGGCGATCGTCATGTCGCAGTGGAGGTTCAGCGTCGTGCCGATGCCGATCGCCAGGCCGTCGACGCCGGAGACCATCGGCTTGTCGCAGGTGGCCAACGCCTGCAGGAAAACGGCCGCCGCCGGACGCCCTTCGCCGCTCATGGCAAAGGCGAGGAAATCGGCCATGTCGTTGCCAGCCGAGAAGCAGCCGTCGGTGCCGAGGAAGGCCACGGCGCGGACGGCAGGATGGTTGTTCGCCTCGTGCAATGCCGCCGTCAAGCGGTCGTACATGGCGGTGGTGATGGCGTTCTTCTTGTCCGGCCGGTTGAGCCGGATCACCATCACGCCCGGTTGCGCCTGCGGGTGCTCGATGAGGACATGGGTCTCGGTCATTGCTCTCTCCTCACGCCAGAACGATGCGGGCGGCGGCGAGGCTTTCGGCGCCTTCGACCACCTGCCGCTTCAGGGCTGCCGTTTCCGGCAGCAGATTTTCCGCCGCAAACCGGCAGAGGGCAATGCGACCATCCGTCTTGCCGTCATCGACCTTCGCCAGGGCACCCTTGGCGAGATAGGCCCCGGTGAGGACCAGTCCGAACAGGCGCTGATAGGGCGTCGCGCCTGCCAGTGCCTCGGCCACCTGCCCCGCGGCCTGCGCCTTCAGCAGCCACTGCGTTGCGGCCTCCAGTTCGTCGATCGATGCCTTCAGCCGCTCGGCCGTTTCGCCGAGCCCTGCGTCCGCCGCGCTGGCGACACGGTCGGCAATCGTTCTCAGCTCGCCGATAAAGCCGCTGACCTGGGCGCCGCCCGACAGCGGCAGCTTGCGGGCGACGAGATCGATCGCCTGGATGCCGTTGGTGCCTTCATAGATCGGTGCGATGCGGGCATCGCGCAGATAGCGAGCTGCCCCGGTTTCCTCGATGAAGCCCATGCCGCCATGGACCTGGATGCCGAGCGAGGCCACATCGACGCCGGCATCGGTCGCAAACGACTTGGCGATCGGCGTCAGGAGTGCGGCCCGTTCGGTCCACATCCGTGCCTCTTCGCCCTCGGTGCGATGGGCCATGTCGATGGCATGGGCGCAGGCGTAGCAGATAGCACGCGAGCCTTGCGTCAGCGCCGTCATGGTCAGCAGCATGCGCGCGACGTCGGGATGTTCGATGATCGGGCTCATGCCCGCACCCGTCCAGCCGGGTGCCTTGCCCTGGGTGCGCTCGCGGGCAAATGCGACGGCCTTCTGCGTGGCGGCTTCGGCGATCGCGACGCCCTGCATGCCGACCGCGAGGCGGGCATTGTTCATCATCGTGAACATGCAGGCGAGGCCCTTGTTCTCCTCGCCGATCAGCCAGCCGATCGCGCCCTTTTCACCGAACTTGCCGTCGCCATAGATCATCGTGCAGGTTGGCGAACCGTGGATGCCGAGCTTGTGTTCGATGGAGTGACAGAAGACATCGTTGCGGGCGCCGATCGCGCCATCCTCTTCCACGAGGAACTTCGGCACCAGGAAGAGCGAGATGCCGCGGGTGCCGGCCGGCGCATCGGGGAGCCGGGCCAGCACGAGGTGAATGATATTGTCGGCGGCGTCGTGCTCGCCCCAGGTGATGTAGATCTTCTGGCCGAAGATGCGGTAGCTGCCGTCATCACTGCGTTCTGCACGGGTCTTCAGGACGCCGAGGTCGGAGCCCGCATGCGGCTCGGTCAGGTTCATCGTCCCGGTCCATTCGCCGGAGACCAGCTTCTCCAGGTATCTTGCCTTCAGTGCTTCGCTGCCATGCTTGTCGAGCGCTTCGATGGCGCCCATCGTCAGCGTCGGCGCCAATGCGAAGGCCATGGAGGAGGAATTCCACATTTCGAGCGCCGCAACATTCAGCATGTGCGGCAGGCCCTGGCCGCCGTAGGCTTCCGGACCGGTCAGGCCGTTCCAGCCGCCCTCGCGCCAGGACCGGTAGAGATCGGCCCAGCCGTCCGGCGTCGTCACCACGCCGTCCTGCAGGCGCGCACCCTGCCGGTCACCGATTTCTCCCAGAGGGGCCATCTCGTTGGTGGCAAAACGGCCGGCCTCGTCCAGGATCGCTTCGACCAGATCCGCGCCCAGGTCGCCCAGCTTTCCGGCGGCGATGGCATCGGCAAGGCCGGCGACGTGGTTCAGCGTGAAGGCGATGTCTTCGACGGGGGCTTTGTACATGCTTGGATCCTCCTCATGACCCGCTGAGACACGACAGGGCGGACCCAGCAGCGTTGCTGCATTTTACGTAAACGTAATTCAGCTTGTCAATCGCTGCCGCTTCAGAGACCGGCAATAGGCATGCAAAAGCCCGCCCGGTGCAAGACCGGACGGGCTTCGAACGCGCACTCCTTCAGGAGGCGATCAGTAGTAGGGCGAGAGGCAGGTCTGCCGGGGCCCGCTGTAGGGCTGGAAGGTGTTGGAATAGCTGTCGTAAGACCGGTAGCGCGCCTCGCACCACTGGTAGTGGCGCGGGTTGATGCCGCTGGCGCGGTAGACGGGAGCCGGAGCCGGCTCGACGTAACGCGGTTGCGCGGCGATGGCACCGCCGATCAGTGCGCCGGCACCGAAAGCGGCGAGAGGGAACCAGTAGCCGTCATGGTGGCGATAGCCGGGCCGGTGATGCCGGTAACCACGGTGACCGTGGTAGTAGCCGCGCCGATAGTCGCGATGTCGCACCTGGGTCACGTCCGACTTGACTTCGATATTGGCCGCGGGGGCTGCGATGACCGGCATGGCCTGCGCCGGAACGAGAGCACCGGCCATGACCGTTGCGGAGAGTGCGGCAACCGCGACCTTCCTGAACAGGTTTATCATTGTTGTCTCCATTCAAGTTGACTGTCTGCGCTCCTGCCGACCGGGCATATCTCTTGCCGCAGGGTCGTCTCTGGATCGCGAACACCCTAGGATTTCCAAGCTGAACCGGCGATTAACGCAGATTCCGGCAAGACGCTCCGCGTGACGCAGAAAGGCCGCCCGGACATCCGGACGGCCTGTTGTCGGTCGCGCTGCTCCGCTCAGGAATAGGGCGAGTTGCACTGGCTCCGCGGGCCCTGATAGGGCTGGTAGCTGTTGTCGGAGGCGCGGTACGACCGATACCGGTTCTCGCACCACTGGTAGTGCCGCGGGCTGAGGGCACGGCCCGGACGTGCCTGGGAGGCACTGCCTCCGATGATCGCACCGGCGGAGAATGCGGCCAGCGGGAACCAGAAACCGTTGTAATAGCGATAGCCGCTCCGGCGCTCGCGGTAGCCTCGATGGCCCCTGTAGTAGCCGGCCCGGTCGTCACGACGGAAGTCTCTGCGATAATCGCGACGGCGGTCGCGGCGATCCCAGCGATGGTCCCTACGATCGCGGTACTGCACGTCGGTGACGAGATTTTGCGCGACCGGCGCCGATGCAGCCGGCAGCGGCAAGGCGTTGACGGGGACATAGCTGGTGATGGCGACGGCCAAGGCGGCGGCTATCGTCGTGATGCGGGAGCTGAGCACGCGCATGAGGGTTTCCTCTCTTTTCTTATCGGTCTGGCGGAAGAACGACCGGTGCACCGGATGGTTCCGGGACCGAAGGTGCCGCGATGGCTCACCGGGCCGGCAAGATACGGCGCATTAACGATGTCGGGATAGGATCCGGCTGGAACGAACCACCAGATGAGGACTTCAGGTGCCGACGAGCGGAAAGCTGCGCTACTACGCGACGACGCCCACGGACAGCCGGTGGGCGACGGGTCTCGCGCCTCATTCAGAATTCCTGCGCACCGGAAAGATTGCGCGGCCGGCACCGCCGTCGCTGCCTGCGAAAAGGCGCTATCTTGCGCCTGAAGAGGTGGCTGAGCGCACGGGCAGGATCCTTGCAGCCGCCGGGCAGACCACCTACCGCCGCATCAACTCGTTTCATGAGGAGATCCGCTTTCCGAAGATGATCTTCTACCGGGTGCTCGAGGAGATCCCGCATCTCGGCTACTGCCATGTGACGACCTCCAGTACCTCCTTCGATGCCCGGGAACGGGTCAAATGGTCGTTCTACATCGCAAACTTCGCATCCGACATCAGCGAAACCTACCCCTTCTTCGAACATATCCGCAGCAGCACCGGCCGCATGTATTTCGCAGTCGCCTTCGAGAAGGCGCCGGGAGATACCTTCCGCATCGATCGCTCCATCCGCAAGAACGGACTGCTGTTTCGCACCGGCGACCCGCAGGAGGCGATGAAAAACGTGCTGATGCTGGGAGCACCGAACGCCGCCGTGCGCGCCGAGGTCAAAAAGCTCTAGAGCCGATCAACCGGATTGCCGGTTACAGCCATTCCGCGCTAGGACGGCAGTCATGACGGCAAAGATCATCCACATCAGCGACGGGTTCGAAGAGGCGGTCGAGGCCGCGCGCGCGGTCCTGGCAAAGGGGCTGCCCGTCGCCATTCCCACCGAGACGGTCTATGGGCTGGCGGCCGATGCAACCGATCCGCTGGCGGTCGGGCGCATCTACGAGACGAAGGGCCGGCCGCAGTTCAATCCGCTGATCTGCCACATGTGCGATCTGGGCATGGCCGAACGCTACGCCCACTTCGACCCGATCTCGCGGCATCTGGCGGAAACGTTCTGGCCGGGGCCCCTCACCCTCATCCTGCCGCTCAAGGCAGACAGCGGCATTCACGCGCTGGCGACGGCAGGTCTCGACACGGTCGGCCTGCGGGTCCCCAAGGGCTTTGCCGCCTCCCTGATCCGGGCCTTCGGCAGGCCGCTCGCCGCGCCGAGCGCCAATACCTCCGGCAGGATCAGCCCCACGCATGCGCAGCACGTCGCGGAGGATCTGGGGGAAAAGCTCGCGCTGATCATCGACGGCGATGCCGCCCCGGTCGGTGTCGAATCGACGATCGTGCGCGTCGAGGACGAGACGATCCGGCTGCTGCGCCCGGGCGGCATTTCGGCGGAGGAGCTGGAGGCCGTAACCGGGCGAACGATCGTGCGTCCGGCATCGCCTTCCGCGACGATCGAAGCGCCCGGCATGCTCGCCTCCCACTATGCGCCGACGGCGCCGGTGCGGCTCGACACCCGGGAAGTCAGGCCGGGAGAAGCACTGATCTCATTCGCCGGCGAGCCCGTATCCGGTGAAGATCGGGCCGCCGTGATCCTGGACCTCAGCCCTGCCGGCGACCTTCGCGAGGCGGCGGCGAACCTGTTCGACTACATGAAGAAGGCCGATGCCGCGACAGAGGTCGGCATTGCGGTGGTACCCATTCCCGCGGACGGGCTGGGCGAGGCCATCAACGACCGGCTGAGCCGCGCCGCCGCACCAAGGACATGACGGAGACAGCGAGAATGACAATCCAAGGCGTGCCATCGGATCTTCTGCATCAGTTTGCAGCCATCGTCGGCGAGGCGAATGCCCTGCGGGACCAAGCGGATATTGCGCCCCGACTGGTGGAAAACCGTGGCCTTTACCGCGGCGTCTCGCCCATGGTGCTGAAGCCGGGCAGCACGCAGGAGGTGTCAGAGATCCTGAAGCTCGCCACCGAGACCCGCACCGCCATCGTGCCGCAGACCGGCAACACCGGGCTGGTTGGCGGACAGGTGCCGAGCACTGCCGGCACGGAGCTGATCGTCTCGCTGGAGCGGATGAACCGCATCCGGGATGTCGATCCCGTCGCCAACGTGCTGGTGGCCGAGGGCGGTGCGATCCTTGCCGAGGTCCAGAAGGCCGCAGAAGACGTCGGGCGCCTGTTTCCGCTGTCACTCGGGTCCGAGGGCTCCTGCCGGATCGGCGGAAACCTGGCGACCAATGCCGGTGGCACGGCGGTGCTTGCCTATGGCAACATGCGGCAGCTCTGCCTGGGGCTGGAGGTCGTGCTGCCCACCGGCGAGATCTGGGACGGGCTGCGACGGCTGAAGAAGGACAACACCGGCTACGACCTGCGCGACCTGTTCATCGGCGCGGAGGGGACGCTGGGGATCATCACGGGTGCGGTGCTGAAGCTCTTCCCGCAACCGGTCGGGCATCAGGTCGCCTTTGCCGGTCTCTCCTCCCCGGAAGACGCCTTGCGCCTTTTCGAGAAGGCCTCAAACCTCTGCGGCACGGCGCTGACGGGCTTCGAGCTGATGCCGCGCATCGGCGTCGAATTCACCACGCGCCATATCGACGGCGTGCGCGACCCGCTGTCGGAACCTCATCCCTGGTACGCGCTGATCGACATCTCCACCTCCGATTCCGCCGAGACGGCGGAGACCATGGTCCAGTCGCTCCTTGAACTCGGCCTGGAAACGGGCCTCGTCCGCGATGCGGTGATCGCCTCCTCGGTCGCCCAGCAGAAGGCGCTCTGGCACATGCGCGAGAGCATGTCGGACGCGCAGAAGCCGGAAGGCGGCTCCATCAAGCACGATGTCTCGGTGCCGGTCTCCAGCATTCCCGCCTTCATGGAGGCGGCGGAAAAGGGTGTGCTGGCGGCGATGCCCGGCGCCCGGATCTGCGCCTTCGGGCATCTGGGCGACGGCAACATCCACTACAACATCTCGCAGCCCGTGGGCGCCGACAAGCAGGCCTTCCTGGAGCGGTGGCGCGAGATCAACGGGATCGTGCACGGCATCGTCCTGTCCATGAACGGCTCGATCTCGGCCGAACACGGCATCGGTCAGCTGAAGCGCGACGAGCTGGCCCGCATCCGGCCGGCCATCGAGATCGACCTGATGCGCCGCATCAAGCGCGCCTTCGACCCCGCCAATATCATGAACCCAGGGAAAGTGATCTCGATCGATTAGGGCTAGCGGTACCTGGAGATCGACAGCAGCATGTCGGCGGTGATCCCGAGCGAGCCCGAGCCGGTCAGGATGCTCACTGCCGAAGATCCGGTGTCGCCGGTTTCGAGGTCATAAAGGATCGTGAACCGCTGGATGAGCTTCTGCAGCTTCGTCGGATCCTTCAGATCCTGAAGATCCAGGCTTCGCTCGATGAGTTTTGCCTGCTGATCGACATCCATGTTTCCCATCTCTGTGGGCAGGCTGAAGGTAATCCGGACGAACTCCAGCAGCGCCTCGTCGCCGACGATCTCGTAGGAGTCGGTAATGGAAGCCGACATTCTCTCGAAGTAAAGGGCGAGGCGGACGCCGGCGTTCTCTTCCCCCTGCTGCGTCTCAAGCGTCTGGCGCAGATGGAGGTTCTGCGTTTCCAGCGTCTGACCGGCATTCTGAATGGCGGCGGACGCGTTGCGGTCCAGATGGCCGGCTTTGTTGAAGTTGAATGTCCCGAGCAGCTCAGCGAAGCGCCTGTCCGTCTGTTGGTTGACGAAGCTGGCGGGATCGCTGAGGTCGGACGAGAACACCTGCTTGATGTAGTCATCGGTGACCGTTGCCGGATCGATCCCTTTGGCGACGAGAACAAAATCCACAAGGCGCCGGTCCGACAGCAACTCGTCACGCGTTTTGATGCCTGCCATTGTGCTGGTGTAATAGCTCGATTCGACGTCGGCCTTTTCGCGCGCGGCCTCTTTCTCGGTTCCCTTGAGAAAGCGGGTCTGCTCGACGATGTATTCCTTAGCCGTGCTCTGGATGGTTGTCGTCGATTGCGCTTGTACGGGAGCCGAGATCGATCCGTCCCTGGTGAAATTGAACGCCTGAGCAAGCGTGAGATAGCGATCGTCCTTCAACTTGTAGACGTAGCTTTTCGGGTCCGACAGATCGCTCTTGAGGACGTTCTTGAGGGTCAACAAAGACACAGTCTCGGGATCCAGTCCCACAGCCTTCAGCGCAAAACCGTAGATCGCATCATCCGACAGGAAGTCATCGATCGAGGTGACTGCCGCCATTTCCGACTTGTAGAGCTTGATGGCCTTTTCGTCCGCCTCCTCCTGCTTATCGTCGTATCGACTGAAGTAGTTGTTCGAGGATTTCAGGGTCTGCGTCGGCGTCTGTGCAGTGCTTCCGTTCAACGTGCCGTCCGTCTTGAAATTGAAGGCTTCCGCAAGCTCAAGATACTGCGGCCGCTCCTTGGCATAGATGTTGGCGTAGCTGTCGGGATCTGAAAGATCGCTCGTCAAAATCTGCTCCAACGTCGACTTGACGACAAACAGTTCATCGAGATTGAAGGCCTTGCGCACAAAGTTGTAGAGCCGCTCGTCACCAAGCAGTTCGGCAACGGACGTGATCGAACCGATCTTCTCCTCGAAATATTCATTCTCACGAAGGGCCGAAGCTTGCGTTTGCCGGGGACGGCTGAGGAGATAGAGGTCCGTGACCGCCGTCAGCTGAGCTTCAGTCTGAGCACTGCCCTTGGTCGCCGTTCCGTCTGCCGCGAATTGGAACGCGCCGGCCAGATCAATATGTCCCTGTGTGGAGGTGACCGCCTTTTCATATGCCGCAATCTCTGCCCGCAGCGCTGCCTTCTTGTCGACGTGCTCCGTAGCCTTATTGCCCAAAGCGGCGAGTTCGGACTTCGTGACGGCGAGCTTTCCCTCCAGCGAGGTCAACTGGTCTTTCAGGACAGTGTTGGAATAGCTGGCGGGGTCGTTGTGGTCGCTGCTCATCGCCGCCTTGACGGTCTGATAGGAATAGACGGTGTCATCGATTCCGAAACTCTCGAAGACGTAACGGCGCAGTCGATCATTCGACAGAATGTCATCGACGCTGTCGACCTGCGCCAACATGACCTTGTAGTACCTGGTCTCTTCGGCGGTGGCGTCGGCCGTGTTGAGGATGCTCTGATCATAGAGACCCAGTATCTCGTCCTGCTGTGCTGCCGATTGAGCAATGGCGGCAGTGCCGGTGCTCGAAAAATTGAAGGCGGCGGCAAAGTCGCGGTAGCGGTCGTCGGCGACGCGGCTGGCAAAGCTGCTCTCGTCGTTGAGGTCGCTCTCCAGAACCTGCTTCATGAACGCCTTGGCATAGGTCATCTCTTCCAGACCATGGGCCTTCATCGCGTAGGAGAAGAGCCGGTAGTCATCCATGAACTCATCGATGGTCGTCACCTTGCCGATGTTGTCGGCGTAGTACTGCGCCTCGCGCGAAACCTGACCGTCCGCGGCCACGCGCTGCAATGTCTTGGGCATGTCGCGGTTGACAAGATCGTAGCTGAGGTAGGTCGAGACCATGAAACTGAGACTCCGCTCATAGTGATGTCGCAGCCATCATCCTAGCACAGCCTTGCCCGAGGCTTAGCCCCAATTGTGCAGGTGTCCCGTTCACGGTCTGGAAACCGAGACGGGTGGGGTTTCGATAACCATCGCCCGAGGCAAAACTTCTTTAACCGCGATTTTTAAGCCGTCGGGTACGGGCGGCCCCGTATGGTCCCTGCATCAGAGGACATAAGTCCCGCAGAGAAACCGGAAACGGCTCTCAGGTAAAACAAGGGTTGCATACACGATGACAAACACGGTTCTGAAGCCTGCCTGGGCAGGTTCCACACTCAGGTTAGACCCATCGCGCTTTCCGCAGCAGGTCGCCTACGCCCAGCGCGGTTCATCTGAAGACGTCGTCGTCACCATCGACGAACGCGGCGCGGTTCTGCGCAAGATCCTGCCGGCCTGTGGCCTGCCATTGTCCTTCGCCCTGCCAGCCCGCGCCTTCAAGGGCGTAGCGGCGCGCGCCATCGATCATGGCGACGGCGAAGTGACCGTCACCCTGGAACTGCATCACGAGGATCCGGATCTCTGCATTCCGCTGCTCGTCGCCCATGATCTCTGCGATATCGCCGCCGACTGGCGCAGCTGGTCGGAAGCCTTCCGCATTCCGATGCTGATGGTCGAGGCGGACGGCATTGCACATCCGCTGGAGAACCATCTCGGCGATCTGCGTGCCCAGGCTGCCAAGCCGCGCCGCCGCCACTCCTATTTTGCTGCCCGCCGGCCGCGCTTCCTGGTTCGTCGCACGACTGGCCAGCTGGGCGTGACGATGAAGATCGAGGGCAAAGAGATCATCGCGCGAGACTAAAGATCCACCGCCGTGCGTTGATGCTGGAACCCGGCCACAGGCCGGGTTTCTGCGTTTCAGGCAAAGGGCAGTGCCAGGACGAGACCGGCAAAGATCACCGCGCCCACCCGATTGTTGGACTTGAACAGCGACAGGCACTGATCTGCATCATCGATGTCGAGCATCACGATCTGCCAGGCAAACATGAGCGCGGCGAGGATCAGGCCCAGATAGGCCACGAAGCCCACACCGGCTAACGCGTAGGCAAGCAGCAGCAACAGCAGCGTCAACCCGTAGAGGCCGATGAGCCAGCGCTTTGTGTTCTCGCCGAAGAGGCGGGCGGTGGAGCGGACCCCGACCAGTGCATCGTCCTCCTTGTCCTGATGGGCATAGATCGTGTCGTAGCCGATCGTCCAGGCGATCGCGCCGAGGTAGAGCCAGACCGGCGCCCAGGACAGGCTGCCGAACATGCCGGCCCAGCCCATCAGGCCACCCCAGGAGAAGGCAAGCCCGAGGAAGAACTGGGGCCAATCGGTAAACCGCTTGGCGAACGGGTAAACCGCGACGACGGCCAGGGACATGATGCCGAGGACAATCGCAAAGCTGTTGAACTGAATCAGCACAAGCAGGCCGACCAGCGCCTGGACTGCGAGAAACGTCTTCGCTTCAAAGCGGGTCACCCGGCCCGACGGCAGCGGTCGCGAGCGGGTGCGCGCGACCTCATTGTCTATTTTCTGGTCAACCAGGTCATTGTAGGTACAGCCGGCGCCGCGCATGGCAACCGACCCTGCAAAGAACAGAAACAGGTGGAAGACGAAGAGGCCGACAGAGAGGCTGCCGAGCTCTGCCGCCCGGTTGGCCGCCAGTGCCGACGACCAGAAGCACGGCCACATCAGCAGCTGCCAACCGATCGGGCGGTCCCAGCGGGCAAGCTGCGCATAGGGCCAGGCTGACCGAGGCAAGACCCGGTACACCCAGTTGTTCGATGGCGCGTCATAGACGCGGCCGTTCAGATCGTCCGCCTTTGTCATGTCATGGTCCTAGCTGGCTTGAAGACCGACGGTCAAGCCGGGCGACCCGCGGTCAGAACATCACCGGCTCCAGCGGCGCGCGCGTCGCCTCGAATTGCTTCAGCCGTTCCTCCCGCTGCGCAATGTAGCCGCGGTTGTCCGGCACGCTCATGCGCTTCTTGACGATCTGCATCTGGAAGATGAAGAAGTTCTCGTGGGTGAAGGCCATCTCGGACGCCGCCAGGTAGAATTCCCACATCCGTACAAAGCGTTCGTCGTAGAGCGCCGCCGCCTCTTGCCTGCGCGCCATGAAGCGCTCGCGCCAGTGCCGCAGCGTGTGGGCATAGTGCATCGGCAGGATCTCGATGTCGGCGACGAGCAGCCCGGCCTTCTCGACAGCCGGCATGACCTCCGCCAGAGACGGGATGTAGCCGCCGGGGAATATGTATTTTTCGATGAAGGGGCTGTTGAAGCGCATGGGAGAGGGCTGCCCGATCGAGTGAAGAACCATGACGCCGTCGTCGTCGAGCATCTCGTCGACCTTCCGGAAGAAGCGTCCGTAGTTCTGGATGCCGACATGTTCGAACATGCCGACGGAGACCAGGCGGTCGAACTTCTCCCTGTGGAGGTAGTAGTAGTCCTGAAGCTCGAAGCGAACCCGATCCGCGAGACCCCGCTTCAACGCCCGGTCCCGCGAGACGCGCAACTGCTCCTGGCTCAGCGTGATGCCGGTCACCTCGACGCCGGAGGATTCCGCCAGGTACATGGCCATCCCGCCCCATCCCGAGCCGATCTCGAGCACCCGCTGGCCAGGTTCGGCCAGGAGCTTGGCGGCGATGTGCCGCTTCTTTGCCTGTTGCGCCTCGTAGAGACTGATGCCGGGTGGATTGAAGTAGGCGCAGGAATACTGCCAGTCCTCGTCGAGAAAGAGGTCGAAGAGCTTGGCGCTCAGGTCATAGTGGTGAGCCACATTGCGCTGGTTGCGGTTGACGGGGACCGCGCGGCGCACCCTCGCCTCGGCGATCCTGTAGAGGCCGCGCCAGATCATCCCCGGCGTCAGGGCCTCGCTCAGCGTATTGTCCTTCACGAGAGCGAGCAGGTCGTAGACGTCGCCTTCTTCGAAGACCAGCCGTCCGTCCATGTAGACCTCGGCGAGCTTCAGCTGCGGGTCGGCGGCGATTTCCTCCTCCGCTTTCGCGTCGGTGAAGCGGATGGAAACGCTGCGCCCTCCACCGTTGCCGAAGGTCTGCGAGCCGACGGGGCCACTGACCGAGAGGCTGCCTTTTTTGATGATCTTGGCGAGAAGTCGACGCAGGGACGAGGTCATATTCACCTCCTAACGAAGTCTATCTAGCTGAAAGGGAAGGATTAAACGGCTGGAGTAAAATTGCAAACTGAGTCTCTGCCACAAAAGTGGCACAAAAAGAGACGCCGTCCAACAGGTGAACGGCGTCCGATCTTCCAGAGGGTGAGAATTGGCCTCAGCGACGCTTCATCGCTTCCGCCAAAGCGGCCCCCAGTGCGCCCGGAGCCGAGGCTCCTTTCGGCTCCGCCTTCATCTGCTTGGGATTGACCCTCGGTGCACCGCGATCGGCACCGCGCGGAGCAGGTGCCGCCTCACCGCCGTCCTTGCGCATGGTCAGCGCGATGCGCTTGCGCTTGGCGTCTACCTCGACCACCCGGACCTTCACGACGTCGCCGGCCTTCACCACCTCGTGCGGATCCTTGACGAAGCGGTCGGCCAGTTGCGAGACGTGCACCAGTCCATCCTGGTGCACGCCGATGTCGACGAAGGCGCCAAAGGCGGCGACATTGGTCACCGTGCCCTCCAGCAGCATTCCGGGCTTCAGGTCGCTGATCTCGTCGATCCCTTCGGCGAAGGTCGCCGTCTTGAAGCTCGGGCGCGGATCGCGGCCGGGCTTTTCCAGCTCGGCCAGGATATCCTTGACCGTCGGCAGGCCGAACTGCTCGTCGATGAACTGGCGCGGATCGAGCGCCTTCAAGGCACCGCTGTCACCCATGACCGAACGCAGGTCGCGGCCGCAGGCGGCAACGATCTTCTTGGCGACGCCATAGGCTTCCGGGTGGACCGCCGAGGCATCGAGCGGCTCCTTGCCGTTCGGGATGCGCAGGAAGCCGGCCGCCTGTTCGAAGGTGCGGTTGCCGAGGCGGGCGACCTTCAGCAGTTCCTTGCGGCTCTGGAAGGGGCCGTTCTGGTCGCGGTGCAACACGATGGCATCCGCGATCGAGCGGCTGAGGCCGGAAACACGCGCCAGGAGCGGGCTGGAGGCCGTGTTGAGATCGACCCCGACGGCGTTCACCGCATCCTCGACCACCGCATCCAGCGAGCGCGACAGCTTCCCCTGGTCGACGTCGTGCTGGTACTGGCCGACGCCGATCGACTTCGGCTCGATCTTCACCAGTTCGGCGAGCGGATCCTGCAGGCGCCGGGCGATCGAGACGGCACCGCGCAGCGAGACGTCGAGGCCGGGGAATTCGGCGGCTGCCGTCTCGGAGGCGGAATAGACGGAGGCACCGGCTTCCGAGACGATCACCTTGGTCGGCTTCACGCCCGAAGAGGACGCCGGCAGGCTGGCCAGCATGTCGGCCACCAGCTTTTCGGTTTCGCGGCTGCCGGTACCATTGCCGATGGCGATCAGATCCACTCCATGCTTGCGGATCAGGGACGCCAATTCGGCCTGCGTGCCACGGATGTCGTTGCGCGGCGGGAACGGATAGACCGTCGTCGTCTCCAGAAGCTTGCCGGTGCCATCAACGATCGCGACCTTGACGCCGGTGCGGATGCCCGGATCCAGACCCATGGTGGGGCGCGAGCCGGCGGGCGCGGCCAAGAGCAGGTCCTTCAGATTGCGGGCGAAGACGTGGATCGCCTCTTCCTCGGCGCGTTCGCGCAGTTCGCGCATCAGGTCGAGCGACAGCGAGGTGGAGAGCTTGACGCGCCAGGTCCAGCCGGCGGCTTCCATCAGCCAGAGATCGGCGGGTCCCCTGGTGCCGATCTGGAAGGTGGCGGCGATAATGCGGTGCGCAGGCTTGATCGGCGACGGATCGTCCTGATCGACCTCGATCGACAGCGTCAGGAACTCCTCGTTCCAGCCGCGCAGCATGGCAAGCGCCCGATGGCCGGGGGCCGTGGCCCAGCGCTCGGAGTGATCGAAATAATCGGAGAACTTGGCGCCGGCCTCCTGCTTGCCGTCGACCACCTTCGCCTTCAGCACGGCGCCGTTGCGCATGTGCTGGCGCAGGCGCCCGAGGAGGTCGGCATTTTCGGAGATCGCTTCGGCGACGATGTCGCGCGCGCCTTCGAGCGCCATCTTCACGTCCGTCACCTCGCCCGCCACATAGGCTTCGGCAAGCCTGGCGGGATCGGCCGTACGGTCGGCCCAGATGGCATCGGCGAGCGGCTGGAGGCCGCGTTCGCGGGCGATCTCGGCGCGGGTGCGACGCTTCGGCTTGTAGGGAAGATAGAGATCCTCGAGTTCGGCCTTGGTGGCGGCACCGGCGAGCTTGCGCGCCAGCTCGTCGGTCATCTTGCCCTGGGAGCTGATGGAATCGACGATCGAGGTCCGCCGCGCTTCCAGCTCGCGCAGATAGACCAGTCGCTCGGAAAGATTGCGCAGCTGCGTGTCGTCGAGGCCGCCGGTCACTTCCTTGCGGTAGCGCGCGATGAAGGGAACGGTGGCGCCCTCGTCGATCAGTCCGATCGCAGCGGCGGCCTGTTCGGGTCGGGCATTGATCTCCGCAGCGATTGCTGCAGCAAGGAAACGGATGTCGGCGGCCATGGCGGTCTCTCATTCTCGATTGGAGGCGCGACCATAGTCAAACTTTAAGGCATGGCAACGTGGAAGACCGGCGATTCCACAGGATGCGCGCTTGACCTTTGCGCCCCCTCCCCTTAACCGCCGCACAAGGCAAGAAGAGAGGACGAGACATGAAGGTTCTGCTGATCGGCTCCGGTGGACGCGAGCATGCGCTGGCCTGGAAACTTGCCCAATCGACGAAGCTGACGAAGCTATTTGCCGCCCCCGGCAACCCGGGCATCGCCGAGCATGCGGAGCTTGTGGCCCTCGACACCGACGATCATGCCGCCGTCATCGACTTCTGTCGTCGCGAGGACATCGGGCTCGTCGTCGTCGGCCCGGAGGCGCCGCTGGTGGCGGGTCTTGCGGACCGTCTGCGCGACGCCGGCCTTGCCGTCTTCGGACCCTCGGCGGCCGCCGCGCAGCTGGAGGGCTCCAAGGGGTTCACCAAGGACCTTTGCGCCCGCTACGATATTCCGACCGGCGCCTACCAGCGGTTCACCGATGCCGCCGCGGCCAAGGCCTATACGCGCCAGCAGGGCGCACCGATCGTCATCAAGGCGGACGGGCTTGCCGCCGGCAAGGGCGTAACCGTGGCCATGACGCTCGACGAAGCGTTGGCGGCCATCGACGACTGCTTTTCCGGCGCCTTCGGCTCGGCTGGCGCGGAAGTGGTGGTCGAAGCTTTCCTGGACGGCGAGGAAGCGAGCTTCTTCTGCCTGTCCGACGGCAAGACGGCGCTGCCGCTGGCGACCGCGCAGGACCACAAGCGCGTCGGCGAAGGCGACACCGGACCGAATACCGGCGGCATGGGCGCCTATTCCCCCGCGCCGGTGATGACAGACGAGATGGTCGCGCGGACCATGCGCGAGATCATCGAACCGACGATCCGCGGCATGGCGGAGAGTGGCCATCCTTTCACCGGCGTCTTCTTCGCCGGGCTGATGATCACCGCCAAGGGCCCGGAGCTCATCGAGTACAACGTCCGCTTCGGCGATCCGGAATGCCAGGTGCTGATGATGCGGCTGAAGAGCGATCTCCTGCCGCTCCTGCATGCCGCGGCCACGGGCACCCTCGATCAGGTCTCGGCGGAGTGGAGCGACGACGTGGCGCTGACGGTGGTGATGGCCTCGAAGGGATACCCCGGCCCTTACGACAAGAACACGCCGATCGGCCGGCTGCCGGAGACGAAGGCCGACGAGAAGATATTCCATGCCGGCACGGCGCTGAAAGACGGCGCACTCGTTGCAACGGGCGGGCGCGTCCTCAATGTGACCGCATCCGGAGCGACCGTCGTCGAGGCGCAGGCGAAGGCCTATGCCCTGGTCGACCGGCTGGAGTGGGAGAACGGTTTCTGCCGGCGCGACATCGGCTGGCAGGCGATTGCACGGGAAAAGGCCTGAGCTGTCGGTCGAGATCCTAAATCCGCAATTCGCGCCTTAACTCAAATTTTACCAGTTCTGCTGACGGGATGGAAATGCTCCTGCGCTACAGCTTCTCGATCATGAGAGGAGTCGTGCCATGCGTTTTCTGCTGACGAGTGCCCTGATCCTGGCAAGCGGGACGGCCCTGGCGTCGTCCATCACGCCGCTGGTGAGCCACGGCGGCAATGGCAGCCTCATGACCAAGAGCTGCAGCGATTGCCCTCCCCTGAAGCCCAAGGAAGAGACCAGCACCTACAAGGTCCCCGTCCTGGAATCCGGCGCACAGAAGACCGAGATCGTCGAGATCAACGGCGAGAAGAAGGTTGTGCGGACGGAAGACTGGCTGGGCGGCTCGCCGGTGGTGCACATCAGCAAGGTCTACGACTGGACGCCGACCGGCAGCTCGATGCTGGCCGGAACCACCGGTGACGGCATCGATCATGATGCCACCGTGGGTTCCGTGCATCCCGATGCGACCGCCGTGCGGGACGAAGACGAGCCGGCGCCGATCGATTTCAGCGCCCTGCAGCTTCGGCTGAACTGAACCTCCCCAGGCCTAACGGCGTGACGTCAGTTGACGTCGGCCAACATCAGCCGCTGATCTTGGAGAAGTCGGCCACCGTTGCGGTCGCCTCGCGGACGGCCTTCAAGAGCGCCAGCCGGTTGGCACGGATCGCCGTATCCTCGTCGTTGACCAGAACATCTTCAAAGAAGCGGTCGACCGGTTCTCGAAGCTTCGAAAGAGCCTCCATGGCGGAGCGGAAGTCCTCGCGGCCGATGGCGTCCGCCGCTTCCGTGGCGGCCGCAGTAATGGCCGCCCAGAGCGCCTTTTCCGCGTCGAGCCGCAGCAGGTCTTCCGAGACGCCATCGGCAACGACGGTGCCCTTCTTCTCCTCGGCAGCCAGAAGCTGCACGGCACGCTTGGTGCCGGCGAGCAGGTTCTTGCCATCTTCCGAAGTAACGAAGGCAGTCAGCGCTTCGGCACGGCGGGCCACCATCAGCAGGTCATCGGCATCGGGCGTCAGCACGGCGTCGATGATGTCGTGGCGGGCACCCTGGTCGCGCAGATAGACCTTGAGGCGGTCGTGGAAGAAGGAGAGGAGATCGCCCGCCACATCGCCGGAAAGATCGACAACCGGGAAGGTCTCGTTGATGTAGCTGTTGTCGGAGAGCGCCTGCGCCTTCTCGGAAGGCTCGCCGCTCATCGAGGAAACGACTGGCGCGGCACCTGAGCCCGGCATCGCGGCATTCATCACCGGAAGCAGGTTGAGGCGAACGTTGCGTTCCAGGATCATGCGCACCACACCGAGCGCTGCACGGCGCAGCGCATAGGAGTCCTTGGAGCCGGTCGGCTTTTCGTCGATCGCCCAGAAGCCGACCAGCGTGTCGAGCTTGTCGGCGAGCGCGACGGTGATTGCCACCTTGTCGTCCGGCACGCGATCGGAGGGACCCTGCGGCTTGTAGTGATCCTCGATGGCGGCGGCGACGGAGGCGTCCTCGCCCTGCAGCATGGCATAGCGACGGCCCATCAGGCCCTGCAGCTCGGGGAATTCGCCCACGGCCTCCGTGCGCAGATCCGCCTTGGCGAGAACTGCGGCGCGATCGACCAGGGCCGCATCGGCCCCGACGATCGGCGCCAGTTGCGAGGCCAGCGTCCGGATACGCGCGACGCGTTCGCCCTGGCTGCCGAGCTTGGCGTGGAAGGTGACGTTCAGTGCATCAAGCTTGGCCATGCGCTGATCAAGCGGCTTCTTCAGGTCGAGGCCGAATTTGTCGGCGGAGGCTTGCAGGTCCTTCAGGTCCGGCAGGTCGCCCTGGTCGCGGGTCCAGAAATGCTTGGCGTCGGAGAGGCGCGCGCGCACCACCTTGCCGTTGCCGTGCATGATCTCCTTGCCGCCGTCCTTCGCCTCGATGTTGGAGACGAGGATGAAGCGGTTGGAAAGGCCATCGGCTGCGCCCTGGGGGCGGGTGACGAAGCACTTCTGGTTGGTCTTGATCGTCAGCCGGATGATCTCGGCGGGGATCTCCAGATACTCTTCCTCGAAGGCGCCCATCAGCACATGCGGCCATTCAACGAGACCGGAGACCTCCTCGAGCAGGCCCTCGTCCTCGACCAGATCGAGGCCATTGGCGAAGGCGATGTCGCGGGCGTCGTGCAGGATCACATCCTTGCGGCGCTCGGCGTCGAGCATGACCTTCGCCTTTTCGAGGCTTGCGGCATAGTCCTCGAAACGGCGCACCGTGATGGCATCCGGCGCATGGAAGCGGTGACCATAGGTGACGTTTCCGGCGACCAGTCCGTCGATCTCGAAGGGGATGACCTGGGTCTCGTCATGCTCCGGCCCGAAGACGCAGACGATCGACTGCAGCGGGCGCACCCACCGCAGGCTTTCCGAACCCTTGCCCTCGACGCCGCCGAAGCTTGCGCCCTTCGGCATGGAGGCCGAGCCCCAGCGCATGGACCGCGGCCAGGGGAAATTGCGGATGATGCCGGGCATGACCTCGGCGATGATCTCTTCGGCGGCGCGGCCGGGCCTTGAGATCACGGCGACGTAGAAATCGCCCTTCTTCGGATCGCTGACGACCTGCGCGTCCGAGACGGAGGAAAGGCCGGCCTTGCGCAGGAACCCCTGCACCGCCTGCTCGGGCGCCTTGGTCGACGGACCCTTGATCTCCTCGCGCTGGTCGGCGGATCTTGCGTTCAATCCGCGGATGTCGAGCGTCAGGCGGCGCGGCGTCCAGTATTCGCGCGCGCCCTCGTAGGTCAGCCCTGCTTCGACCAGCGCGTCGGTGACGAGTTTTTTGAGGTCGCCGGCCGCCTTGCGCTGCATGCGGGCCGGAATTTCCTCCGAGCGGAGTTCAAGAAGCAGATCGGGCATATCATCCTTCCTCACCCTCCCCTTGCGAGAGAGGGTCGGCACGCGGTGCCGGGGTGGGGTGAAAATCGTTGGTTTTCTGCTAGCAAAGTTAGACGCCGATGCACAATGGCAAATATGGAGGAAGGCCGTGGTGGAGTGGCGACCATCTGGGCCGAAGACGGTGATCAGACAATGCTGGCCAAGGAAGCGACCAGGTGCAGCTTGTCGTAGGAGTAGGAAACGAAGACAGCCCCCGTTTCACACCCAAGTATCTTTGCCAAGATCTTCGAGTGCAGCCTCCAGGAAGCGGTCGAGACCAGAAGCGTCGGCGTCGGCTGCCGCGACCAGCAGTGCCTGTCGGCGGCATTCGTCGGCGAAACCCGGCCGATGGATATCGGGGACCCAGATCTGCACGGGACGCAGCCCCGACATCCTCAGGGCATCCCGGCGCTTCTGCACCCTTTTGCTGACAGGAGTGGACATGCGCATCTCCCTTTGTCGTCATATGCAACAGTAAACCAGGTAACTTTGGAGGTTCAAGGCGCTTCGCTACCACCCACCGCCACCGCCGCCTCCCCCGCCGCCGCCGGAAAAGCCGCCGCCGGAGGAAAAGCCGGACGAGGAGGAACTGGCCTTGGGGGCGGGAATGGTGGATGCGATGGTCGAGGCCATGGCGGAGGAGAAGCCGCCGATACGACTGCCGAAACCACCGATGCCATGGCCGCTGTACCATCCAGGTGAATAGCTGGCGGCTGCGGCACCGGCCGCGGCGGTGGCCAGCCACGTTTCGAAGTGCTCGCTCCAGGGCTTTTCGACACCGAGCGCGACGGCGTAGGGCAACAGCGTCTCGAAGTGCCGCGGCGACATTTCGGGGGCGCCGGCCATGTTCATGCGGTCCTTTTCGGCCACCGTCAGATAGGTGCGCAGACCGTCGATCTCATCCATCCGCTTGCGGCCGAGCGGCGTCGGCGCCCCCATCAGGAAGAGGAAGATGACGTTGATCAGCACGATGCCGCCGACCGAAACGAGCAGCGGCCAATGGTCGGCTCCGGAGAGATCGGCAACGATCACGACCAGAATGCCGGAAATGGCCGAGAGGGCCACGAGACCGAAGAAGCCCAGAACGACGATGGCGAGGATCTTGGCAACCAACGAACTGCCGCGCCGGAGCTTTTTGCCGAAGCTGACCGCGAAGCTGCCGAAGAAGGCTGCGAAAAAGACCGGCACCATGAAGGCGACGAGCAGTTCGGGGTCAATGTTGCCGAAGACGAACAGCATGCCGAGCGCCAGGAGGCTCAGCACCACGCCGCCGATCACATAGCCGGTGTTGGACCGGTAGTATTTGTCGCGATGCTCCTTCTCGATGGCACGGCGGAAGCTGGCGCCGACCGTCTGCACCTTGGCTCCATTGGCCTTGTCGATCACCAGTTCGTCGCCGGGGCCGCCGATCTCCTTCAGAAGCACCGCCTGCCCGACCGGCAGCTGCTTGTCGAGAGCCTTGTGGGTGCGGCGGATGGTGATGGAGCTCTGAAGGTCGTCGAGGGTGACATAGCCCTTGACCGCGAGGTCGAGGGCACTGGCCGACAGGGCCGTCCAGCCGCCACCGGAAAACCCCTTGTTGTCGATGTAGTTGACGAGCGCCGGCGAGATCCCGTCGGGCGGATCCCAGCGCGGGACCATGACGCCGCGGGCCGGATCGCGCCCGACGCGGGCCCAGTTGCGGGCGTAGTAGAGGGCGACCAGGATCAACCCGCCGAAGCCGAGAATGGCGTTGATGTTGTCGCGGAACCACCAGCTGCGCTCATCCTCGGCAGAGGGCGGTGCGATGACGCCCTTCGGAATGCCGACGACGATGGTCAGCCCCTCGTTCGGCTCCAGTGGCTGAGTCGTGGTGAAGACGGCGGTTTTGCCGCTGCTGCGCTTGCTGGCATCGGTATCGGCGCCGCCCAGCGGGCCGGTGTAGGCGATGGTCTCGGTGATGCTTGCGCCCTCGGGGAGCGTCACCCGCGCCGAGGCCTGCAGGATCCTGAACATCCAGCCGTTGCCGGTGACGTTCCAATAGAGCTCGTCGTGGTCCTCGAAGTATCGGATCTGCCGGTCCGTCCGGTAGGTGATCACATAGGTGTGCTCGCCCCGGTCGAGGAGCACGTCCGCCGAGCCGGAGTAGATGCGAATTCCGCCGGAGATGCTTTCAGTGCGCCATTCCTCCGGTTCACCGTCGCGGGTCACGGACAGCACCTCGAAATCGACGCGGATGGTGCGACCCTCGGCATTCTCCATGGTCAGCGGGAAATCCCGGAAGATGCCGCGGCGGATGTCGCGCCCCTCCGCATTGACCGTGATCGTCTCCGCCACGGTCATCTCGCCATCCGCCGCCACCTGGATGTCGGAATGGTAGGAGCGGATGTATTCAGCCGCTGCCGCCGGCAGAAGCGTGCCGCACCAGAGAAGGGCCGACAGCAGGATGCGGAGCAGCATGACGGCTTCCTAGAACTGGACGGAGGGGACGGCGCGATCGGCAGGGTCTTCGATCTCGAAATACTCGCGCTTCGCAAACCCGAACTGGCTGGCGACGATGTTGGAGGGCACGCTCTCGACCTTGACGTTCAGTTCGCGGGCAGCACCGTTGTAGTAGCGGCGCGCCATCTGGATCTCGCCCTCGATGGTTTCGAGCGAGGTCTGCAGTTCCAGGAAGTTCTGGTTGGCCTTCAGATCCGGATAGGCTTCGGCGAGCGCAAACAGCTTGCCCAGCGCCTGGGACAGCATGCCCTCGACCTCAGCACGGCCCGCGACGTCGCCTGCCGGCACGGATTGCGCCCGGTTGCGTAGCGCGACGACCTCCTCGAAGGTGGACTTCTCGTGGGCGGCATAGCCCTTGACGGTCTCGATCAGGTTCGGGATCAGGTCGGCGCGGCGCTTCAGCTGCACGTCGATGCCGGACCAGGCTTCCTCCGCCATCTGCCGCGACTTGACGAGGCTGTTGTAGAGAAAGACGCCGTAGAGAACGACCAATACGACGATGCCGAGCAGGATATACATCCAAGAATCTCCCAGAGAACTTCGCGTCCCGGCGGGACACTAGGAAGCTTTCGGGAGGCCGTCAAACGGCGGCTGTCAGGCCGCCTCTTTGCCGATGTTGATGCCGCCGGCATCCGTCAGCAGGAAGGCTTCGCCGCAGGCCTTGGCGAGCGTGCGGACGCGCAGGATGTAGCTCTGGCGTTCGGTGACGGAGATGACGCCGCGGGCATCGAGCAGGTTGAAGACATGGCTCGCCTTGATGCACTGGTCGTAAGCCGGGAAGACGCATTTGTGCAGCGTCTGGTTGGCACTCGGGGCAGGCGCGCCGGCGGCGAGCAGCGCCTGGCATTCCTTCTCGGCATCGATGAAATGCCGGTGCAGCATGGCGGTATCGGCAAATTCGAAGTTGTGCCGGGAGTATTCCTGCTCGGCCTGCAGGAAGACGTCGCCATAGGAAATCTTCTCGTCCCCTTCGCGGCCGTTGAAGTTCAGGTCGTAGACATTGTCGACGCCCTGGACATACATGGCGAGACGTTCGAGACCATAGGTCAGTTCGCCGGCGACCGGGGAGCATTCGATGCCGCAGACCTGCTGGAAATAGGTAAACTGCGAGACTTCCATGCCGTCGCACCAGCATTCCCAGCCCAGGCCCCAGGCGCCGAGCGTCGGGCTTTCCCAGTCGTCCTCCACGAAGCGCACGTCATGCAGCAGCGGATCGAGGCCGATGGCCGCGAGCGATCCGAGGTAGAGTTCCTGCAGGTTCGACGGGTTCGGCTTCAGGATGACCTGATACTGGTAATAATGCTGCAGACGGTTCGGGTTCTCGCCGTAGCGGCCGTCCGAGGGCCGGCGCGACGGCTGCACGTAGGCGGCCTTCCAGGGCTTCGGTCCCAGCGCCCGCAGGGTGGTGGCCGGGTGGAAGGTGCCTGCGCCGACTTCCATGTCGTAGGGCTGCAGCACGGCGCAGCCCTTGTCGGCCCAATAGTTGTGGAGCGCGAGGATCAGCCCCTGGAAGGAGCGGGTCGGGGACATGTGGTCGGGAAGATCAGTCATCGCTTATCGCCGGCATCTGGGATTTTCTTTGCCGACGAGTGCCACGCAGAGGCATTGGGGTCAAGGTTTATGCCCCGGCCGGTCCTCAATAAGCGCGCGGCGACGACGGCCCTGGTGCTCGACGCAGGATCAGCTGCGAGATCAGCTGGTCGCGACGGTCGCTGTCGGTGATCTGGGCAAGAAGGTTGGTTGTCTCCAGGGAGATACGCTGGCTGCGTTCGGCCTGGATGACCTCGCTGATATGACGCTGGGCCTTCAGCGAGTTCAGGAAAAAGGCGATGGCCATGGCCTCAACCATGAGGGCACCCGCCAGATAGGGCATATGTGTGTCCCAGTTTCCCGCATCGGGTGCCAGCAGCGAAAACATGATGATCAGCAGGCCGATCAGCGCAAAGACGAGGCTGAAATAGAAGCTGACATTGATCCGTCGCACCTGCGCGGAAAGAAAGTCGTTGGCTTTCCCGGCCCCACTGTCGGCCGGTCGGTCCGTCTGCTCGATCGTCAAGGCGATCTCCGAATAGGAGAGCCTGCTTTTTCGGATTGCGACGGTCAGGAAGTAAAGGATGCCAATGCAGCACAGCAGCAGGATCGAGGAGAAGAACACGGCCTGCAGAGAGAAGAGGAACTCGAGCCACTGCATTTTCGATACCCGGATGCGACACTAGACTTCTTTGCTAGCAGTCTGCCGGAAGCTCAACAATTACTAAATCTAGCAAGGATTGGCGACGCCGGTGGCGCCTACTCGTCGTCCCGCTTGACCCGATACTCGCCTGTTTCAGGGTCCTGCACGAGGGTGCCTGCAGCGCCGGTCTCGCGTTCCTTCTTCCGCTCGCTGGACCGCGCCGTCAGCTTCTCGGCATCCTGCACGAAGCGCCTGTAGAGAAGCCAGCCGCCGCCGACGATCACAATGAAGAATATAAGCTGCACCATCTCCCCCTGCCTCCGCGCACCGCCCTTAGAGCCCGTACCGGTTCCACATTGCCTTTTCCTCGAGCGTCTGCGCAAGCCCCGAGGCGGCACCGGCCGCAATCGCATCGGCCCCCATGACGCCCGGAAGGCGGCGGCCGAAGAAGTTGCGGGCGCCGCCGACAAGCTCCAGCCTCGTCTTGGGGCCATAGCGACGCTTCAGCGTCTCGCGCATCTCGCCCAGTCCGTCGATCAGGCCGAGTTCCAGGCCGCGCCCGCCGGTCCAGAACAGGCCGGAAAACACCGTCTCGTCCTCGGAAAGGCGGCTGCCGCGGCGCAGCTTCACCATGTCGATGAAGACCTTGTGTATCTCCAGCTGCAGCGTCTTCAGGTATTCGATGTCGCCTTCCTTTTCCGGCTGGAAGGGGTCTAGGATCACCTTGTTCTCACCGGCCGTATAGACGCGGCGTTCGACGCCGATCTTGCGCAGCAGTTCGGGGAAACCGAAGCCGCCGGAGACGACGCCAATGGAGCCGACGATCGAGGTGGGATCGGCAAAGATCTCGTCGCCGGCAAGCGCGATCATGTAGCCGCCGGAAGCCGCGACGTCCTCGACGAAGATCAGGACCTTCTTGTTCTTTTCCTCCGCCAGCGCGCGGATGCGCTGGTAGATCAGCCGCGACTGGACGGGCGAACCGCCGGGGGAGTTGATGGAGATGGCAACGGCGGGCGCATCCTTGCGGGAGAAGGCCTTTTCCAGCATCGGCGCGACGGCCGCGAGATTGAGGGTCGGCCGAAACTGGCTGCCGCCTGTCATGATCACGCCCTGCAGCCTGACGACGGGGATCGCGACCCCCTCCTTGCGGAAACGCTTCGGCATCACACGCGACAACAGACCAGCCATTTCAAATCCTTCTTCCGAACCTTGGTAGACACAGATGTATGGTCAGCAAGTCCAAACGCAATGGCATGGCCGCTTTATTCAGCGCCTGCGGGCGTAGGCGCTGCGGCCGTTGTTGAGGTCGTCGGCCTGGCGGTTGAAGGCATGCCCCTCGTCACCGTGGACGATGAGCGGCGCACGGAACACGAGCCTTGCCCGCGAGCCCTTGATCGCTGTCACCAGCAGCCGCGTTGCATCCTCGGACGGCCGGGGGTGGACAACCGTAATCTCCAGTCCGCCGAAACGCCTGCCACAGGCGGCGATGATCTCCGCGATCGACTGCGGCCTGGCGATCAGCGACAGCTGGCCGCCGGGGCGGGTTATGGCGCAGGCGGTCCTGATCCAGCTCTCGAACAGGCCCTCGCTCATGGCGTGCGCTTCGGCCTTCAGCGCATCCGGCGTCAGCCGGTCGGCCGGATCGTTGAAGGGCGGGTTCATGATGACGTGATCGTGAACCTCGTCCAAAAGGCCTGCAGCAACGCGGGCCTTGCCGCTGACGGTGACATCCGCCTCCAGGACCGTCACCCTGGGCGCCAGCTCTGCATTCTCGGCAAGATCGAGCGTCTTGCGCGCATAGCCGGCCATCTGGGAGGAGCGTTCCACCAGCAGAACCGTCGCCTGCGCAAGCCGTGACACGACGGCAAGGCCCGCAGCGCCGGCCCCTGCCCCGAGATCCGCCACGGAGACCGGGCCTGCGGCATCCACCAGCGAGGCCAGCAACATGGCATCGACACCGGAGCGATGCCCGGCACCCTTCGGCTGCACGACGTGAAAGCGTCCGCGGTGGAAGGCGTCGACCGTCTCGTTCATGCCGGCCGGTCCCGCAGCTCCCCTGCCAGTCCGGCATCGGTTAAGATTCCCCGCGCTTCGTCCGCCCGGTCATCCTCGACCAGGAGGCGGCGCGGCAGGAGGCCGAGAGATCCTTCCAGAATGCTCATGGTCTGGTCAGCGATCATGCAGTGAATGCCCGCGTCGCGCATCAGGCTCTCGGCAAAGGAGAGCAGCACCGCATCATTGGTCCGAATGAGTTCCTGCATGAATCCGATTTCACATTTCAATGTTTGGCAATTGGCGCTGGGGACGCTATAGGGCCAGTTCTATAGTCCGTCACGGCATTTGAACAGGAGAGCGGATCCTTGGGCCTCGTCGTATCGCTTGAAGAAGGCAAGAAGAAGCCGGCTTCCGTCAAGCCACTCGTCGATCTGACGAAGGCGGACATGGAGCGGGTGAACCAGCTGATCCTGTCCAAGGCAGGTTCGGATGTCCAGATGATCCCGGAGGTGGCCAACCACCTGATCTCCTCCGGCGGCAAGCGGCTGAGGCCGATGCTGACGCTGGCTGCGGCCGCCATGTGCGGCTACGAAGGCGACGCGCACGTCAAGCTCGCCACCAGTGTCGAATTCATGCATACGGCAACCCTTCTGCATGACGACGTCGTGGACGAAAGCGACCTCAGGCGCGGCAGTTCCACCGCCCGCACGATCTGGGGCAATCAGGCGAGCGTGCTGGTCGGCGACTTCCTGCTCGGCCAGGCATTCCGGATGATGGTCGACGTCGGCTCGCTCGAGGCGCTCGACGTCCTGGCCACCGCGGCATCGGTGATCGCCGAAGGCGAGGTGCTGCAGCTTTCCGTCGCCAAGAACATGGAGACGACGGAGGACGACTATCTCTCCGTCATCCGCGCGAAGACCGCTGCCCTCTTTGCAGCGGCAGCCGAAGTCGGTCCGATCATCGCCAGGACGGACAAGGCCGAGCGCAATGCGCTGAAATCCTACGGCATGAACCTCGGGCTCGCCTTCCAGCTGGTCGACGATGCGCTGGACTACGGCGGCACGGCGGCAGATCTGGGCAAGAACGTCGGCGACGACTTCCGCGAGGGCAAGATCACCCTGCCGGTCATTCTCGCCTATCGCCGCGGCACGACCGAAGAGCGCGACTTCTGGCGGAATGCCATCGAGAAGGGCGAGAGCACCGAGGAAAACCTCAAGCATGCTCTGGGCCTGATCACCAAATACGACGCGCTGAACGACACGATCGCACGGGCCGTCCACTACGGCACCATCGCTCGGGATGCGCTGGCACCGCTGCCCGCTTCCGCTCACAAGGCGGCACTGATGGAAGTGATCGATTTCTCCATCCAGCGCGTCAACTGATCGTCAGACGGCCGCAAGTTTCTTGCGGTGCTGCGCCAAAAAAGCCATTCTGTCGTGAATGAATCGGTGCGGGACGTCGAGGCGACCAGCCGCCACGTCACATTAACGAAAGGCACCTTTATGCGGCAGAGCTCCACTCTTTTCCTGCTTTCCGGCACAGCGTTGGTCACGGCCCTGTTTTTTGCAAGCGCGCCGAATGCAGCCACGCCCGAGGCAAAGCCGGCGCAAGAAGAGGTCACCTTCGAGGCCGAGAATGTCGGGTCCTTCGCCGGCGCCTTCCTGGCCGCCAGGACGGCCGACGTCGACCACGACTACAAGACGGCCATCACGCTCTACCGCAAGGCACTGGAGTTCGACCCCGCGAACATCGAGATCCGCGAAAGGCTGATGATTTCGCTGCTGCTCAACGGGCAGTTCGAGGATGGCCTTGCGGAAGCCGAGGCGCTGAAGGAAGACGAAGCCGTCGAGCGGATCACCACGATCGTGCGCGGCCTCGACGCCATCCGCGACGGCCGGTTCGACGAGGCCAAGACGCTTGTCGCCTACAAGGGGCCCAATGATCTCGACCGCCTGACCCAGACGCTGATCGGCGCCTGGGCAGACGTCGGTGCCGGCAAGGGCAAGCAGGCGATGGACACGATCGCCAAGATGTCGGGGCCAGACTGGTTCAAGGTGTTCACCGATTACCACCTCGGCGCCATGGCGATCGAGATGGGCGAGCCCGGCACCGCCCGCGATCACCTGACCGCCGCCATCACCAGCCAGGAAGCCGTTGCCACAGCGCCCGACACCTTCATGCGCGCCGTCATGGCTCTGGCCCGGCTGGAAGCTGCGGAAGGCAACAAGCAGAAGGCACTCGACGCGATCTCCGTCGGCGACGGAATGATCAGCAACTATGCTCCGCTGAAGGCGCTTCGCGAGAGCATCGAGAACGGCGAGACCCCCGAGCAGCAGATCAGCGATGCCGCTGACGGTGCCGCCGCCGTGCTGTTTTCCGTGGGTGCCGCGCTGAACCGGCAGGGCAGCGAGGACATGGTCTCGCTCTACCTGCAGCTCTCCCATTCCATCGACCAGGACAGTGCCGATACGCTGATCCTGCTTGGCGGCATCGCCGAAAAGCTGGAACAGCCGGAACGGGCGATCGGCTATTACGAGCAGGTGCCGGAGGATTCGCCGATGCGGCGGATTTCCGAACTGCAGCTCGGTCTGGCGCTGGCCGGCACCGACAAGGTGGAGGACGCGCGGGAGCACCTGAAGGAACTGATCGCCTCCGACCCTTCCGACCTGCGCAGCTACCTCGCCTATGGCAGCGTGCTTTCCGACGCCAAGGACTACGAGGCGATGGCCGCCAACTACGACAAGGCAGTGGAGGTGATCGGCCCGGTTGCCGGTCCCGGCGACTGGACGATCTACTTCCAGCGCGGCATCGCCTATGAGCGTCTGAAGAAATGGGAGCAGGCCGAGCCCAACTTCCTCAAGGCGCTGGAGCTCAATGCGGAGCAGCCGCAGGTGCTGAACTACCTGGGCTATTCCTGGGTGGACATGAACCGCAATCTGGAAGACGGGCTCGACATGATCCGCCGCGCGGTGGAGCTGCGGCCGGACGATGGTTATGTGGTCGATTCGCTCGGCTGGGCCTACTATCGCATGGGTCGTTTCGAGGATGCCGTGACGGAACTCGAGCGTGCCGTACAGCTGCGCGCCGGCGACGCCACGATCAACGATCACCTTGGCGACGCCTACTGGCGCGTGGGCCGCAAGCTGGAGGCCGTCTACCAGTGGAACCGGGCGCTGATCTCCGAGGGCGAAGACGTCAACCGCGAGCAGATCAACGAGAAGATCAAGGAGGGCCTGCCGCCGCTCGATCCAACGGCGACGACGGCTGACAAGAGCCCGGCAGAACCCGCCGCACCGGCCCCTGCCCCCGCACAGCCCGACAAGAAATCCTGACGGCAATGCTCGTTCGTCCGGGCGCGCAGGAGCCGAAGGACATCCTGCCGTCGCCAGTCACCGAACTGGCGACGGCGAAGATCAATCTTGCGCTGCACGTCACGGGCCAGCGGGCCGATGGCTATCACCTGCTGGACAGCATCGTCACCTTCGCCGATATCGGCGACCGTCTGCATTTTTCCGCATCGGGAGAGGATGTCTTCAGCCTGTCGGGACGGTTTTCCGAGACGCTTGCCACCGAAGCCGGGAGCAATCTCGTCATCCGCGCCCGCGATGGCCTTCGCAGCCTGCTCGCGGCGGCGGGTTTTGAGACACCTCCGGTCGCCATCCATCTGGAGAAGAACCTTCCCGTCGCCTCCGGCATCGGTGGCGGCTCTGCCGATGCCGCCGCCACGCTGAGGGGATTGCTGCGCTTCTGGCAGGCGGAGCTGCCGCCCGCCGATCTGGCGCGGCTTGCACTCTCGCTCGGCGCCGACGTGCCGATGTGCCTGCAAGGGAAGCCGTTGATTGCGCGCGGCATCGGCGACGACCTCACCCCTCTCCCGGATCTGCCGCGGCTTGCGCTGGTGCTGGGCAATCCGCTCTGCAGCGTTTCCACTCCGCAGGTGTTCGCGCGGCTGGCATCGAAACAGAACATGCCGTTGCCGCCGCTGGAGAACGGCGACTGGATCCGCATCCTTCCGACGCTCCGCAATGACCTGGAGGAACCGGCACGGGAACTGGCACCGCAGATCGGAGAACTCTCGGTCCTGCTGGATGGCGAAGGCTCGCTGCTGACGCGGATGTCGGGCTCCGGTGCCACCTGTTTTGGCGTCTTTGCCTCCCGAGCAGAGGCCGACCGGGCCGCCGCCCGTCTTCAAGCCTTGAAACCCGCATGGTATTTCCAAGCCACGACAACCGTGTCCGGAGCCTGACATGAGCCGCATTGACGAGAGCCGTTCCTTCATTCCCGTCGGCATCGCCGTGCTCACCGTCTCCGATACCCGCACGCCCGAGACCGACAAGTCCGGTGACACGCTCGTCGACCGCATCACCCGGGCCGGGCATGTGCTACGCGCCCGCGCCATCGTGGCGGACGACAAACAGGAGATTGCGGCCAGAGTGCACGCATGGACACTGGATCCGGAGATCGACGTGGTGATCACCACCGGCGGCACGGGCTTCACCGGTCGCGACGTGACGCCGGAAGCGCTGGAGCCTCTGTTCGAAAAGCGGATGGACGGGTTTTCGGAGGTCTTCCACCGGATTTCCTACGACAAGATCGGCACCTCGACCATCCAGTCGCGGGCGACCGGCGGCGTTGCCAATGCCACCTTCATCTTCGTGCTGCCGGGTTCGCCGGGTGCCTGCAAGGATGCCTGGGACGGCATTCTGGAAGCACAGCTGGACTACCGCCACATGCCCTGCAATTTCATCGAGATCATGCCGCGGCTGGACGAGCACCTGCGCCGCGGCGGCGCTTGAGGGTCAGCCCGCCGCCCGCGCCACCCGCGCCGGAACGAGCTCGCTTCTGAGCCTGATAGGCTTCAGCCCGCCCACCAGCGACACCAGACTGGTGCCCGAGCGGGCAGCCGCCAGAGCCTGCCCCTTCGGCATCAGCAAGCCGTGCTCCAGAGGCGGAGCGCTGTTGAGGATGCGTCGCAGGAAGGGCCGCCGGTAGTGATGTGCCAGCGAGAACTGCGCCGGCTTCTGGTTCAGGGCGATGTACTCCAGAACCTCGTCGATCCAGCCATTCTGAAGCCGGGCTCCCGCCTCGACGAACAGCAGCCATTCGCCACGCGCCGTGCCCAGGACATCGGGAAGCTTCCAGTCGCTGTGGAAGCGGCAGCCCGCGGCATCCGCAACGCGGGCCGAACCATCCGACGACCCGCGATCCAGCACGACCACGTCACTGACCAGCCCCTCGACGGCTGCAGAGACCAGACCTGAAAGGGTCTGCGCCAGTTCGCTTTCCTGATCGTGGCATTCCATGACAACTGTCAGCATCCTTCACCTCTAACGCATTGCAACATGGATTTCCACAGCGCCGTTCCGCAGTTTGTTCTTGCATTGTTCTCTTTTCCGGTTTAGGAATCTGCCCATGACGAAGGGCATCATTCCCTTCCGGAGCCTCACATGAACGAGCTGTCCCAGTTGAGGCAGGCCGCATTCGCGCCTGCTCATACGGCTGATATTGCCGACGCATTGGTGAATTCTTCCGGCCTGCGGATCGACGTCGACCGGCGCCGAGGCAGGGGTGCGGGCCTCAACCCGAGCGGCCGCTTCGAGACAGAACGCCGCGAGGCCTTCGACGATGGCTGGCAGACGCTGGAGGAACTGGCGCCGTTTCGCACCGAGGTGCAGGTGGAGAAGCCGCGCACCGCGATTACCCGCAACGAATCACCCGACATCTCCTTCGACCGCTCGATCAATCCCTATCGCGGCTGCGAGCATGGCTGCATCTACTGCTTTGCCCGGCCGACACACAGCTTCATGGGACTTTCCCCGGGCCTCGATTTCGAGGCGAAGCTGTTTGCCAAGCCGGATGTGCCGAAGCTCCTGGAGCGGGAACTGAGCCGGCCGGACTACAAGGTGCGGGCGATCGCGATCGGCACGAATACCGACCCTTACCAGCCGATCGAGCGGGAGTGGCGCATCATGCGGCAGATCCTCGAGGTACTGCAGAAGGCCAATCATCCGGTGGCGATCGTCACGAAGTCGTCGCTGGTCGTACGCGACATCGACATCCTCTCGGAGATGGCCTCGAAGGGCCTGGCGAAGGTCGGCATTTCAGTCACCACCCTCGACCGCAAGCTCGCCCGCTCCATGGAGCCGCGCGCCTCGACGCCGAGCCGACGACTTGAGGCAATCAAGGCGCTGACCGATGCCGGGATCCCGACGGCGGTGATGGCGGCTCCGGTCATTCCCGGTCTCAACGATCACGAGATCGAGCGCATCCTGGATGCCGGGCACGCTGCCGGTGCGACGGAGGCAAGCTATGTGCTGCTGCGGCTGCCGCTGGAGGTGAGCCCGCTGTTTCGCGACTGGTTGCTGCGCAATTATCCCGATCGCTACCGGCACGTCATGTCGCTGGTGCGTTCGATGCGCGGCGGCAAGGACTACGACGCCGATTTCGGCAAGCGCATGAAGGGCTCCGGCCCCTATGCCTGGCAGATCGGCCGACGCTTCGAGATGGCCACCAAGCGGCTCGGCATGGGCCGCCGCGGCATGCCGCTCCGGGACGATCTCTTCATCCGGCCAGACGGCGGCGGCATCCAGCTGTCGCTGCTCTAGAGGATCACACGACTTGCCGGGGCTCTGATCCGCTCCGGTGGGGTTCGGCGCGGACGCCGCCTCCGTCCACCGCCGAAAAATGCTCCGGCCCCCGCCTCCCCGTGGTGGGACAGTGTACCGCATCACACTCTGCCGGGGCTTGCAGGAGATCGGGTGGGCGTGCGAGTTTGCCGCCATGTTAGCTCGCACGCCCCCCGATTCTCCCATGCTCTTCGAAGAGGCTCCGCTCGTCCCGGATTTCAGCCTCGAGCTCGTCGCCAGACAGGCGGGCCACTGGCCTGTGGCCGGTACCGACGAAGCGGGGCGAGGCCCACTTGCAGGACCGGTGGTCGCCGCGGCGGTCATCCTAGACCCCAACAATATTCCCGAGGGTCTCAACGATTCCAAGCAGCTGACGGCGGCGCAGCGCGAGCGGCTGTTCGAAGCGATCATGGAGACTGCCGAAGTCTCGATCGCCGCCTCGGGACCGCGTCATATCGACGAGCGCAATATCCTGAAGGCGAGCCTCGACGCCATGCGCCGCGCCGTGGCGGGCCTTGCGGTGACGCCGGCCTATGTGCTGACGGATGGTCGCGATGTTCCCCAGGGTCTCTGCTGCCCCGGCAAGGCGGTGATCCGCGGCGATTCGCGCTCGGTCTCGATCGCTGCTGCCTCGATCATCGCCAAGGTGACGCGCGACCGGATGATGACGCGCGCACACGCGGTGTTTCCACTCTATGGTTTCAACAGCCATTCCGGATACGGCACGGCCCAGCATCGCGCGGGGATCGAGGCGCATGGCCCTTGCGTCCTCCACCGGATGAGCTTTCGGCCGCTGCGGCGCGATCCGGTCGTCGAACAACCTCTGCCGGCCGTTTCGGACGAACCCTGAGAACGCCATAAAAAAAGGCCGTGCTGGGCACGGCCTTCTCGATTGTCATGAACAGAAACGGTATCAGTTCAGGCGCGACTGCACGCTGCCGACGGAATCCTTGAACAGGGTTTCCTGCGTCGCGGCATCGGTCTTCTTGACGATGATCTTCTCGGCTGCAGCGATGGCGAGATCGACAGCCGCGGAGCGAACCGCCGCGATGGCATCTGCTTCGGCCTGCCTGATCTTCTGCTCCGAGAGCGCGTTGCGACGAGCGACGAACTCCTCCGTCTTCTGGCGCGCTTCCTCGGTCAGCATCGTGGCCTCGCGTTCTGCCGCGGCCACGATTTCCCGTGCTTCGGCTTCCGCTTCCTTGCGCTTGCGCTGGTATTCGGCCAGCAGCTGCTGGGCTTCCTCGCGAAGGCGCTTGGCATCTGCAAGTTCGTTGCGGATGTTGTCGGCGCGCTGGTCCAGAGACTTGCCGATCATGCCCGGCACCTTCAGATAGACCAGCAGCACGAAGAACAGAATGAGGCCGACGAGGGCGAAGAATGTTGCGTCAAACGCCATGGATCAGGCCCCCTTCGGAGATGCCGCGGCAACCGCAGCCTTGATGTCGTCGGCAGTCGCCTTGGCGCCGATCAGCTGATCGACGATCGCGCCGACCGTTTCTTCGGCGATGGTGCCGACCTGGGCGAAGGCCTGGGTCTTGATCTCGCCGATCCGGGCTTCCGCGGCGGAAAGCTTCTGGGCGAGCTCGACTTCGATGGCCGTGCGATCCGCGGCGGCCTTGGTCTTGGCTGCCTCACGGGCCGTCTCGCCGATGGCACCCGCCTTGGCGCGGGCTTCGGCCAGTTCCTTTTCGTAGGTAGCTACCGCTGCATCGGCTTCCGACTGCAGGCGCGACGCTTCGTCCAGATCCTGAGCGATCCGGTCGTGGCGCTGCTCGAGAATTCCGCCAACGCGGGGAACAAGCAGCTTCTGCATCAGCAGATAAAAGAGACCAAACGTGATGACCAGCCAAAGCAGCTGCGACGGGTAGGTCGAAGCATCAAAGGGCGGGAAAACGCCACCGGCAGCGGCGTCATGGGCGACGCCGGTTTCCGTGTGGACTTCGCCCGCAGGCGCGACGCCGGGCGCTACAAGCGTCTCTGTGGCTTCCGGCGCGGTCTGCGCAAATGCCGAAGTCACGAACATCATCACCTCCAGGTGGATATCAAATGCGAAGGATCACGGCACGCTGTCTTGAGCGGCCGTGATCCAGAACCCGAAGCCGTTATTAGACGGCGAACAGGAGAAGGAGAGCAACGAGCAGCGAGAAGATGCCCAGAGCTTCCGTAACGGCGAAGCCGAATACCAGACGGCCGAACTGGCTGTCAGCGGCAGACGGGTTGCGCAGGGCGCCGGAAAGGTAGTCGCCGAAGATACGGCCGAGGGCGAGAGACGTGCCGGCCATGCCGAGGCAAGCCAGACCTGCGCCGATGTACTTTGCTGCTTCCGCTTCCATGTAAAACTCCTTTAAAATGGTTATTGCGGCTTGTTTTGGCACCGGTTTCCCGGGCCAACGACTGTTTTGGTCAGTGTCCCCCGTGCACGGCGTCGTTCAGGTACATGCATGTCAGTACCGCGAACACATAGGCCTGCAGGAAGGCGACCAGGAACTCCAGACCGGTCATAGCGACGGTCATCAAAAGAGGCAGGATGGCACCGCCGACGCCAAGCGCACCCAGTGCGCCCATCGATGCGACGAAGCCGGAGAAGACCTTCAGCGTGATATGCCCCGCCAGCATGTTGGCGAACAGACGAACCGAAAGGCTGATCGGGCGCGACAGGAACGAGATGATCTCGATCGACGACACAAGCGGCAGAAGCACCTTCGGCACACCGGACGGCGCGAACACGCTGAGGAAGTGAATGCCATGCTTGTAGAAGCCGTAGACGACGACGGTGCCGACCACGAAGACAGACAGCGCGAACGTGACGATGATCTGGCTGGTGACGGTGAAGAAATAGGGGAACATGCCCAGAAGGTTCGCCGTCAGGATGAACATGAACAGCGTGAAGACCATCGGGAAGAACTTCATGCCCGCATTGCCGGCGCCTTCGCGCAGCATGCCTGCAATGAACTCGTAGGACATTTCCGCCACCGACTGCGCACGGCCGGGAATGAGCCCGCGCTGAGACGTCGCGAAGTACAGGAAGCCGGCCGCACTGGCGACCGTTGCGACCATGAACAGCGACGCATTGGTGAAGGAAAAGTCCATTCCGCCGATCTCGATCGGAATGATCTTCTGGATCTGAAACTGATGGGTCGGATCGTTAGCCACCGTCTACCTTCCTTATACCTTCACTTGCATCACCCTGAAAACGACCTTAACGGCAGTCCTCACGGCTTTCGCACCTTGTCGCGTTTGTCGCCCATCTCGAGCGGCATCGCCACCATTCCGACAGCGCGCATAACATTCAACACGCCAGCACAAAAGCCCAGGAGGAGAAGAACAATCAATCCCCAGGGCCCTGTACCCGCAAATCGGTCGAGAAGATAGCCGAGCATTGCCCCCACCGCGATTGCGGCGATGAATTCCGAAGAGATTTTCAGACCGAGTGCCATCCCGCGACGGCTTTCCCCGCTCTGTGCGTCCCTCTTCGCTTCACTCGCCTCTTGCGCGTCCACTTCCGCCAGTTTGGCGGCCAGACGGCGGCGGCGCTGCTCCAGACCATCGTCCCGGTCATCCGTCATTTGCGATCTCCCTTGCCCGTCTCGCGGCATCAACGGCCTTGGGACCTTGCGATCCGTCCGAAACATGCTGACAGCGAGGGATTTCGCGCCTTCCGGCCCGTTTTCAAGTCGGGCGCAACATAGTTTTGCGTGCCCGCATAGTCAAGGCATACGAAAGCACCACGCGAAGAGTAAAAATATATTTTAAATCAGTTGGTTACCTAGACCGTCCACCACTTTTGCGAAACTTGCGAGGGAATCGCTGCGACGAATGGTGCAGGATCAGCTCCAGCCGCCGCCGTAGGTGCGGTAGAAGACGTGCAGTCCGATCCGGCCAACCTTCTTCATCGACCTGGCCCAGCCGGGACGGACATAGACTGCATGGTAATGCGTCGAGGAGCCGACCTCCTTCAGCCAGATCTTGCCAGCCGTCACCGCCATGGCGACCTCGCGCGCGATCTTCCAGTGCTGCTCGGAGCGAATGCGGTCGCGGATGTTGTCGCAGGCAAAGGAGAACTGGCAGCGATTGCGCCAGTCCTTGTTCTGATAGACGACGCCGCAGATGGTGTCCGGATAGGCCGGGTTGCGGACGCGGTTGAGAATCACCTGGCCGACAGCCGCCTGCCCGCGCGCCGATTCCCCACGGGCCTCGAAATAGATGCCGGACGCGAGGCATTGCTGCTCCCGCGCGGAAAAGACCTCCGGTGGCAGCGGGGTCGCGGCCCAGGCATGATCGTCCGTGGCGATCGGCGGGATGAAGCGGCCCTGCTCGGGCGTCTTGAGGATTGCATCGAAGGGCGACTGCCGGGCGAAGTCCGGCTCCGCCGGCGCATAGGCCGTCGCGAGCACGTCCGCCTGGTCGTTGGTGACCAGGCCGGCGATCAGGGAGGAGACACCGGGAGCCGGTTTCTCGTCCTTGCGGAAATAGAATGCGGCCAGTTCGATCGGTTTTGCCTCGGCGCCCGATCTTGCAAAGGAGGCGAGTTCCTCCTTCTTCTCCAGCGGCAGTGTCAGGGCGCTGGTGCGCTGGAGGACGGAACCTGCAGAGAAGGCCTTCGGCGGCTGCATCGGCTCGACCACGACGACGCGGCCCTTCTTCGCTTTGCGATTGACGCGATCCTCATCGGGCGTCGTCTCGCCCACCGCCGAACCACCGGCGAAGGCGACCTTGCGACCGTCGGCAAGCGTCACGCCGGCGTCGGCGGGCAAGACGCGTTCCATGTCGGGAAAGGCCAGTTCGGAGGAGTGAAGCGACCCTGCCGGCGACTGGGTCATGACAACGCGCCACCTGTGGCTGGAATCGAGACCGGACAGGAGATCGGAAAGATCCCCATGCGCCGCAGGCGAAGGAAAGCCCAGCCAGCAGGCAAGGCCGAAGACGGCCGGGGCAGCCCACGCATCGGCGCGAAGCTTGCGACTCAGTACGCTAATCGAACGCAAAACCGGTAACTCCACGGGACACAGATGCAACCCGGGAAGAATCAATCATTAACCTTGATGCGGCGTTAACGCGGACGCGGCGAAACCGCGGCTCTGCGGCAAAATTAGCAGGATCACATAAACGTTAGACGATCCCGCGGGTTCGGACCGCGATCAACCGGTCGCCAGGACCAGCAGTCGGCGCAAGCCGACGCATCGTTGCATGCGGCTGCCGCTCCGTCAGAGCCAGCCCTTCCATCGGAAGAAGAAGAAGGGGATGACTGCGGAAAGCAGCATGGCGAGCAGCGCCAGGGGGTAGCCCAGCGACCAGTCCAGCTCCGGCATGAAATGGAAATTCATGCCGTAGATCGAGGCCACCAGAGTCGGCGGGAGGAAGACGACGGAGGCAATCGAGAAGATCTTGATGATGGCGTTCTGTTCGACGTTGATCAATCCAAGCGAGGCGTCGAGCAGGAAGGAGATATTGCCCGCAATGAAGGCTGCATGCTCCGACAGCGTCTCGACATCGTGGGCGACCGTCCTGCAGAGATCGGCACAGGCCCGATCCTGCTTGAGCGCCGGAAGGTTCCTCAGGAACGTCAGCATGCGCGACAGGGAGCCGAGACTGTCACGGACCTTGGTGACCAACCGGTGCTGATCGGCGATGTCGGCCAGCCTGTTTTCGAGAAACTGAGGCGGGCGCCGTTTGCCGCGGTTTCGAAAGATCTCGCGGGACAGTTCGTCGAGACCGGCAACGGCCGCTTCGAGAACCTCGGCCGTTCGGTCGGCGATCGTCTCCAGCAGGCGCGACAGGACGGCAAGGCCGCTGTCCAGATCGCCGGAACGGCGCCCCAAGGATGTGACGAAGAGATGGAAGGCCTTCGGCTCGGCATAGCGGACCGTCAGCAGCGTGTCGCCGGCGAGGATGAAAGCCACGTCGGTCAAGGCCGGCTCGCCCGACTCGACCCTCCAGACCAGCGAGGAGGTCATGAAGATCGCGTTGCCGACGGTATAGAGACGGCTCGAGGGCTCGATATCCTTCAGCTCGTCGCGTGTCGGCACCTCGATGCCGAGCAGGGCTTCGACGAAGGCATCCTCCGCGGCGGAGGGATCAAGCAGGTCGATCCAGACGAAATCCTGTGCGTCATCTGCCGGGCCCAGGGATGCCGACAACGTCTCAAGAGAACCGTCTGCGCGATAGGCATTGATCAAGCGGTTTCTCCGAAAATGAAGGGCGGCATGCAGCTCCGAACGGAAAGGACGGTTCCGCAGTCTGCCAGCTCCGCCAGACACTCGTCCAGCGGACGCGGCATATAGAGGCGACTGAGGTCACAATCAATCCGGCGCATGGCGGTACCCGCGCAAAGCTACTCGAAGACGATCGCCGGCGCCGGTCGTACCGTCTGTCCCTTCAGCTCCGCCCAGACGTGCGTGGCGATATCCCTGTAGATCCTTGCCGCAGCGCTGTCCGGATCGGCCACCACCACAGGCGTGCCGGCGTCGGAGCGTTCGCGGATATCGATCGTCAGGGGGACCTCGCCCAGGAAAGGCACACCGATGCGCTCCGCTTCGTTGCGGGCGCCGCCATGGCCGAAGATATCGTAGCGGGTGCCGGTATCGGGCGCGAGGAAGTAGCTCATGTTCTCGATGATCCCGAGCAGCGGGACTTCCACCTTGCCGAACATGGAGATCGCCTTGCGGGCATCGATGAGCGCGAGGTCCTGCGGCGTGGACACGATCACGGCGCCGGCGAGCGGCACCTGCTGGGCCATGGTCAGCTGCACGTCGCCGGTGCCGGGCGGCATGTCGACGACGAGAACATCGAGATCGCCCCAGGCGACTTCGCGCAGCATCTGCAGGAGCGCCGACTGGACCATCGGGCCGCGCCAGATCATCGCGGTCTCCTCGTCCACGAGAAAGCCCATGGACATGGCCTTCAGGCCGTAGTTCTCCATCGGCACGATGATGCGGTTCTCGATCTGCTGCGGGCGACCCGAGATCTTCAGGAGGCGCGGGATCGACGGGCCGTAGATGTCCGCGTCCAGAATGCCGACCCGCAGGCCGTTTGCCTGCAGCGCCAGAGCCAGATTGACGGCCGTCGTCGATTTGCCGACCCCGCCCTTGCCGGAGGCGACTGCAATGATCGCCTCGACGCCCGGAACGCCTTGCTTGCCGGGCCGGGCCGGTTCTGGATGCGGGTGGGAATGCGCATGGGCTTTCGGCTGCGGCTGTGCCGGCCTTTGCGGCTGTGGCCGGGGCGTCTGCGGTCCGGCACCCGCCTTCCGATCGGCCGTCAGGGTCACCAGCGCGCCCTTGACGCCCGGCATCGCCTTCACCGTGCGTTCGGCTGCGACGCGCATCGGCTCAAGCTCGTTTGCCCGCTCCGCAGGTACGGTGATGGAGAAATAGACCTTGTTGTCGGAGATGAACACGTCGGAGATCATGCCAAGCGAGACGAGATCGCCCTCAAGATCCGGCCCACGCACGTTGGCAAGCGTTTCAAGGACCTGTTCCTTCGTCACGTCAGGCATAGCGCACTCCTGTCAATCCGACCCACGACTGCGTCGCGGCTTCCGAGACCTTATAGGAGGTGCGTGCTTGCTGCTGCAACCGGAATGAAGCCGCCGCCCGACCGGCAGCCACAGGCGCTCAGCATCGGACGGCGGCTTTTCTTGTCGGCGCCTCTGCGGACGCTTGTCAGTCCCCTCTGGACCTGAGGGATATCATGCATGAAGTATGCCAAGTCCGAAGCCAATGGATTTGCCCGGTTTCATCCGAGCTGGACAGCCGATCCTGACCTATCGGCGAAGTCGTCGGCTAGAAATTAGGCAGCCTGTGCGCCTGCTGAAAGCATATACAGGACTGCTACTTGATGAGGCCGGTGCGAAGAGCCTTCGCCACCGCCTGCGTGCGGTTGACGGTATCGAGCTTCTTTGCTGCGCGATTGAGGTAGTGATTGACGGTATGCTCGGACAGCCCGAGGATCTCGGCGATTTCCGCACTGGTCTTGCCGGCCGCCGTCCAGTTCAGGCAATCGACCTCCCGATCGGACAGGGTGTCCGCGGCCCGCATCGTCAGGCTGCGAATCTGTCCCAGCGCCTCGTAGACATGGATGAAGAGGTAGCTCAGCTCCATCATCTGCTGGATGTCGAAGACCGTTCGGTCTCCGATGAGGGCAATGGATCCCCTCAGTCCGGTCCCATCGTGAACCGGGAAATGCGCGCCTTTCGACAGGCCGTATCGCCCGAACATCTCCTCGGAGGCGCTGCTGCCCCGCTCCTTGCTGACGGTCGACATATCAAGAGCGAAGGGGACTGCCGATTCGCGCAGACGCTTGAGGACCGGGCTGGAGGCCAACAGGCTCTCCCGGTCGAAGGCAGCGATCAGTTCCGCGGGCAAATTGGTGATGACCGTGTTCGACGACAGCGTCAGAGAGGTCAGAGGCGGCAGGTTCACCACCATGAAAACCTTCGCGCCGTATTCCTCCGTCAGCCGCCGCATGAAACGAAAGACGTCGAACTGTGTCTTCAGTCCGACAATCTCCTGGAGCTTGGCATCCATCGAATCGGTCCGAGCACATTTTTCCATTTGCGGCATAGGCCCAAATTCTCGCTTTTCCGTTCAGGACCCTGTCTGGGAAAAGGGCACCCCGACTGGAAGTAAAAATCGATTTGGCAGCGTTGCATGCAGATGGCGGCCGCGAGCATAGCCACCCGAACACGTTGAACTGCAAAGACAATGCAGAGGTATGCCGAAAGTATTCCGATGGCAATTCCTAATCCTGACATACCATCGGTTTATCCAGCCTCGCTCCATGTTCCCGCTGGAAGGAGCCAGCTCGGGCTTGCCCTCCGTCAACGTGGCATCCAAATTGCGCCACGGGTAATCAGAGGAGCAACCGCATGTCAGCTACACCTTTCGCCGGCCACGTTCTTTCGTCCACAGTCTGCGAACTGGGCGAGGGCCCGAGCTATGAAGTGGAGACCGACACGCTGTGGTGGTTCGACATTCTCGGCCGGACACTCCATGAACTGCACCTGGCTTCCCGGGAGCAGCAGGCCCATCCGCTTCCCGTCATGGCAAGCGTGGTGGCGCGGATCGATGACGAGAAACAGTTGCTGGCAACAGAAAGCGGTCTCTTCATCCGCAATCGCGTGGACGGCACCCTCTCCCTCTACTGCGAACTGGAGCCCGGCCGGCGCTCCAACCGGTCGAACGACGGCAGAATCCACCCGAGCGGCAGCCTCTGGATCGGCACCATGGGCAAGGGCGCAGAAGACGGCGCAGGGGCAATCTATCATGTGGCCCAGGGGCAGGTCACGAAGCTGTTCGGCGACATCTCGATACCCAATTCGATCTGCTTCTCGGCAGACGGGAGAAATGGTCACTTCGTCGACACCCGGGTGAACCGGCTCATGCGCGTAGCGCTCGATCCCGCGACAGGATTGCCGACCGGCCCTGCGTCTGTGCTGATCGACACCGGTAATCGTCCGGGCGGAATGGATGGCTCCGTATGCGACACGAACGGCAACATCTGGAACGCGAGGTGGGGCGAAGGTCAGCTTGACTGCTACAGCGCCGATGGCGTCCACCTCTCGGCCCACGCGCTGCCGGCAAAGAGGACCACCTGCCCCGCCTTCTTCGGCCCAGATCTCGATACGCTGGCAATTACCTCCGCATGGGAGGGCCTGAGCGCGGCCGATCGAGAAGAAGACCAGCAGGCAGGGCAGCTCTTTGGCCTTGCGGTGGAAGCTCGGGGAATTGCAGAGGCTGCATTCCGCCTCTGACCGGGCACCGTGGAGGTGGTCGAGGCCCCCCGTTTTCACGGCTCCCTTGACCACTCCGTGCATTGTACAGCCGCGCATGTGATGCCGGAAATCGGGAACCAACACCTAGCCTGACCATTGTATCGCCGGAGCGGCAGCGACATCACAGACGCTGCTCCGGTAACGAGAAAAGGTAGGTTAGACATGAATAAGACATTCAGCACACTGGCGGCTGCAGCCGTTCTGATGGCCTCTACCGCGATCGCTCCGGCACTGGCCCAGACCACCAATCCAGCGACCCCGGCTTCCCCGGCCGCTCCAGCAGACCCGGCGATGGGTGGCAATGCCGCCGCTCCGGCAGCGGGCACCACGGGCAGCGCCGCCGCTCCGGCTACCTCCGACACGTCCACCGACATGGCGGCAGGTCCCGGTTCCTATCTGACGGAACAGTCTGAAACGCAGATCAGCGCCAATGATTACATCGGCAAGCCTGTCTATAATTCCGCGGACGAGAGCATTGGTGACGTCAACGATCTCATCCTGGAAACAGAGGGCGGCATCGTCGCTGCCGTCATCGGCGTCGGCGGTTTCCTCGGCATCGGCGAAAAGGACGTCGCCGTCCCCATGGACCTGATCACGATGTCGCGTGACACCGAGACCAACGACGTTCGCCTGACCACTACCGAAACTGCCGAATCGCTTGAGGCAGCTCCGGAATTCATGACGCTGGACGACCAACAGGCGGCAGCAGATTCCGCAGCGACCGACGCCAGCACGACCTCGGCAACCGGCACCGCGCCCATGCCGGACACCAACGCCACTACCCCGCCGACGACCCAGCCCAACAACTGAGTCTGGAGCGAGGGACGCGTTGAGGCATGATGATGAGGCGGCGCTGCGGCGCCGCCTTGTTCATGTCCTGACATTCAAAAGATCTGAAAAACCGCAGCAGTCTTCTAGCTGCGTGGCGTGCCGTAGTGTTGCTGCAGGTAACGCTGGGTCGCGGCCGCGTCTACCGGCTTGCCGTAATAGTAGCCCTGCCCCATTTCGCAGCCGAGCGCTGTCAGCTTTTCCGCATCGGCGACACTCTCGATGCCTTCGGCAACGACTTCCAGGTCAAGGCCCGCGCACATCGCCACGATTGCCTTGACGATATGCTCCGACGCGCGGTCGGTGGTGATCTGTGAGACGAAGGCGCGGTCGATCTTGACCTTGTCGAAGGTGAAGTCACGCAGGCGGCCAAGGCTCGACTGGCCGGTTCCGAAGTCATCGAGCGAGATCCTCACGCCATGCGCCTGGAGGTCGGCAATGATGCGGTGGGCCGTATCGGCAGACGTCATCACGGCGGTCTCGGTAATTTCGAGTTCCAGACGCCGCGGATCGAGGCCGACCTGCGCGAGTGTCGCCAGGATGCTCTGGCTGGTTCCCGGGTCCATCAACTGGGCCGAGGACAGGTTGAACGACAGGAACAGATCATGCGGCCAGTACAACGCGGCCTCAGCCGCCTTGCGCAGCAGGGTCTCCGACAGGGCATCGATGAACCCGCGCTCTTCCGCGAGCGGCACGAAGATGGACGGCGAAACAAAGCCGAGATCCGGATCGATCCAGCGTGCGAGTGCTTCGAACCCGAGGACCGCACCGTCCTGCAGTCGGACGATCGGCTGGAAATGCGCATCGACGGCATCGGCGATCACGGCGGTTCTCAACGCCTGTTCGAGTTGCGTCGACCGCTTCATCTCCTGCGCGATTTCCTGCGAGAAAACGGTGATCTGTCCCCGGCCGCGTCGTTTCGAACGGTAGAGTGCCGTTTCTGCGCTCTTCAGCAGATCCTCGAATTCCTCGCCGGCGAAGGGGTAGATGGCAAAGCCGAAGGACGCCGAGAGGCGCACGTTGCGGTCGCCCAGGTCATAGGGCGCCGACAGGACGTCCTTCATCATCTGGCCGATACGCTCGGCGCCCAGGCGCTCGAAGACCAGCGGCAGGATGAAGGCGAATTCATCGCCGTCGTGACGGGTCACGGTCGCACCGTCCGGTATGCAGGCCTTCAGACGATGGGCGACCTGGCAGAGAATCTCGTCGCCCGCCTCGGCACCGAAGAGGTCGTTGATCGGCTTGAACCCGTCGAGATTGGCGATGCAGATGGTGAAGGGTGCGGGATCCTGAGCGCGCTCGGCGGAGAGCAGCCGCACCTTGTCCCTCAGGCGATAGCGGTTGCCAAGGCCTGTGAGAGGGTCGCTATATGCCATTGCCTGCAGTTCATTCTGACTGACCTGTGGCAACAGATTGCCCGCCGACGCCATGGGAAATCCGATACTCTGTACACTTTCGTCCCGATAATGGTGGAAAAAGATTAATAAATCCTCTTGCCTCGACGCGCTTAAATCGAGCGTGTTCAGGCGCTTAGGGCGATATGGTCAGGCATGTAGAGAGCGAACACCGCTTCCAGCATCTCGGGGCTCAAGGGTTTCAGAATGACGTCGTTCATGCCTGAAGCGAAGCAGTCGTCCCGGTCCCGGTCGAAGGGATGAGGCAGCACCCCGATGATCGGCGTCGGCGATGGACCAATGTCCCCGGCTTCCAGGTCGCGGATACGACGGGCTGCCTCGAACCCGTTGATCCCCGGAAGCGTGATGTCCATCAATACCAGGCGCGGCGAGAGATCCCGCCAAAGAGCGACCGCCTCCTCGCCGTCCTTCGCGATCTTGAAGCGATAGCCGAAGCCTTCGAGTATCCGGGAAAACACGATCTGGTTTACCGCATTGTCCTCCGCCACCAGGACATCGACCAGGCTTTCGGCTCCAGATGCGACCTCCTGCGTTTCGCCACCGACAGGGGTGGCCGGACACCGGCTGAAGATGTCGGCGACATGTGCATGCAGACCGCCTATGAGCTGATCGTGCTCCGCAACGATCGCGGGAACAGCAAAGCGCGCAGCCACCGGGGCGCAGGACCCCGACAGGTCGGAATCGAGAAGCACCAGATCGACCGCAACGCTTGCTTGACCTGCTGCGACAAGAAATTTTTCCATCTCGTGGGCGTCGCGCACGGCGGCAGCGTCGGCACCAAGTTCAGCCAGAGCCTCCACGGCCGCCGCCGACAGTGCCTGAGACGCTGTCGCGATGAGAACCCTGCGACCGGCGATGTCCTGTATCGCAAGTTTATAGTCCACAGCCGATTGCCGAACCTCGGCTTCACCGGTCGTGGCCTGACCCGTGTGGCTTTGAAGGGCGGATGTCTCTTCGATTGCGGTGACAATGTAATAGCGACCCGGCTTGCCGATGCGGAACTGCCGCACGACAGCGTCCATCTCCGTGCCGGCGGCGGTGGAAAGGCGCTCCGGGACGGTCACCACAATGCCGTTTCTGGCGATCTGGTGTCCTATGCCTTCCAGGCGACGGGCGACTTCAGGGGCGAAGATTTGTCTTGGGGTTCGTCCCAGAATTTGATCGACCGGCATCCCGACGAAGCGCCCGAACGCCTGGTTGGCGCTGACGTAGATCAGGTCCTGGTTCTTGAGGCAGACGGCAGACGGCAGCTGGTCAATGACCTCTTCCAGAACCTGTATCCGCTCGGCAGCCGCTTGCAGCTGATCCTCGCGTTTCTTCTGCTCGGTGATGTCCTGGATCACGCAGACGCCGTAGCCGTTGGAAAGGCGTCGCTTCTGGTAGCGAACCCAGCGGTCGCCACGTTTCTCGACGAGTTCCGATCGTTCCTTCCAGAGCGATGCGATCTTGTTGGCGATCCAGTCGTCGCGGCCCATCGGCTGGCTCTGCCGACCGTCGCCGGGAAACTCCCGACCGCCCGCATAATAGAGCGCGTCGAGCAGGTCACGCAGGCGGGTGCCGACGGCGAGAAAGGCTTCCGGAACAGGCACAAGCGTCGGGTCCGAGGCATTCGCGTAGACAAGTTCGTCATTGCGGTCATACAGCAGCACGGTTGCCGAGACCGCCTCCGCCACCGTCTCCAGCAGCATGCCGGGGACATTTGCCTCCGCCCACGCCGTAACATTCGTTTCTTGCTCTTCCCGTATCACAGAACAGTTCTCGATATTGGGCACCTCGCTGCCGGTTGTTAAACGAGCGTCGGCGTCCTTCTTAGCGGGTGGGTCGGGCATGCTGGGATCGGCGCGGCTGCCCCTCGTCGCGACCACAATCCCAGCTGATTGCGATCAGAAGCATCCGGGGGAGCTGGAACTCCCCGTTCGCCAGAACCCTATGGAGATTGTCTTAAGAGCGACTTAATCTGAACCGCGAGGTCTTCCCATTCAGGGACGAATCCGGGAAGATCGCAGGATGCCCGTCAAGCTCCTTTCAGAGACCCTCATCAACCAGATCGCCGCCGGCGAAGTCATCGAGCGCCCCGCCAGCGCGGCCAAGGAATTGGTCGAGAACGCCATCGACGCGGGAGCGACTCGAATCGAGATCGCAACCGCCGGCGGTGGCAAAAGCCTGCTGCGGATTACCGACAACGGCTGCGGCATGGATGCCCGGGACCTGGAGCTCGCCGTCCGGCGACACTGTACCTCCAAGATCACCGAGAGCCTCGACGATATTCGCACGCTCGGCTTCCGGGGCGAGGCGCTGCCGTCCATCGGCTCCGTCGCCAAAGTGACCATCACCAGCCGGAGGAGCGGCGATTCGCAGGGTTCGCAGGTCTCGGTCATCGGCGGAACCACCTCCCCCGTTCGCCCGGCTGCCGCCAACCAGGGGACCGTCGTGGAGGTGCGCGACATCTTCTTCGCGACGCCGGCGCGCCTGAAATTCCTGAAGTCGGAGCGGGCGGAAGCCGGAGCGATCACCGAGATGGTGAAGCGCATGGCGATCGCCTTCCCGGCCATCCGCTTCGTGCTTTCCGGCCCGGACCGCTCGACGCTCGAGCTGCCGTCGACGGGGGAGGATGCGCTGGCCCGGATTGCCCAGATCCTCGGGCGCGATTTCAAGGACAATGCGATCGAGATCGACGCGAGGCGCGACGAAGTGTCGCTGACCGGCTTTGCCGGCGTACCCACCTTCAACCGCGGCAACTCCGCCCATCAGTATGCCTTCGTCAACGGACGGCCCGTCCAGGACAAGCTGATCCTGTCGGCCATCCGCGGCGCCTATGCCGAGACCGTGCCGTCGGGCCGCTATCCCGTCGCCGTTCTCTCCATCGACCTCGACCCGGCCTTCGTCGACGTCAACGTTCATCCGGCCAAGGCGGATGTCCGCTTCCGCGATCCTGGGCTCGTGCGCGGCCTGATCGTCGGCGCCATCCGTGAGGCGCTTGCCCGCGAAGGCAGCCGTGCCGCAACCACCAGCGGAAGCGGTCTCGCCAGTGCCTTCCGTGCAGGCTATCCGGCTGCAGCCGCAGCGCATCCCTGGTCTGCCGAGACCTCGCCTTCGCGCCCGCTGTGGCAGTCCGGCGGCCTGTCCGAGGCGCCGCAGGCGCATTTCGGGACCATGACGATGCCATCGGCCCGCACGGAGCCGGCGGCCGAGGCCATCAGCATGTCACCCATGCAGGACGGCGGGCCACACCACCGGCTGGGGGCTGCGAGGGCGCAACTGCACGAGAACTACATCGTGGCGCAGACGGACGACGGGCTCGTCATCGTCGACCAGCATGCGGCGCACGAACGGCTGGTGTTCGAGGCGATGCGCAAGGCGCTCGACGCCGGACGGCTGCCCTCGCAATCCTTGCTCATCCCGGAGATCATCGACCTGCCGGAAGAGGACTGCGACCGGCTGATGGCACATGCGACCGAGCTCGACCGCTTCGGCCTTGCCATCGAGCGCTTCGGGCCCGGCGCCATTGCCGTTCGCGAAACGCCGGCCATGCTGGGCGAGATCGATGCGGTGGGGCTGATCCGCGATCTGGCTGACGAAGTCGCGGAATGGAGCACCGCAGGGGGCTTAAGGGCAAAGCTCGAACATGTCGCTGCCACCATGGCCTGCCATGGCTCGGTGCGATCCGGGCGGCGCCTGCGTCCGGAGGAGATGAACGCGCTGCTTCGGCAGATGGAGACAACACCGGGTTCCGGACAGTGCAATCACGGCCGGCCGACCTATATCGAACTCAAGCTGACCGACATCGAGCGGCTGTTCGGTCGGAGTTGACCCGCGATCGCAAGCCGGCAAGAGGCTGGTGCTGGCGCGGCACCCGCTGTAAAGCGAAGCGCATTATTTTCGGCAGGAGACGAAAGATGAACCGGTTCGAGGGAAGCGGCAGCCGTGAAGCCAAGATCCGTTATCTCGATGGCGACTACCAGTTGCAGACGTCGGGATCGCATGTGATCTGCGCCGTGACCGGCGTGCAGATCCCGCTCGACGAACTGCGCTACTGGAGCGTGGCGCGGCAGGAGGCCTATGTGGATGCCGCCGCATCGATGGAGGCCGACAAGCGGGCGGGCACGCTGCCGAACCAGCGCCGGGCCTGAGGCCTGCTGCCCTACAGGTTCTCCCGACCGTCCCGCAGCCGTCTCTGGCGGTAGGCGGCGACAGCCTGATCGATAAGTGTGGCGGGGGCGTGAGGATCGTCAAACGCCATGTCGACCTCCACCACCTTGAGCTTCTGCAGAAGCGCATCTGCGGGACCATGGCCGCCGAGCAGCCGCACCGCATCCTTGGCGGTGGTTACCGGCAGGAGGCCCTGACGCCCGGCATCGGCAGCCAGATCGGCAATCTCGTCGTCGCTGAAATAGTGATGATCGGGGAACGATCGCTTGACGGCGATGGTCGCGCCGAGAGCCTCCAAGGTCCTGTAGAACTTCCCCGGATCGGCAATGCCTGCGAAAGCCAGTACCCGCGTTCCCGCCAGGTCCGGCGTCGGACGCGGCACGAGTGATGCAACGTAGACAGGCTTTCCCGCCCGGGCGGCCTGGCGGACGAGAAGATCGGCCGCATCGCCATCGCCGACCTTGAGGATGGCGGAGAGCTGGCGCATCTGCTCGTCGATCGGCGCTCGTACCGGTCCGCCCGGCACCAGATGGCCGTTGCCGATGCCGCGGACGCTGTCGATGACGATCAGCGCGACGTCGAGCTCGATGCGCGCGCTCTGGAAGCCATCGTCCATGATGATCAGGTCGACGCCTTCGCTGATCAGCCTCTGGGCACCTTCGAAGCGGCGCCGGGAGATGACCGTCATGGCTTCGCGCGCCAGCAAGAGGGCCTCGTCACCCACGGCCCCCGCCCGGTGATGATGGGAATCCACGATCGTCGTGACATCGAGCGAGCCGCCGTAGCCGCGGCTGAGGAAGCCGGGCGTGAAGCCGCGTTCCTTTGCGACCCGCGCCAGCGCGATTGCCGTCGGCGTCTTTCCCGCCCCGCCGACCGTGAAGTTGCCGACACAGATGACCGGCGCCGGCACACTGACCCGCTTGCCCTTCGCCAGTGTTCGACCGGAGACCTTGCCATAAAGATAGGAGGCAGGCGCAAGGGCCCAGGCACGCCAATCGGCTTTCGTCCACCAGAACGGCGGTGCTTCCGACACCATGGATTGGGTCCCCCGGAAATTACGCAACAGCAGGGCACAAAATGGGAGTTTTCTGAAAAAGGCAAGGGCAGGCGGAGGAGCAGCTGCTCTCAGGCGGGCGGCAGCAATGTCGTCAGTGCGGCAATGCTGCTGAGGCAGATGTCCGCGTGCGGCTCCAGGCTCTCCCTGGTTCCCGTCCCGGTCAGGACACCGATCTTCAACAGCGCGCCGGCCCCCGCCCCCATCATCATGTCGTGATTGTTGTCGCCGACCATGGCAATGCGGGCCGGGGAAAGGCCTGTCGCCGCACAGAAGCCCAGCACCATCCCCGGCTCCGGCTTCGAGCCGAAACCGCTGTCGTAACCCGCGACAAAATCCACGAATTCGGTGAGCTCGAAACGCGCCATCGTCTGGCGGATCGACAACTCGTTGTCGCTGGAGGCGATGCCGAGCTTCAGGCCCCTGCCCTTCAGGACCGAGAAAAGGGCACCAAGATCCGTCACCGGAACGGCATAGTCGGTTGCCCGCACGAAGAGCGCATCGAGCAGTTCCGTCAGGTCGTCGACCGCCAGCGGAGAGCCGGCGGCGACGAAACCCGCCGCGATCTCTGCGGCATTGCCTGCGGCAAACAGGCTGTCGGCGAGCGTGTGGCCCGACAGGGGATCCATGCCGGCCGCTTTCAGAAGGGGAATTTCGAGATCCGGTCTGCCGGCTGCCGCGATACGGGCCGCCTCCCGGTTCACCGGTCCCCAGCTCTCGTCATAGCGGATAAGGGTGCCATCCTTGTCGAAGAGGATTCCGGCGATCTCACCGAAACGATCGAGGTTCATTGCGCCGCCACGTTGCGGGGCTGGAGCCGGGCGCTGACGGTCAGGGGATTGATGTAGGGTTCCAGGGCCTTCACGGTGGCCGAAAGGGCGCCACGCATCTCCTGCACCGTCTCCTGGCCGGCGTCGATCATCTTCTTGCGCGCAACGTCGTTGCTCAGCAGATAATGCACGGCCTTGGCCAGCATTTCGGTGTCCCGCACGAGGCGGGCGCCGCCCCTGCGCACGAGGTTGGCGTAGGCATCGCGAAAATTGTCGACGCGGCTTCCGGACAGGACGGCACAGCCGACCATGGCCGGCTCGAGCGGGTTCTGCCCTCCCTCGCCGGTCAGCGAACGGCCGACGAAGGCAACCTCCGTCAGGCGCAGATAGAGACCCATCTCGCCCATGCTGTCACCCAAAAGAATGTCGGTCTCCGGGGTGATCGCATCGTTGCGCGACCGCCGCGCCACGACGAGGCCCTGCGCCTTCAGCATCTCCTCGATTCCGTCAGCCCGTTCGGGGTGGCGGGGCACGATGATCGTCAGCTGACCGTTGCGCGCCTTCAGCGCCTTGTGGATCTTGGCCGCTGCCTTCTCTTCGCCTTCGAAGGTCGAAATGGCCGCCCAGGTCCTGCGGCCGCCGATCTCCTGCCGGTAGCGCTCAACGAGGTCTGCATCAAAGGGCGGCGGATCGGTGTCGCCCTTCAGATTGCCTGAGACGAGCACCGGCCAGGCACCGAGGTCGCGGAAGCGTTCGGCATCCAGATCGCTTTGCGCGACCACAAGGGACATCTGACCGAACAGTGTCTCGGCGATGCGGTCGTAGCGCCGCCAGCGATCGAACGAGCGGTCGGATATCCGGGCGTTGACGCGGATCTGCGGGATCTTGCGGCGAGCAAGCTCCATCACGGTCGTCGGCCAGATCTCCGATTCCGCCGTGATGCAGGCGTCCGGCCGCCAGTATTGCAGGAAGCGCTTGATCGGGAACTTCAGATCGATCGGTACGTACTGGTGGATGACCTGGTCGCCAAGCCGCGTGCGCACCAGTTCGGCGGAGGTCACAGTGCCGGTGGTCAAGAGCACGTGGATTTCACGCCGGCAGAACTCGCGCATGAGCGGGATCATCGCCAGCGTTTCGCCCACGCTTGCGGAATGCACCCAGACCAAGGGGCCGCGCGGCCTTGGGGCGCTCGGATAGCCGAACCGCTCGTTGCGGCGGCGCCGATCTTCCTTGCCCTTGTAGGCACGGTAGGCAAGGTAGGGCGAGGCAAGCGGATACAGCACGATGCCGGCAACCCGGTAGCCTGCCAGAGCCACACGCGCCAAGCCCTTGCTCATGCCGTATGCCTTCGATGGGTGGTGGCTGCCTGCAACAAGCTGTATGTCCTCCGCGCAATCATCCGTCACCGGATCATTGCTTTCGAATTGCGTCAAAACCGGGTTTTACAGGACACGGCAACGAGATCGAACCCGTCGTTCGCAGCCGTTTCTATCCGCCAATGATGCTATTCGCCTTTGACATCCGGGTCGAGCAGCTTGTGCATGTGGACAATGAAGTAGCGCATCTGGGCGTTGTCGACCGTCTGCTGAGCCTTGCCGCGCCACGCCGCAAGGGCGCTGGCGTAGTCGGGATAGATCCCGACGACATCGAGGTTCGCGAGGTCCTTGAACTGCACCCCGGCCAGGCTCGAAAGCTCGCCGCCGAACACGAGATGGAGCAATTGCTTCTTTTCGCTTGTTTCCGTCATTCTTTCACCCTTTTGCCGGTCCCCCCGGCAACCCTGATTGCGACACGCAAGCGGAAAGGTCAACCCGTTGGATCGTCCGGCATGAACATCCGCAACTTGTCCAGCGCATGCTCGGCGCCGGCGCGCAACACGCCGTGCTTGACGCTTTCCCTGTTGTAGACGAGGCGGCGCCCCTGCGCGTCGACCAGACGACCGCCGGCACGTTCCAGGATCACGTCCGCCGCTGCGAGATCCCAGTCGTGGGAATTGCGCTTGACGATCGTTCCGTCGATCGTGCCGTCGGCGGTCATGGCCAGCCGATAGGCGAGCGACGGGACGTGGCGCACCCGGCGGACGGAGTTCTTATGTTCCGGCTGGACCAGCTTCAGCACATCTTCGGCAACGGCGAGCTTCAGGGGTTCGACGACCGACGGATGCGACACGGAGATCGGTTTTCCGTTCTTCAGCGCCGGCTCATCCACGGATGCCGTAAACTCCTCGTCGAAGGCCGGCGCCACCAGGACGCCGGCCACCGGCTGCCCGCGATGCACGACGGCAACGGAGACGCACCAGGTCTTCTCGCCCGCGATGAAGGCACGGGTGCCGTCGATCGGATCGACGACGAAAAGCGTGTCGCAGGAGAGCCTTGCCACATCGTCGTCGGTCTCTTCCGACAGCCAGCCATAGCCGGGACGGGCCGCCATCAGCATACCCTGGAGCTTGTCGTTGGCGGCATAATCCGCGGCACTGACGGGGGAGCGCCCCTCGTGCTTCCACCAGACCTCCGGCGACTGGCCGAAATAGCCGAGCGCCACCTTGCCCGCCTCCCTGGCCGCCAGCCGGATCAGCGCCAGATCTTCGCGCCAGCGTTCAGCATCGACATCCATCGGCATCACCGGCCTGCCAGGGTCATGCCCTCGATGGCGATCGTCGGCGAGGCAACCCCGAACTTCCGGTCGATGTCGTTTGCCGGCGTCAGCCGCATGAACATGTCCTTGAGATTGGAGGCGATCGTCACCTCGGAGACCGCATAGGCGAGCTCGCCATTCTCGATCCAGAAGCCGGTTGCGCCACGGCTGTATTCGCCGGTGACCATGTTAACGCCCTGGCCGATGAGCTCGGTCACGTAGAACCCGTTGCCGATGCCGCGGATCAGATCCTCTGGCGAGACATCGCCCGGCTCGAGCGCCAGGTTCGTCGAACTCGGACCGACGGAGGTGCCGCCGCGGGCGCCGCGGCCATTCGTCTCCAGCCCCAGCTCCCGGCCGGTGGACGTGGAGAGGAACCAGTGGTTCAGCACGCCGTCCTCGATCATCACGAGGCGCTTGCCCGACACACCTTCGCCATCGAAGGGACGTGAGGAGGAACCGCGCACGATCATCGGGTCATCGGTGATGCTCAGGCCGGACTTCAGCACCTGCTTGCCCATCTTGTCGCGCAGAAAGCTCGTCTTGCGGGCAACCGACGCGCCGTTGATGGCGCCGGCGATATGCCCGACAAAGCCGCGGGCAAGGCGGGGATCGAACACCACGGTGAGGTCCTTGCCGGTCGGCACCTGGCGCGGATTGACACGCTTCACCACGCGCTCGCCGGCGCGACGGCCGATGTCCTTCGGATCGTCGAGGTCGGCGAAGAAGAGACGGCTGTCGAAGTCGTAGTCGCGCTCCATCTTCGTGCCTTCGCCGGCGATGACGCTGACGGAACGGCCGAAGCGGGTCGCCATGTAGCTGCCGGAAAAGCCGTGGGAGGTGACGAGCACCAGGCCGCCCATGCCCGCCGACGCCCCGGCGCCGGACGAGTTCTTGACGCCGTCCACATCGAGCGCCGCCTGCTCCATGTCGAGCGCGGCATCGCGCAGCGCGTCCGTCGGCACTTCCGTGGCATCGTAGAGATCAAGATCCGGATAGTCGCGCGCCAGGTTCCTCTCGTCGGCGAGGCAGGCGTAGGGATCTTCGGGCGACACCCTGGCCATGGCGACGGCCCGTTCGGCGAGCGTCTTGATGTCGAAGCCCGGGTTCGCCGAGACGCTGGCGACGCGGTTGCCGACGAAGACCCTCAGGGAAAAGTCGTCGCTTTCCGACGCTTCCGTTCCCTCCACCTTGCCGAGGCGGACGCTCACCGACTTCGAGCGGGAGCGGACAACGACGGCGTCCGCCTGATCAGCGCCAGCGGCCTTGGCAAGCTCGATCAGCTGCGTTGCGCGGGTCAGAAGAGTTTCGGAATCAAATTCGGAGGTCATTGTGTACCTTTCGTTGCCGCTCCATTTATTGTGCGGCAAGTAAGGCATCAAGGCTCGTCTTCCGATTCTTCCGCTAACCCTCACTGCGCAAGGTGGTTTTTCATGATGGAATCAGGATCTCTGTTCACGCAGATGCTGCTGCTGCTTGCTGGCGCAGTCATCGCCGCGCCGATTTTCCGCAAGCTCGGGCTCGGCACCGTGCTTGGTTATCTGGCGGCGGGCGTGGTGATCGGCCCCATCCTGCAGCAGATCACCGAAGCCGAAGAGGTGCTGCATGTGGCGGAATTCGGCATCGTCTTCCTGCTCTTCGTCATCGGGCTGGAGCTGAAGCCGTCGCGCCTGTGGCAGATGCGCGGCGACGTCTTCGGACTGGGAACGGCTCAGGTGGTGATTTCGGGTGCGCTGTTGACCGGCTTCACAATGCTGGCCGGCATCGCCGACTGGCGCGGCAGCGTCGTGATCGGCTTTGGCCTGGCGCTGTCCTCCACGGCCTTCGCGCTGCAGATCCTCAGCGATGACGGCGACCTGAACAGCCGCTACGGGCAGCGCTCGTTCTCGATCCTGCTGTTCCAGGACCTGGCGATCGTGCCGCTGCTCGCGCTCGTCAGCATCCTGGCGTCGGGCGCCGGCGAAACGGAGGCTTCTGCGCTGACCAGTGTTGCGATCGCCATCGGCGCCGTCGGGGCGATGATTCTGGCCGGACGCTATCTCCTGACCCCGCTTTTCCAGGTGATCGGTCGCACCGGTGCGCGCGAGGTGATGATCGCCACGGCCTTGCTGATCGTGCTCGGTTCGGCGGCGGCCATGCATGCGGTCGGCCTCTCGATGGCCATGGGCGCCTTCCTGGCCGGCGTGATGCTGGCGGAATCCTCCTACCGGCATGAACTGGAGGCGGATATCGAGCCGTTCCGCGGACTGCTGCTTGCACTGTTCTTCATGGCGGTCGGCCTGTCACTCGAGGTCGCGGTGCTCTGGGAGCAGCTTCCCTTCATTCTCGTTGCGGTGCCGGTGGTGATGGTGACCAAAGGCGTGATCACTTATGCGCTCTGCCGCGTCCTGGGCTCGCCGCGCAACGATGCGCTGCGGATCGCCTTCCTGCTTCCGCAGGGCGGCGAGTTCGGATTCGTGCTGTTCACCACCGCCGTAGCCGTCGGCCTGTTGTCCTCGGAAACGGCATCGCTGCTGATCGCGATCGTCACGATCTCGATGGCGCTGACACCGCTCGGGGCGGCGCTTTCGCGCCGGATGATGACGGTGGAGCACGAGGAACTGGAGGAGGACTACGAAGGCGCCGGTGCGGATGTGCTGATGATCGGCTTCTCGCGCTTCGGGCAGATCTCGGCGCAGATCCTGCTGGCCGGCGGCCGTGAGGTGACGGTGATCGACGATTCGGCCGACCGCATCCGCCAGGCGGCGGCCTTCGGCTTCCGCATCTATTATGGCGACGGCACGCGCAAGGATGTGCTTCTGGCGTCAGGGATCGAGAAGGCGAAGATCGTTGCCGTGCTGACCCAGAAACGGGAGGTCACCGACAGGATCGTCGACCTCATACGCTCCGAATTTCCCAATGTCCGCCTCTTCGTCCGCTCCTATGACCGCATCCACACCATTTCGCTGCGGGCCCGCGGTGTCGACTACGAGCTGCGCGAGACGCTGGAATCCGGGCTGCTGTTCGGCCGCAAGAGCCTGGAAGCGCTCGGCATGAGCACAGCGGAAGCGATGGCGATCGAGGACGATATCCGCAAGCGGGACGAGGAGCGGCTGCTGATCCAGGCGGCCGACGGGTTGATGGCCGGACGGCACATGCTGCACAACCGGCCAGTCAAGCCGGAACCGCTCATCAAGCCGAAGCATGCTCCGGCGTCTGACCAGGACACCCAGGCGGCCGACGAGACGGCGAGCTAGCCTTCGGCGGCGAGGTAGATGGCGTCGACGGCGCGCTTCAGGTCGTCCTTCACGCTGGCGGAATGCTCCAGGATTTCCTCGGCCTTGCGGAAATCCAGCACGCGGTAGCGATTGACGGGCGGACGCAGAAAGATATGCGGCGGTTGCAACCGGAGCTTCATGGCAATGGCCGACTGCATCATCAGCTGGCTGGCGCCGAACATGCTGTCGATGCGGGTGGGCGCCTGGGAATCGTCGCCTTCCGGCGCGCCGACGACGTCGACGCCGATGACGACGTCGGCCAGGTCCATCAGGTGGTCATAGGGAACCGGGTTGAAGACGCCGCCGTCGATCATGATGCGACCGTTGATGCGCACCGGCATGAAAATGCCCGGGAGAGCCGCAGAGGCGGCGATCGCGTTGGCAAGATCGCCGGATTCCAGCACGACCTCGGCCTGGCCGTAGTAATCGGTGGCCATGACCTTCAGGGGGATCTTCAGGGTGTCGAAATCGTCCGGGATGGCTGGCGGCAGCAGCGCCTTCAGCACCAGCTCAAGATTGAACTGGCCGAGCTTGAAGCCTCCCAGCGTATCGCGCATCGATGCCGGACCGAGGCTCCAGAGCTTGTTGGTGAGCGTGCCGCGGGGGCCGATGGTTTCCACCGTATAGTCATGGATCTCGCGGCCCGACATTCCGGCTGCCATTCCCGCGCCCATGATGGCCCCGATCGAGGAGCCGGCGATCGCCACCGGACGGATCCCGAGTTCATCGAGCGCCTCGATAACGCAGATATGCGAAATCCCGCGCGCGCCGCCGCCACCGAAGGCGACGGCAAAGGTCAGGTCACTCTTGCCTCTGATCAGATCGGCATCCGGAAGGGCAAGCCTCGTGTTCATCCGCGTGCCCCGTTCAATCCGGCTGATAGCGCAGGAAATGCATGCGCGTGTCGCCGAAGACGCGCTGCTCCAGAAGCTTGAAGACCGGATCGGCCTTCGGCATCACGTCGGCGCGCTCCTCGAGGATGACCAGGGCTCCCGGCTCCAGCCAGCGGCCGGCATGCGCCGCAAGCAGGGCGGCCTCACCGAGGCCGGCGCCATAGGGCGGATCGGCAAAGAGCAGCTGAAACGGCTCGATGGTTCCGACCGGGCCAAGCCTGGTGGCATCGCGCCGCAGGATGCGGGCGCGGCCATGCAGCCCGAGCGCGTCGATGTTCTCCCAGAGCAGTCCCCTGCCCTCGATGCTGTTCTCCACGAAGAGGGCCGACTTGCATCCGCGCGACAGCGCCTCGATGCCGACGGCACCGGTGCCGGCGAAGAGATCGATCACCCGCGTCTGCTGCAAGGCCTCGGGATAGACGTGGCCGATGATGTTGAACAGGCTTTCGCGCGTCCGGTCGATGGTCGGCCGGATATCGTTCGATTTCGGGGCGGCCAGAGTGCGGCCGCGGAATTCACCTCCGACAATGCGCATGGCGGCTTATCCCCGAGGTGTGCGGGGCTTGCCCCCAGGTGGACGCCCCCCTGGGGGACGGCCTCCCGGCTTGCCACCACCGCCGCTCGGCTTGCCGCGGCTGCCAGCAGGCCTGCCACCGGCAGGCTTGCCGCCGAAGGGTTTGCTGCCGCCGGGCTTGCCGCCGAAGGGCTTGCCGCGCGGCTTGTCGCCAAAGGGCCGGTCCCCGGCAGGCCGTTCGCCACGCGGCCTGTCGCTCCTGGGCGCGTCATTGCGCGGCCTGTCGTTTCTCGGCCTATCGCTCGGGGCACCCTCGCTGCGCGGTCCATCGCTTCTCGGCGCATCGCTGCGAGGCCTTGCGCTGCGCGGGCGATCGCCGTCGGGACGAGCGCCGCGCTCGCCGCGTGGCTTGTCGGAGAAGGGGCGCTCGGCGCGAGGCGGACGGTCGCCGTATGGACGGTCGCTGCGGGGACGCTCGGATCTGGCGTCACCCGAAAACGACTTGGCGCGGGGGCGATCGCCCTCCTCGCGAGGCTTGCGGTCGCCGCGTGGCCGGTCGCCAAAGCCGCGGTCACCAGCAGCGTCGCTTCTCGGACGCCCGCCTGCTGGACGGCCACCTGTCGGACGGTCGCTCCTGGGGCGGTCCCCCTGAGGACGATCGCCTCTAGGCCGGTCGCCTTGGGGACGATCCCCTCTCGGACGGTCGCCGCCGCGGTCGGGCCGGTCGCCGAAGGAGCGCTTGCCGCCCTCTTCGCGCGCTGGCGCGTCTTCGCCACGGATCCAGTCCCTGTCCTCGGCAACACGATTGACCACGATCGGCCGATCGTTCTGCGGCTTGGGCTTTTCGAACAGTCGTTCGGCGTCTGCACGCGCAGAGGTTCGCTTGCCCTTAGCGTCGGTGGTCGGGCGTGCGCCCGGGGCCATCCAGACGTTGGCGGTGCGGGTGGTGCCCATTGGCGGACGCTTCTTCGGCTTTTCCTCGTCGAAGCTGCGCTCGTCGCGCGCCCCGCCACGGGCCGGCTTGCCGGCAAAGCCACGATCGTCGCGTCGGGTATCGGGTCGGCCTGGCGCCTTGTCGCGCCTTGGCTCTTCGCGCCGAGCGTCCGGACGGCGGGCGTCGGGACGCACGTCTCTGCCACGCGCTTCCTGCGGTCGGGCTTCCTTGGACCAGCCGCCCTTTTCACGCTTCTCCGGCTTGTCGGCGTGATCGGCAGAGGCCTCCTCGCTGCCGGTCTCATTGTAGATCGGCGCGTCGAAATTGGCCTTGGAATCCTCGATCAGGCGTGGACCGAGCTGGTCGCGGAGCGTGCGGCCGCGCACTTCCACCACCTGGCCTTCGGGAAGATCGCCGAGCTGGAACGGACCATAGGAAATACGGATGAGGCGGTTCACCTCGAGGCCAAGCGCGCCCATGACGTTCTTGATCTCGCGGTTCTTGCCTTCCCGCAGGCCCATGGTGATCCAGACGTTGTGGCCCTGCTGCCGGTCCAGCGTCGCCTCGATCGCGCCGTAGAGGACGCCGTCGACGGCGATGCCTTCCTTCAGCTTGTCGAGATCGCCCTGCTCGATCTCGCCATAGGCGCGCACGCGGTAGCGGCGCAGCCAGCCCGTGGTCGGCAGTTCCAGAACGCGGGAGAGGCCGCCGTCGTTGGTGAGAAGCAGCAGGCCCTCGGTGTTGATATCGAGACGGCCGATCGACAGGACGCGCGGCAGGCCTTCCGGCAGATTGTCGAAGACGGTGGCGCGGCCTTCCGGATCGGAGTTGGTCGTCACCAGGCCGGACGGCTTGTGGTAGAGCCACAGGCGCGTGCGCTCGATGCCGCGGATCGGGTGGCCGTCGACCTCGATGCGGTCGTCGAGCGTGGCGTTGACCACCGGCGTTTCCAGCACCTGACCGTTCAGCCGCACGCGGCCTTCCATGATCATGCGCTCGATATCGCGGCGCGAGGCAACGCCTGCGCGGGCAAGGATCTTGGAGATGCGTTCCGGCTTTGCCGAGCTGTCCGTTGTCGAGGAGGCTGCGCGCGCCGGGGCTGCCTTCATCGGCTTGGCGGGCTTTTCCGCAGCGGAGGCGTCGCCTGCGCCTTTCCTCGGCTTCACGCCGCCCTTCGCCGAAAAGCCGGACGGGGCTTCGGCTCGGGGTTTTGTTTCGCGTACGAAGGGCTTGGCTCCGCCGCGCTTCGGCTTGTCTTTGGGTGTCATTTGTTGTTTGCCTGAAGCGAGATGTCGAACGGAAAAGATCCGGACATTCATATTGGTTGAAGTGCGTCTTAAGGCTTCCCCGTGATCGGGGAGCGCAGATTTGTCCGCTTCCTACCAGTTCACGGGACCCGGGTTAAGAGGGAATCGCCGAAAATGGCTAAGAGCGACGGTTTCATGGCGGAGGCATTGCGGGAGGCACGAAGCGCCGCCGAGCGCGGGGAGATCCCGGTCGGCGCCGTTCTCGTGGTCGATGGCGCCGTGATTGCCCGCTCCGGCAACCGGACCCGTGCCGACAACGACGTGACGGCCCATGCGGAGATCGCCGTGATCCGCGAGGGCGCGAGACTTCTCGGGCAGGAGCGGCTGAGCGGGGCCGATCTCTACGTCACGCTCGAGCCCTGCACCATGTGTGCGGGCGCGATCTCCTTTGCCCGCATCCGCAGGCTCTACTACGGGGCGGAGGACCCCAAGGGCGGCGCCGTGGACAACGGCGTGCGCTTCTTTCACCAGCCGACCTGTCATCACGTGCCGGAGGTCTACTCGGGACTGGCTGAAACGGAGGCGGCCAGACTGCTGACCGACTTCTTCCGACCGCGACGACCGACCTAGAGGGCAGTCAGCCTACTGGAAGGGCTTCCACCAGCTCGATGTCTGCTTGCCGGACTGGGCTTCCTTCTTGCGCCGGCGTTCCTTCTGGACCTCGGGCTCGCCCAGGTCGTTCAGAACGGCGGTATCGACGGCGCGGTATTCTGTCGGCGGATCGGTGAGCGAGCGGCGCCCTGCCGTCACGTCAACCGTTTCCTGGGCCTGCTTGGCCTGGCGGAACGCTTCCCACTTTTCCGATTCCGTCATCTGGCCAGCCTGGCCACGGCCGGCGAGCAAGGGCGAACGGTAGCGGGGATTGTTTTCGTTGTCGGTGGCTTCCTGGCGCAGGCGTGCGCGCGTTTCCTCAGGCGATTCCACCCAGCCGGGGTTGTTTTCGCGGTTGGCCAGCGAGGTCTGCGGCGGCGGCAGGGATCCGTCCTGGCCCGCGACCACGAGCTTGGGGCGCGGGTTGTACGCGACCTTGGGCTTGTCGTCATTGCCCCCCAGCGATATGGCCGAGGTCAGATCGTCACCCAACTGTTCCATGGCCGGCGTGCCGGTCCCATAGGTCGGGCTGCCCATGCAGCCAGAGAGCATTGCCACTCCGGCCATCATGCCGGCCACGCTCAAAGCGGCGCGATACCCATGCGTCGTCTTCATAAAAGCCCTTCCCGCAGCACCGCACTTCGGCGCCTTCAGATTCCCGCTCGATCAAGGCCTGACGGAACAATCCGGCCAATTTCGGGCAGATGTACCGGATGACGCGCCAAAGCGCAATCATCCGGCCCGATGCGGGGCGTCAGCCGAGACGGCCGAGCGCCGCCAGTTCCTTCAGCGCTGCCGCGTCCCGTGCGGAGACATCCGGATAGTCCGGATCGGATCCGACATCGCTGGTGATCTTCCAGGAGCGGGCGCATTTGGTGCCCTCGGCAAGCTTCGGTTCGACGGCAACCTTCGTGCCATCGTCGAGGCGGAAGGCATCGGCCGGACCTTCGTCCCCCACCACCGAGATATCGGAGGTGATGCAGATCTCGGCCAAATCGAGGCCATCGAGGGCCGCCAGCAGCTCCGGATCGGCGACATGGACGACGGGGGCGGCTTCCAGCGAGGAGCCGATGCGCTTCTCCTTGCGCTCCACTTCCAGCGCGCCGGTGACGGCACGGCGGACGGTGCGAACCTTCCTCCACTTTTCGGCAACCGCGTCGTTGGACCAGTCCGCCGGGATTTCCGGGAACTGCTCCAGGTGGACGGAGACGGCGTTCGGATCACGCGAGAGCCAGGCCTCTTCCGTGGTGAAGGGCATCATCGGGGCAAACCACAGGACCAGGCAGTCGAAGAGCTTGCGGATGACGTAGAGAGCCGAGCGGCGCTTCAGGCTGGATGGCGCGTCGCAGTAGAGCGCATCCTTGCGGATGTCGAAGTAGAAGGCCGACAGCTCGACATTGGCGAAATCCGACAGGGAGCGGACGATGCGCTTGAAGTCGAATTCGTCGTAGCCCTTGCGCACCAACTGATCGAGCTCGGAGAGCCGGTGCAGCATCAGACGTTCGAGTTCCGGCAGATCGGCATAGGCAATCTCGTCGCCGTGGTCGTGAGTGAGCGTGCCGAGCATCCAGCGGACGGTGTTGCGGATCTTGCGGTAGCTGTCGATGTTGGTCTGGATGATCGTCTTGCCGAGACGCTGATCTTCCCAATAGTCGGTGTTCATCACCCAGAGGCGCAGGATATCGGCGCCGGACTGGTTCATGACGTCCTGCGGGAAGACCTGATTGCCGAGCGACTTCGACATCTTGCGGCCGTCCTCGGCCATGGTGAAGCCATGGGTGACGACCGCATTGTAGGGCGCGCGGCCACGGGTGGCGCAGCTTTCCAGCAGCGACGAGTGGAACCAGCCGCGGTGCTGGTCGGAGCCTTCGAGATAGACGTCGGCCGGCCATTTCAGGTCCGGACGGTCTTCCAGCGTGAAGGTGTGGGTGGAGCCCGAGTCGAACCAGACGTCGAGGATGTCGGTGACCATCTGCCACTTTTCGCCGTCATGCCCGTTGCCGAGGAAGCGGTCCTTGGCGCCTTCGGCGAACCAGGCATCGGCACCTTCGGCCTCGAAGGCCTCCAGGATGCGGGCGTTGACGGCATCGTCCTGCAGCACATTGCCGTCCACATCGGCGAAGACGCAGATCGGCACGCCCCAGGCGCGCTGGCGCGACAGCACCCAGTCCGGGCGCTGCTCGATCATGGCGCGCAGACGGTTCTGACCGCCGGCGGGGACGAAGCGGGTCTGGTCGATGGCCGACAGCGCGCGGGTGCGCAGCGTCGTGCCGTCGCCGAGCTCCTTGTCCATGTAGACGAACCATTGCGGCGTGTTGCGGAAGATGACCGGCTTCTTGGAGCGCCAGGAATGCGGGTATTCGTGCTTGATGCGGCCGCGGGCAAACAGGTTGTTGGCCTTGATCAGGGCGTCCATGACGCGCTTGTTGGCGTCGCCCTTCTTGCCGTTGTCGTCGAGCACGCGCGCGGCGCCGCCCTCTGCGGAGGGGCCGAAACCGGGGGCGTCTTCGGTGTAGAAGCCGGCATCGTCGACCGGGAACGGGATCTTCGTGTCGATACCCAAAGCTTCCAGCGCGCGGGCATTGTCGGTCCAGGCCTCGAAGTCCTCACGCCCGTGGGACGGTGCGGTGTGAACGAAGCCGGTTCCGGCGTCGTCGGTAACGTGATCGCCGCTGAGGAGAGGAACCGGAAACTCATAGCCGCCCCCTACTTGCCGCAGCGGGTGCATACATAGAAGCTTTGCGAGTTCATCGGCTGCGACATCGCGGAGCTTCTTGTATTCGACCTTAGCCTTCTTGAAGGAATCTTCTGCCAGTTTCTCAGCGAAAATCAACTTCTCGCCAGGGCGTGGGCCGAAGTCGTTTTCAGCGGCCGTAACCTCATAAAGTGCGTACTGGACCCGAGGGGAATAGGCGATGGCCCGATTGCCGGGAATGGTCCAGGGTGTGGTGGTCCAGATCACCACAAAAGAACCCTGAAGGTCGCCCAGGATGCCCCCTTCAGCATTCTGCGCGATGACGGCCTGACGAAAGGCCTCGCCCTTTTCAAGAGCAACGCCTGGCTCAACCACCCGCACCACCGGGAACTTCACCCAGATCGTGTCGCTCTCGACCTCGGCATATTCCACTTCCGCTTCGGCCAGCGCCGTGCGCTCGACGACAGACCACATGATCGGCTTGGAGCCGCGGTAGAGCTGGCCGGACTTGGCGATCTTCAGGAGCTCGCCGGCGATGCGGGCTTCGGCGTGGAAGGCCATGGTCGTATAGGGGTTGTCGAAATCGCCCTCGATGCCGAGACGGCGGAATTCGTCCGACTGGATGTCGATCCAGCCCTGCGCGAATTCGCGGCATTCGCGGCGGAATTCGTTGACCGGGACCTCGTTCTTGTCCTTGCCCTTCTCGCGGTATTTTTCCTCGATCTTCCATTCGATCGGCAGGCCGTGGCAATCCCAGCCGGGCACGTAGTTCGAGTCATAGCCGCGCATCTGGAAGGAACGGGTGATGACGTCCTTCAGCACCTTGTTCAGCGCATGGCCGATGTGGATGTTGCCGTTGGCATAGGGCGGGCCGTCGTGGAGGACGAATTTCTCGCGGCCGGCGGCGGAGGCGCGCAGCTTCTTGTAGAGACCCATCTCCTTCCACTTCGCCGCCATTTCCGGCTCCTTCTGCGGCAGTCCGGCACGCATCGGGAATTCGGTTTCGGGCAAATAGAGGGTCTTGGAGTAGTCGAGCTTGTCTGCGGTATCGGTCATGGATCAACCATCGGATAGGGCGACCGGCGTGGTCGCGAAAACTTCTGTCATGGAGTGGCGGCAAACGCGCAAGGGGTGCATCCCAGCGCCAAAAACCCGGACCTTCCCGCGGCTGTTCAAGCTGCCGGGAGGGCCGGGCCGATAATTCGAATGATCCGGGCCACCGAAGAATAGGTCATTGTGCCGCGTTCTTTAGGGGGTTTTTGCCGCAAAAGAAAGAGGCTCGCGGCAGGTGAGCGGGTCGCCTCTATTCGCTTTCTGCAGCCACGACAGCACGCAGCGCGTCATTGATGCGGTCCTGCCAGCCGGCGCCATCCTTCTGGAAATGTTCCAGCACGGCGCTGTCCAGCTTGATCGAGACGAGCTCCTTGACCTCCGGCAGCGCGCGACGTTCCTGTGCGGGAGCCGCAGACTTCTTCATCGGCTTGAACAGTGCCTCCGCGGCTTCCATCGGATTTACGGGGCGGCGCGGTGGGCTTGCCATCTGAGGTGTCTTTCCTGTTGGTGTCGACGTTCGACTGCGGGAGACTAGGCGCCATAACGACGGGAGCGTCAAGGCAAAGCGGTGAGGCCGGCGGATTGCCCGAACCCGGCTCGCCGCCGCCGTCAGAATGCGATCTTTGCATCCAGTTCGCCGAGCGGCCGGACGCCGGCGAGGAGCGCCCTCGCCTCCTCCTCGTCGCGCTTCATCTGTTCGACCAGCGGATCGAGACCGTCGAACTTCAGCTCGTCGCGCAGATAGCCGAAGAAGGAGACCGAGCAGGTCTGGCCGTAGAGGTCGCCGGAAAAATCGAACACATAGGTTTCCAGGAGCGGCGCGCCGTTCTCGGTCACCGTCGGGCGGCGACCGTAGCTGGCGACGCCGTCGCGGATCGTGCCGTCCTCGCTGCGCAGGCGAACGGCATAAATGCCGGCCTTCAGCTCCGTTTCCGGTGGCAGCGCCATGTTGGCGGTCGGGTAGCCCAGCGTTCGGCCAAGCTTTTCGCCGCCGATGACCTGCGCCTCGACCGTGTGGCGATAGCCGAGAAGACCGGCGGCAGCGACAACGTCGCCTTCGGCCAGTAGCGTCCGGATGCGGCTCGAGGAGATGACGTCGGCGTTCTCGTCACGGAAGGCGTCGACGAGGCTGACCGTGAAGCCGTGGCGCTCGCCTGCCGCCATCAGATAGGCGGGCCCGCCCTCGCGGCCCTTGCCGAAGTGGAAGTCGAAGCCGGTGACGACGGCATCCGCATGCAGCCAGTCGACCAGCACCGACTGCACGAACTCTTCCGCCGAACGGTTGGAGAACTCGCGATCGAAGGGGTATTCGATGACGCAGCGAAAGCCGATCGCCTCCAGGAGACGGGCCTTCAGTGGCGCCGGCGTCAGACGGGAGACCGGCCGTTCCGGCTGGAAGACGGTGCGCGGATGCGGCTCGAAGGTCAGCACCAGCGCCGGAACGTTGCGGCTCTCGGCAAGCGACAGCGCGCGTTCTAGGACGCTGCGATGGCCGCGATGGACGCCGTCGAAGTTACCGATGGCGACGACGCCGCCCTTCAGCGTCTCGGGCAGCGGTTCCCTGTTCTCGTTGCGGTGAAACACGGTCATGGCGGGATCCTAGGCGAGCCGCGGCATCCACCATCCGGGGGCAGCACCTTCGTTCTTCAGCCAGGCGTTCATGATCGCTTCGTCGATCTGGCCATTCACCGTGTACTCGTGCACGTGAATGCCGGCGCTGATGTAGAGGAGATCGAGGCCCTGCGAGATGGCGCCGCGCACGTCTGTCGGCATGCCGTCGCCGATGGCGATGACGCGGTCTCGCGCAAAGTCGCCGCGGGTTTCCTTGGCCGCTTCCAGTGCCGCCTCGTAGATCGGGCGGTGCGGCTTGCCGGCGATGCGGGTGGCGCCGCCCAGCTGCTCGTAATAGGCGGCAACGGCGCCGGCGCAGGGGATGATGCGGTGGCCGCGCTCGACGACGAGGTCGGGATTGGCGCAGATGAAGGGCACATCGCGCGCCTGAAAGGCCGACAGCATGTCGTGGTAATCTTCAGGGACTTCCTTCTCGTCATCGAAGAAGCCGGTGCAGACGATGGCATCCGCCTCGTCCTTTCCGACAACCTGGACGTCGAGACCGTCGAAGAGCGGCATGTCGCGCTCGGGGCCGAGCAGGAATATCTTCTTGGGGCCTTCGGCAATCAGGTGCCGCGTGACATCGCCGGAGGTGACGATGCGGTCATAGGCCTCGTCGGGCACGCCGAGGATGCGAAGCTGGTCGATGACGCCCGGTGAAGGCCGTGGGGAATTGGTGATCAGCACCACCGTCACGCCGGCCTTGCGTGCATCCGCAAGCGCCGTGCAGGCACCGGAAAAGGCATCGATGCCGTTGTGGAGCACGCCCCAGACATCGGAGAGGACGACATCGTAGTTGCCGGTGATTTCGCTGAGATTGCTGATGCGCTTGGCCATGCGTGCTTCCGAACTCATATCTGGGACAGGCGCTGACATGGCAAAGCTTATCCGCGATGGCAAGGAAATTCCCTGCCGGCAGGGTGCCGCCGCCCCCACGGCCATCTCGCCGATCGATGGGATTCCGGAAGACCGTTCTTGACTCCGCCTCGGGTCGAGCATATCTCAGCGCCGTTGGCACTCACTTATCGAGAGTGCTAACACCCTACACGGGTCCTTAGATCCGTCCATGTCATTTGATCGAGGGATTAGACAATGGCAAGCACCAATTTTCGTCCGCTTCACGACCGCGTCGTCGTTCGTCGCGTTGAGTCTGAAGCCAAGACCAAGGGTGGCATCATCATTCCGGACACCGCCAAGGAAAAGCCGCAGGAAGGCGAAATCGTCGCTGTCGGCACCGGCGTCCGTGACGACAAGGGCAACATCGTTGCTCTCGACGTCAAGGCAGGCGACCGCGTTCTGTTCGGCAAGTGGTCCGGCACGGAAGTCAAGCTCGACGGCGAAGACCTTCTCATCATGAAGGAAGCCGACATCATGGGCATCATCGGCTGAACAGCCGTCTTGTCCATATCCATCCGCTGACACCCCTATTCAGGAGCTCCTAAAATGGCAGCTAAAGAAATCAAGTTCGGCCGCACTGCGCGCGAAAAGATGCTGCGCGGCGTCGACATCCTCGCTGATGCAGTGAAGGTCACGCTCGGCCCCAAGGGTCGTAACGTCATCATCGACAAGTCCTTCGGCGCACCGCGCATCACGAAGGACGGTGTATCGGTCGCCAAGGAAATCGAACTCGAAGACAAGTTCGAAAACATGGGTGCCCAGATGGTCCGCGAAGTTGCTTCGAAGACCAACGACATCGCCGGCGACGGCACCACGACCGCAACCGTTCTTGCCCAGGCCATCGTTCGCGAAGGCAACAAGGCCGTTGCTGCCGGCATGAACCCGATGGACCTGAAGCGCGGCATCGATCTGGCCGTTTCGGAAGTCGTGAAGGATCTCCAGGCCAAGGCCAAGAAGATCTCCACCTCTGAAGAAGTTGCACAGGTCGGCACGATCTCGGCAAATGGCGACAGCCAGGTTGGCCGCGACATCGCCGAAGCCATGCAGAAGGTTGGCAACGAAGGCGTCATCACCGTCGAAGAAGCCAAGACTGCCGAGACCGAACTCGAAGTCGTCGAAGGCATGCAGTTCGACCGCGGCTACCTGTCGCCCTACTTCGTCACCAACCCTGAAAAGATGGTTGCTGACCTCGAGGATCCCTACATCCTCCTGCACGAGAAGAAGCTTTCGAACCTCCAGGCCATGCTGCCGGTTCTCGAAGCCGTCGTTCAGTCGGGCAAGCCGCTCCTCATCATCGCTGAAGACGTCGAAGGCGAAGCTCTTGCAACGCTCGTCGTCAACAAGCTGCGCGGCGGCCTGAAGATTGCTGCCGTCAAGGCTCCTGGCTTCGGCGATCGCCGCAAGGCCATGCTGGAAGACATCGCCATCCTGACGGGCGGCACTGTCATCTCCGAAGACCTCGGCATCAAGCTCGAGAATGTCACGCTCGACATGCTCGGCCGTTCGAAGAAGGTCTCGATCACCAAGGAAAACACCACGATCGTCGACGGTTCGGGCCAGAAGTCCGACATCGAAGGCCGTGTTGCCCAGATCAAGGCTCAGATCGAAGAAACCTCTTCCGATTACGACCGCGAGAAGCTGCAGGAACGTCTTGCCAAGCTCGCTGGCGGCGTTGCCGTGATCCGCGTTGGTGGCTCGACGGAAATCGAAGTCAAGGAACGCAAGGACCGCATCGACGACGCCCTGAACGCGACCCGCGCTGCTGTTCAGGAAGGCATCGTGCCCGGCGGTGGTACCGCTCTCCTGCGCTCCTCGGTCAAGATCACGTCCAAGGGTGCAAACGACGACCAGGAAGCCGGCATCAACATCGTTCGCCGCGCCCTGCAGTCGCTGGTTCGCCAGATCGCAGAAAATGCCGGTGACGAAGCTTCGATCATCGTCGGCAAGATCCTCGAAAAGGACAACGACAACTTCGGCTACAACGCTCAGACCGGCGAATTCGGCGACATGATCGCCATGGGTATCGTCGATCCGGTCAAGGTTGTCCGCACGGCTCTGCAGAACGCAGCTTCGGTTGCTTCGCTGCTGATCACGACGGAAGCCATGATCGCCGAACTGCCGAAGAAGGATTCGGCTGGCGGCGGCATGCCTGGCGGCATGGGCGGCATGGGCGGCATGGACATGATGTAAGACCTTCGGGTCTGACATCTGGGCCATCCGGTTCAGGTTTAAGGAAAGGGCGGTCTTCGGGCCGCCCTTTTCTGTTGGGTGGCCTACCGAACAGAGGCCAAGGCCAGCGCCTTCCCGGAGTATCGTTCAGCTTTAGAAGACGATCTGTCGTCGATTGTTCATCTTTCAGGAATCTCCGAAACGAGGCACATAGGTCTCCAGAATTTCAATGCTCACGACAACCGGATTTTCCTGGAGACCTCCCATGCACAACACCACCACGAACAACCTTCTGCTTCTCGCCGGCCGCGTTCTTCTCTCGGCCATGTTCATCATCTCCGGCTATTCCAAGCTGGTCGATCCGGCCGGCACCGCCGGCATGATCGCCGGCGCGGGCTTCCCCGCTGCAACCGCACTTGCCTATCTGGCCGGCGTCTTCGAACTTGTTGCCGGTCTTGCCGTCATCGTCGGCTTCCAGACCCGCATCGCCGCCATCGCGCTTGCCGCCTTCACCGTCTTCACCGGCCTCGTCTTCCACTCGGGCCCCATCAACGTGCCTGACTTCCCGGAAGCCGCCAACGGCCTGCTGACAGTCTTCAACGGCCTGATGATGATGAAGAACCTGACGATTGCCGGTGGCTTCCTAGCGCTTGCCGCCGTCGGTGCCGGCGCCTACTCGCTCGACGCCCGTCGCCAGCCGGTCGCGGTCGCTGCCTAAGCTTTTCTGAATTCCCTGCCCAAGACGGGGCGCCGGGCCATCTGGTCCGGCGCCCTTTCTCGTTTCAGCGCTTTTTCCCGTTTCAGCCCTGGCGCTGCGCCAGCCAGACGGTGGCGCCGCCGCAATCGGGGTCCTGCGTCACCTGCGAGACCACCCGGAAGCCGTTGGCGGTGAGAAGCTCCAGATAATCCTCGCGGTCGAGGCTGGCATGATAGAGCGGCTCGCCGCCGAATTCTCCCATGGCCACGCCGGAGAAGTGACCGGCGGTGAACATCAAGGGCGCACCGGGTACCGAGAGGTAGGCGAAGACGGGGAACATCGCCCGCTGGTCCGCCGGGTTCAGGTGGAAGAAGCTGTGCCAGGCAATGATGCCGTTGAAGGTGCGCCCCGGCGGCAGCTTGCGCATGTCGCGGACGATCCACTGCTCTTGCGGGAAACGCTGCCGGCAGAGACCAATCAGGCTTTCCGAGCTGTCGACGCCCGTCACGCGAAACCCGCGCCGGATCAGGTCGGCAGCGATCGGCTCGCCGGATCCGCAGCCGAGATCGAGGACGATGCCCTGGGCGGGAACGAGAGAGGCGAAGCGATCGATCCAGGGCTTCTCGAACAGGTTCTTGCCGCGCAGTTCGTCGAAGGCCAGCGCGTGCCGCTCGTAGAGACCGATGATGTTGTCGTCTTCAGCCATCGGCGCGCTGCAGGGCTGTCTGGACGGCGGAGATGATCTGCGCGACCCGCGGATCGGCATCATGCGCCGGCTTGCGAGCGCGCACGAGGCAGGCCTCGCTCTTCAGGATCACGCCGTCGCCCAGGACCTTCAGGTGGTTGGCCTTCAAGGTGGAGCCAGTGGAGGTGATGTCGACGATGATGTCGGCCTGGCCGGCGGCGGGCGCGCCCTCGGTGGCGCCGAGGCTTTCGACGATGCGGTAGAGCTGGATGCCGTGCTGGCGCGAGAAGAACTGCTGCGTCAGGCGCCAGTATTTCGTGGCGATCGCCAGGCGCCGGCCGTGGCGGGCGCGAAAGTCGGTCGCAACGTCACCGAGATCCGCCATGGTCTCGACGTCGAGCCAGATCTCCGGGACGGCAACCACGACATCGGCCTGGCCGAAGCCGAGCCGGGCGCAGAACTCCACCTTGTCGTCGACGCCGGGCATGCCCTCGCGCACCAGATCCTCGCCGGTGACGCCGAAATCGACGGCGCCGCTTGCCAGTTCCCGGGCGATCTCGGAAGCCGAGAGATAGGCGATCTCGATGCCATCGATGCCTTCGACGCGGCCGCGGTAGGAGCGGTCATTGCCGATACTGGCGATGCTGAGACCGGCACGTTCGAAGATCTCGACGGTGCCGTCCTTGATGCGCCCCTTGGAGGGCAGTGCGATGGTGATGGTCATTTGAATGTCCTCGCCGTCTCGATGCGATCGAGCCAGAGCGCGAAGCCCACCGCCGGGATGCGGTCCTTGGCGCCGAGCAGGGTCAGCAGCCGGTCGAAGCGGCCGCCACCAGCAAGCACCGCGGAGGCGCCCGCTTCCGTCACCTCGAAGACGAGGCCGGTATAATAGTCGAGCGGGCGGCCGAAGGCAGCGCGGTAGGTCATGGCCGAGAGATCGAGCCCGGCGTTGGCGAGCGCTGCCAGACGGGCGTCGAACTGGGCGAGCGCAGGCCCGAGCTTCAGGCAGGCCGCATCGGCAAAGCCCGCAAGTGCTGCGGAGGCCTCCGAGAGCGGCAGGCTCAGGGTCAGGAATTCGCGCAGCAGCAGCAGGGCGCTGCCATCGAGCCTGGTCTCGGCCAGCGTCAGCTTCTCCTGGAGGCGGCGGGCGATCTCGAGCGGTGAGCGGCTGGCATTGGTGGAATAGCCCGTCGTCTCCATGGTGCGATCGATCTGCGCCACGAGCTCGGCCTCGTTGCCGGAGGCAAGCAGCGCGGCGATTTCCGGATCGAGACCCGTGACCGGCTGCGGACGGGCGAGCCGTTCCAGCAAAGCTTCCAGATGACCCATGTCACCGAAGGCATGGATCAGCCGCTTCTGCCAGCCGAGCGGCAGGCCGAGCGCCTTCACCACGGCCTCGAAGACCGCCTGGTCGCCGAGCGTCAACGTCAGCGGGCGCCCCGGCAGGAGGCGGGCGAGAATGCCGACCGCGTCACCGATCAGGCGCGCGTCGGCGCTGGCGATATCCGTCTCGCCGAGATCCTCGATGCCGGCCTGGTAGAATTCGTGGGAGCCCTCGCGGCGCTGGCGAAACACCTCGCCGAGATAGGAATAGCGCTTCGGCGTGCCGGTCGCCGTCTCGATGTGGCGCAGGCAGACGGGAATGGTGAACTCCGGGCGCAGGCAAAGGCTTTCCCCCGTCTCGCTCTCGGTGAGAAAGATCCGGCGCCGCAGATCCTCGCCGGCCATGTCGAGGAACGGCTCGGCCGGCTGGATGACGGGCGTGTTGACGTGGACCGTGCGGCGACGGGAGAATTCGTCGAGCAGGTCGGGGGCGAAATCGGGCATGTCGGTCAGGGGCATGATACACCATAGCGTGGAGAGTACCCCCCTCTGTCACTTCGTGACATCTCCCCCTCAAGGGGGGAGATCGAAGGGAGTTCGCGGCGCCCGCCCCAGATCGATCTCCCCCCTTGAGGGGGAGATGCCCGGCAGGGCAGAGGGGGGTGAATCGCATCCATCAGATCAAATATCCTTCGCCCGCCGCCGGTCTTCCGCCTGCGCCGCCAGGATCTCCTTTACCTTGGCGACGAGATCGGCTTCCGCCACCGTCTCCTGCGCCACACGGGCCTCGCGCCAGGCGGCATTGTCGTCGATCTCGCCGGAGAGGCGCTTGCCCTCGATCAGGTCCTTGATCTGGACCACACCCTCGGCGCGCTCGTCGCCGCCCTGGATGATGGCGATCGGTGAGCCGCGGCGGTCGGCGTATTTCAGCTGGTTGCCGAACTTCTTCCAGTTGCCCTGGTACATCTCGGCGCGGATGCCCTCGCTACGCAGCGCCTGCGTGAAGCGCTGGTAGCGGCCCATGCTCTCGACGTCACCGTCCATGACGGTGACGAGGACCGGGCCGAGGACTTCGTCCTGGCCGAGCTTGCCGAGGTTCTTCAGCGCCGTCATCAGGCGCGAAACGCCGATGGAGAAACCGGTGGCCGGCACCGGCTGGCCCATGAAGCGCGAAACGAGGCCATCATAACGCCCACCGCCGCCGACGGACCCGAAGACGACCTTTTCGCCCTTCTCGTTGGTGACATCGAAGGTCAGTTCGGCTTCGTAGACGGGGCCGGTGTAGTATTCGAGGCCGCGGACGACGGAGGGGTCGATCTTGATGCGGTCGGGGCCATAGCCGGCAGATGTGACTAGGCTGCGAATAAGATCAAGCTCTGCGAACCCCTCGGCGAAACCACCGCTCTGTTTATTGGCATCGTTGAATGCCACTTCCTCTTCGCCGTCCACAAACCGTTCATTTGCTACAACTTTGAGAATGAAACTGATCTGGCGTTCATCCAGCCCTGCCCCCTTGGTGAAGTCACCGCTTTCATCCTTGCGGCCCTCACCCAACAGAAGCTTCACGCCTTCCGGGCCGAACTTATCGAGCTTGTCGATGGCGCGCAGCACGTTCAGCCGGCGGCCGGCATTTTCCTCGCCGCCGAGGCCGATGGCCTCCATCACGCCGTCGAGAACCTTGCGGTTGTTGACCCGGATCACGTAGTCGCCGCGCTTGATGCCGAGCGCTTCCATCGTATCCGCCATCATCATGCACATCTCGGCATCCGCCTGGACGCCCGGGGCGCCGACCGTGTCGGCGTCGAACTGCATGAACTGGCGGAAGCGGCCGGGGCCGGGCTTTTCGTTGCGGAAGACATAGCCGGCGCGGTAGGTGCGGAACGGCAGCTGGATCTCGTTGAAGTTCTCCGCCACGTGACGGGCAAGCGGCGCCGTCAGGTCATAGCGCAGCGACATCCACTGGTCGTCGTCGTCCTGGAGCGAGAAGACGCCCTCGTTCGGGCGGTCGGCGTCGGGCAGGAATTTCCCCAGCGCGTCGGTATATTCGAAGAGCGGCGTCTCGACCGGGTCAAAACCGTAGCGCTCGTAGACCTCGCGGATCTTCTCCACCATCTCGTTGGTGGCATGGATATCGGCGGCCGAGCGATCGACGAAGCCACGCGGCAGGCGGGCCTTCAGTTTCTGGGGTTTCTTCTGCTTGTCGCTCATGATCGGGATTCCGTTTTCCGACGGCCGGAGAGGCCGGATTTGTGTGCGGTTTCTTAGAGGATGCAGGCCGGAGCGGCAAGGGCGGAGCCGCTGGCGAACGGCCCGGGCCGATGGTATATATGCGGCCTTGGAAAGGATCTTGGCCATGAACAAGCGCGTCACGATCGAAATGCCGGATGAGATGCTGAAGCTCGTCGAGGAATATGCGGCCGGAGCGGGCGCTGCGCCGGATGCCTATCTGCGCGACGTGATCGAGCAGCACCTGGAAGACCTGCAGGACCTTGCAGTGGCCGAGGAAGCCATGGAACGGCTGCGTAACGGCGAGCGAACCTATACCTGGGACGAGATGGAGCGCGAGCTTGGCCTGGGAGATTGAGTTTCAGGCGACAGCAATCAAACAGCTCAAGAAAATGGGGGATGCCGAGTCAGCGCGTGTCCGAGATTTTCTGCACTCTCGCGTGAAGCCTCTGGATGATCCGCGGCAACTCGGCAAAGCACTTCAGGGGGAACGTTTCAAACACCTCTGGCGGTACCGCGTCGGCGACTATCGCATCATCTGCGACCTCCAGAAACAGCGCCTCGTGGTGCTCGTGATCGACGTCGGCCACCGGCGTGAGGTCTACCGTTAGTTCATGATAGCCGAAGCCCTGCAGTATGCCGCGACCTATCCCGTCACGGCCAGAGAATTTCGCCCCTTCATCGGCTCGTCGGTCAGCCTCTGGTCGCGCGCCGGGCGATGTGCCGGGGCATGGTCGGCGCATGAGGAGAATTGCAAAGCCTTCATCGACGACACGATCACGGGCATGCGGCAGCGGCGGACGGCGGTGGTGCTGGGGTCCGGCCTGTTGCGCGATGTCCCGATCAAGCCGCTCTCGCACGCCTTCGACACGGTGGTGCTGATCGATCTCGTGCATCTGGCGAGTGTGCGGCTGTGGCTCATGGCAAACCGCCTGCGCAATGTGCGGCTGATTTCCCGCGATCTCTCCGGGTTTGCCGAGGCTGCCGCCGGAAGAGCGCCGGAGCCGCTCTCCTTCCTGCGGCAGGTGCCCTATCTCGACCTGGTGATCTCCGCAAACCTCTTGTCGCAGATCGGCGTCGGCGCCGAGCGGCGACTGGAAAGGGAAACGGCAGTGCCCGCCCCCGGCCTGGTGCCGCGGCTGATCCAGGCGCATCTGGACGGTCTGGCAGCCCTCCCCTGCAGCACTATTCTGCTCAGCGACGTGTCCTTTGCGGTTCTCGGCCACGACGGCGAAACCCGCGAGACGGCGGACCTGCTGCACGGGGTGTCCGCGCCGCAGCCGCAGGCCAGATGGACGTGGCCCGTGGTGCCGACTGGCGAAGAGAGCCGGCAGTTCAGCGTGGTTCACGATGTCGCAGCGGTGCGCGCGCTCCGATAGCGCAGTTGAACGCCGGTGCAGAAGGCTTAAGGTGAGACCGAACAGACAGATCGATCCTCATGACCCGTCTTGCCGCCCTGCTGATTTTCCTCTCGTGGCTCCCCTTCTGCGTGATGCCCGCCGTGGCGTCGACATACCCGGAGCCAGTGGCGGCTGGCCATCACCATGCGCAGGGCGCGGCACCTGCGGTAGCCCCTGGCCACCACGTTGATCTTGAGATGGCGGCAGCCGAGACCGCCGAAGTCGGGGCGGTGGGCAAGGGCTGTCCCGCAAGCTTCTGCGCCGCCTGCCTGACGCTGCTGCCGCAACCGCCGGAGGTGGTAGCGGTCGCCGCGTCCTTTTCCTGTCCCTCCGACCATTCCTCCTGCGTGATCACGGCGGGCGCGCCCGCACCACCTGAGCCTCCGCCGCGACGTTGACCGCGGCAATACGGACACAATCAGGAATTCAATTGGAGACACAGACAATGTCTGTCAGGACACAATTCATCATGCTTGCTCTTGGCCTCTCGATGGCGACGCCGGTTCTGGCCCAGGAGCCACACGCCCCGGCCACCCACGGCCATGCCGATACCATGGCTGCTGCCGCCACCGACCCGGTTGCCAAGGCCTTCGAGGACGCCAACCTCAAGATGCACAAGGACATGGCGATCGCCTATAGCGGCGATGCCGATGTCGATTTCGTCCGCAGCATGATCCCCCACCACCAGGGCGCGATCGACATGGCCCGCATCCAGCTGATGCATGGCAAGGATCCCGGCATGCGGGCGCTGGCCGAAGAGGTGATCAAGGCGCAGGAAGCCGAGATTGCCGAAATGCGCAAGTGGCTGCAGGATCGCGGCATGTGAAAGAGCTGGCCGGGCAGGCACCCGCTTGCCCGGCCGCCTTCACGAACCATATCTTCCTCTTAGGAGGCAACCCAATGCGACCGATCACCGCCATCGGCTTCGACGCCGACGACACGCTGTGGCAGAACGAGCAGTTTTATCGCCTGACGGAAGAGCAGTTTGCCGCCCTGCTGGGGGACTACGCCGAGGGCAGCCACGTCTCGGAGCGGCTGCTGGAGGCGGAGAAGCGCAACCTTGCCCACTACGGCTTCGGCATCAAGGGGTTCACGCTGTCGATGATCGAGACCGCCATCGAGATCACCGATGGCAAGGTGCCGGCCAAGACCATCGCCGAGATTCTGGATATCGGTCGCGAGTTGCTGCGCCATCCGGTGGAGACGCTGCCGCATGTGGAAGAGACCCTGCGGGCGCTGAACGGAACCTACCTGCTGGTGCTGATCACGAAGGGCGACCTCTTCGACCAGGAGCGCAAGCTGGCGCAGTCGGGCCTGGGAGACCTCTTCGATGCGGTCGAGATCGTCAGCGACAAGTCCGCCACCACCTACAGGCGAATCTTCTCCAGGGTGGCGGACGGACCCGACCGGGCGATGATGGTCGGCAATTCGCTGAAATCGGACATCGTGCCGGCAATCGCCGCGGGCAGCTATGGCGTCTTCATTCCGCATGCGCTGACCTGGGTGATCGAGCACGTCGAGGCGCCGACCGAGGCGCCGCGGTTCCGGCAGATCGACCATCTCGGCCAGTTGCAGGACGTGCTTGCGACGATTACGGGCGAATGAGCTCTGCCCGCAGACGGTCCACCTCGGGCTGGCAGATGCAGCCGGCAAGGTGGTCGTTGACCAACCCCATGGCCTGCATGAAGGCATAGACCGTGGTCGGGCCGACGAAGGTCCAGCCGCGCTTCTTCAGGTCCTTGGACAATCGGACCGAGGTGGGCGTCGTCGGATTGGCGGAGAGCGTCGCATAGTCCATGACCGTCGGCCGCTCGTCTGCGCCGGGTTCGAAGCTCCAGAAGAACCTTGCAAGCGACCCGAACTCGTCGCGCAGCTCGATCGCGCGGCGGGCATTGTTGATGGTGGAGACGATCTTTCCGCGGTGGCGGATGATGCCGGCGTCGGTGACCAGTCGTTCGATATCCTCCTCCCCGAAGTTCGCCACCCTCTCGAAATCGAAGCCGGCAAAGGCGGCGCGGAAATTCTCGCGCTTGCGCAGGATCGTCAGCCAGGAAAGACCGGACTGGAAACCTTCGAGGCAGATCTTCTCGAAAAGACGGAAGTCGTCGGTGACGGGGCGTCCCCATTCCTCGTCGTGATAACGCCGGTAGTCTTCGAGCCCGCCATGCCAAAAGCAGCGCCCCTGGCCGTCGTCGCCGATGATGATGCCGGTCTTTTCCATCTCGTCCCCAATCGTTAACGCGCCGGCTGCGGCGTTCAGGCCTGGTCAACCATCTTCCCAAACGCGCCGGTAACCCTGCCGAAAGCTTTATAGCCGACGGCCAATTTGAATCGCCACCTGTTTACGCTTCCCTCGTTTTCCGCAGGCAGCGTGGCTGCAAAGGGGCAGATCCGATGCCCCATCGGTGCATGTGTAGCGAGTGGATCCAACGATGAACAAGATGCTTCTGCTGGCCCTCGGGCTTATCCCCCTGTTGTCGACGACGGTGCAGGCAAACGACCGTTATCGGGAACGCCCCCCGGTGATCGTCAGCCCCGACCTGACGGCGCCCTGGCTGATGCAGCTCGGCGGCGGCGGCGTACGGCCGGTGGTCTACCCAAGCCGCCCGGCCGAACCGCGCCCCTTCTTCCGGGAGCGGTCGCGCAGCACTGTGCAGCCGGCGGCGGTGCGGCCCAACGAGGTGGCCCGCCACCAGATCGAGCCGCAGTTCCTGCCGCAGACGGTGGCTTACGACACCGAGCACGCCCCCGGCACGATCATCATCGATACCAACAACCGGTTCCTCTACCTGGTGACCGGCAAGGGACAGGCCCGTCGCTACGGCGTGGGGGTCGGCAAACCGGGCTTCGAATGGGCAGGCATGCACAAGGTCAGTCGCAAGGCCGAGTGGCCGCGCTGGACGCCGCCCAAGGAGATGGTCGCCCGCGAGGCCGCCAAGGGCCATTACCTGCCCGCCAGCATGGACGGCGGCCCGGCCAACCCGCTTGGCGCCCGCGCCCTCTACCTCGGCTCGACGCTCTACCGCATTCACGGGACCAACGCGCCCTGGAGCATCGGCAGCGCCGTGTCCTCCGGCTGCATCCGCATGCGCAACGAGGATGTCGTCGACCTCTACGAGCGGGTGAAGGTGGGAACCAAGGTCATCGTGATCTGAGGAGATGTGGCCGGATCGCCACGATCCGGCCCGTTTCTGGACAGGCAGGCCCTGATTCGGCCGCTGTCGCCTTGTCGGACCGCAGGGACCGGAACATCTTCCTCGCCATCCGATATTCAGTCCGACAGAGGTAAAAATGAAACTGCGAATTCTGCTCATCGCTGTCGCCGGCTTGGCGATCACAGTGACCGCGGGTCAGGCGCCCGCCCAGACCTCAGCTTCCGCACAGCAGCAGACGACGGCAAGCGACGTCGCGCCTTCGGTCCGCAATCGCGCGGTTCCGGAAAAGTACAAGCGCCGCATGGTGCGCTTCTCCACCAACGAGGCACCCGGCACGATCATCGTCGATACGGACAACAAGTTCCTCTACTACGTCGAAGGTCGCAATCGCGCCACGCGCTACGGCATCGGCGTCGGCCGCGAGGGTTTTGGCTGGTCGGGCGTCGTGAAGATCGGCCGCAAGGCGGAGTGGCCGACGTGGACGCCGCCGGCGGAAATGCGCCGCCGCGAAGCAGCCCGGGGTCACATCCTGCCTGCCGTGCAGAAAGGCGGTCCTGACAATCCGCTCGGCGCCCGTGCCATGTATCTCTACAAGGGCGGCCGCGACACGATCTTCCGCATCCATGGCACCAACCAGCCATGGTCGATCGGTCTCAACCTTTCGTCCGGCTGCATCCGGATGATGAACAAGGATGTGGAGCACCTTTACGAGCGTGCACCCGTTGACACCAAGGTGGTCGTCATCGGCCCCGGCAACAAGCATGGCGATGTGGCCTTCAAGGACCGCGGCGTCGACATCTTCCGAACACTCTTCGGAGGCTGACAGAGCTGCGGGCCACCGTCACAAAATCGTGGTACAAGCTGATTAGCTTGCATCACGGTGGCGTGTGCCTCGGCGAGTCGGAGCAGTGATAATGGTTTCGCATGACGTAACGGATCGGGCGCCCGCCCGCAGGCGGGGATCGCCCGTACTTGTATTGGCTCTGGCTGCAGGCGCCGGCTGTTCTGTGCCGGCTGTCGCCGCTGATGTGGCGGCAGAAATTGCCCCGGTCGAAACAACCTATGTTGCGCCGGCGAGCCCCGGCTACTTCGAACTCTCCGCCTATGGCGGATACCAGACGTCGCCGCACAGCGATATCGACGTCTCCGACCAGGCGAGCTTCTCCGCCGGCTGGGAGGGGAAGTCCTTCTCGACCCCGCCGTACTGGGGTGTTCGCGGCACCTACTGGTTCGGCGAGGGACAGCTCTCCGATCTCGGCGTCTCGCTCGATTTCAGCCATGCCAAGGTCTATGCCGACGACGAGACGCTGGCGAAATCCGGCTGGTCGCACTTCGAGATGACCGATGGCATCAACCTGCTGACGCTGAACGCCCTCTACCGCTTTCCGATCGAAGGCACCCGGTTCACGCCCTATATCGGCGCCGGCGCCGGCATCAACGTGCCGCATATCGAAGTGACCCGTGCGAGCGGTCAGACTTCGGAGTACCAGTTCGGCGGCGCGACCCTTCAGGCGCAGGCCGGTGTCAAATACGACATCAGTGACCGCTGGGCCGCCTTCGTCGAATACAAGGGCAACTACTCCTGGGTCGATGTCGACATCGACAGCGGCGCTTCGCTGAAGACCGAGGTCATCACCAATGCCGTGAACCTCGGCGTCTCGTTCAAGTTCTGAGACTTGAACAGGTCATTGCAAGCCGGCGTCCGCGCCGGCTTTTTCTATGCCAGCTTCGCCGGCTTCGGGCCGCCATAGGCCCAATCCAGCAGTTCGACCGTGTGAACGATCGGGAGCGCGGTTGCAGTGCCGATCTGCGTCATGCAGCCGATGTTGCCGGTGGCGATCACGTCGGCACGCGTTGCCTCGATATTCTTCACCTTGCGGGTCTTCAGCTCCGCCGAGATATCCGGCTGCATGATGTTGTAGGTTCCGGCCGAACCGCAGCAGAGGTGACCTTCCGCAGGCTCGCGCACCGTAAAGCCCGCCTTCCGGAGCAGCACCTTCGGCGCCATGGTGATCTTCTGGCCGTGCTGCATGGAGCAGGCGGAGTGATAGGCGACGGCCAAGCCCCGGCTTTCTACCTCGGGTAGCTCAAGCGCCGACAGATATTCGGTCACATCCTTGGCAAGCGCCGAGACCTTTGCCGCCTTATCCGCGTAGGTCGGGTCGAGCCGCAGCATGTGGCCGTAGTCCTTGATCGTCGTGCCGCAGCCTGAGGCAGTGATGATGATGGCGTCGAGGCCACCCGCCTCGATCTCGCGGATCCAGACGTCGATGTTGCTGCGGGCGAAGGCGAGTGCCTGATCCTCCTTGCCCATGTGGTGGACGAGCGCGCCGCAACAGCCCTCCCCCTGCGGCACCACCCCCTCGACACCAAGCCGCGTGAGGAGACGGATCGTCGCCTCGTTGATGCCGGGATCGAGAACCGGCTGGGCGCAGCCCGAAAGGATGGCGACCCGCCCCCGCCGCTCGCCTTCGGGCGCACGGCTGCCGGACCGGGCGGATGTCGACGGCTTCGGCCTAGCCTGCGGTGCCAGATCCAGCATGGCCGCGAGCGGCTTCAGCGGCGCCACCCTTCCCAAAAGCGGTGCCAGCGGCCGGCCGAGGCGGGCAAGCCCCAGCGCCAGGCGAAAGCGTCCGGGATAGGGAAGGACCGTTGCCAGGACCTGCCGGATCAGGCGGTCCATCGGCGGGCGCCGGTAGGTCTTTTCGATGTGGACCCGCGCATGATCGACGAGATGCATGTAGTCGACGCCGGACGGGCATGTGGTGACGCAGGCAAGGCAGGAGAGGCAGCGGTCGATATGGGTGACGACTTCGGCGTCCGCCGCCCGGTCGTTCTCCAGCATGTCCTTGATCAAGTAGATGCGGCCCCGCGGGCTGTCGAGCTCGTTGCCGAGCGTGACATAGGTGGGGCAGGTGGCGGTGCAGAAGCCGCAGTGGACGCAGCGACGCAGGATCTTTTCGGACTCCGCCACATGCGGATCTGCCAACTGCTCGGCGGTGAAATTGGTCTGCACGTTATGCTCCCGCCATCTTGCCGGGGTTGAAGATGCCGGCCGGGTCGAGCTTCTGCTTGACGCGGGCCGAGAGCGCGGCGAGGGCATCGGCTTGCGGCTGGAAAGCCGGCGTCACTGCCCTTGCCTGTTCGGGCGCCCGCAGCAGGGTGGCGTGACCGCCGCCGAGCGCCTTGATGTAGCGGCGCAGCAGCTCTGCCTCCGGATCCGCCTCCATGCGCATCCAGACGAGCCCGCCCTGCCAGTCGAAGAAGGCGTCGATGCCCGCTTCCAGCCGCAGGGCCGCCACCAGCTGGTGCCCGGCGGACGGTGCGACCGAGACGCGCCAGAGCGGCTTCTGCGGCGTGCCGGCATAGGGAGCGACGTCGCGGACCTCCTGCCAGAGATGCCTGCTGTCTTCGGCGCAAAGCCGGCTGACCTCTCCGAACACTGCCATGGCCGCGGTCAGCTTTTCGGCGCGCACCGAGACCGACGCCTCCAGCCCTTCCAGGCGCAGCACCGTCGCCTCGCCGTCCGGCAACCGGCCGCTTAGGAAGCGGCTGCGGACGGTCTGCGGCAGATGCGCGGCGCCGGAGACCTCCACCGGCATCGCCATGGCGACGGCCATGGCCTGCGTGGCGACCGCATCGTCGAGACCGGAAATGACGATGGTTTCCAACGTCTGCGGCACCGGCAGGACCCGGAAGGTGACCTCCGTCAGGAAGCCCAGCGTCCCCTGCGATCCGGCCAGCAGCTTGACGAGGTCGAGGCCGGTGACGTTCTTCATGACGCGGCCGCCGGCGCGGACGATCTCTCCTTTGCCATTGACGAAGCGGATGCCGAGCAGGCTGTCGCGGGCAGCACCGGCCACAAAGCGACGCGGTCCAGAGGCATTGGCGGCGAAGACGCCGCCGATCGTCGGCTCGCCGGTGGTGCCCATGATGCCGCGATGGTCCATCGGTTCGAAGGCCATCATCTGACGGTTGGCGGACAGTGCCGCCTCGATCTCGGCGACCGGTGTTCCCGCCTTCGCCGTCATCACCATTTCCGCCGGCTCGTAGTCGACGATGCCGGTCAATCCGGAAGAGCTCAGCGTGTCGTGGCAGGCGACGGCATTGCCGAAACCGCTGCGGGTATTGCCGCCGACGATCGCCAGGGTCGTGCCCCCTGCTGCCGCGTTGCGGATGACATAGGCCGCATCCGCCTCATTGTGGGGTGTCAGTGTCATGCGGCAGGGCGTCCCTCGAGCGGAAAGACCTTGGACGGGTTGAGGAGCCAGTCGGAATCGAAGGCCGCCCGCACCGCCATCTGCTGGTTGAGGTCCACGTCGGAATACTGGTGGCGCATCAGATCGCGCTTTTCGATGCCAACCCCGTGTTCTCCGGTCAGACAGCCACCGGCTTCGACGCAGAGCTTGAGGATCTCGTTGCCGGCCTCTTCGGCCCGGGCGGCATCCTCCGGGTCGTTGGCATTGAAGAGGATCAGCGGGTGCATGTTGCCATCGCCCGCATGGAAGACATTGGCCACCCGCAGCCCGTAGCGCGCGACGATCTCGGAGGTCTTTTCCAGCACATAGGAGAGCTTGCCGAGCGGCACCGTGCCGTCCATGCAGATGTAGTCGGCGATGCGCCCCGTGGCCCCGAAGGCGGACTTGCGACCCTTCCAGATCAATGCCGCTTCCGTGGCGCTCTGGCTCTCGCGCACGGTCCTGACGCCGTGGCGGCCGGCGATCGCGACGATCTCCTTCAACATCGCCTCCATCTCCGCCTCGGAGCCCTCGACCTCGACAATCAGCAGGGCTGCCACATCGAGCGGATAGCCGGCATGGGCGAAGGCCTCGCAGATCTCGATGGCCGGCTTGTCCATGAACTCGATGGCGACCGGGATGATGCCAGAGCCGATGATGTCGGCGACGCAGGCGCCGGCGGCATCCGAGCTGTCGAAGCCGAAGAGTACGGGACGCGCACCTTCCGGCTTGGCGATCAGCCGGACGGTTGCCTCCGTGACCAGACCGAGCTGGCCTTCCGAGCCACAGACGAGGCCGAGCAGATCATAGCCGGCCGCATCCAGATGCTTGCCACCGAGATCGATGACGGTGCCGTCGACCAGCACCATCCTGACCCCGAGCAGGTTGTTGGTGGTGACGCCGTACTTCAGGCAGTGGGCGCCGCCGGAGTTCATGCCGATATTGCCGCCGATGGTGCAGGCAAGCTGCGAGCTCGGGTCGGGCGCGTAGAAGAAACCTTCGGGACTGACGGCATCGGATATGCTGAGATTGGTGACGCCCGCCTGGACGGTGGCGGTGCGGTTGGCCGGGTCCACCTCGAGGATGCGGGTCATCTTCGACAGGCCGACCACCACCGCGTCCTCCTGCGGGATCGCGCCGCCCGAGAGTGATGTCCCCGCCCCGCGCGCCACCACCGGGATTCCGTAACGGTTGCAGTACTTCATCACGGCCGCGACCTGCTCCGTCGTCGTCGGCAGGACGACGGCAAGCGGCAAGCGACGGTAGGACACGAAGGCATCCGTCTCGAAGGGCACCAGTTCGCGCGCTTCATGCACCACGCATTCGCGCGGCAGCAGGTCCACCAGATCCGCAATGATGGCGGATCGGCGCGCGACGACACTGGCACGAGGTTCCAGGAACTTGATTGCTTCCATCACGGACTTCCTCCCGAAGCCGCCGACCGACCGTCAATCTGCGGCGTCAATTGCGAATATCACGGCACCGCGAGCGACGCCATGCGTTGACTGACGAGAGATGCGCCAAAAAATGGTGATTCAGGTCAGATTTCCGTGTCCTGCGTCGCTTTTGGTCTCAAAAACTTTAGTCTTCGCACCATATTCTAATCTGCGAATAAAATTGCGTGCTGCGGCAGAATCACCGCATTGTACGCGTGTTCACCTGAAACTCAGCTTTGGAGATCCCATCACTTTGCATCTTCTCAACCGCATCACGTCAGATATTGCACTCATGCTTCGGCGGCCGCCAAAGCAGCAATATGCTGCGCTCTGCTATCGGATGAAGAAGAAGCGCAGCGAAATCGAGGTTCTGCTGCTGACCAGCCGCGACAGCGGACGGTGGGTGATCGCCAAGGGTTGGCCCATGGCGGCAAAGAAGGCGCATGCCGTTGCGGAGCGCGAAGCCTACGAGGAGGCAGGCGCCAAAGGCAAGGTCGACAAGGAACCCCTCGGCTACTACCACTACGACAAGGCGCTTCGCAGCGGGCTGAAGGTTCCGGTCCGCGTGCAGGTGCATGCGCTGGAAGTCCAGGAGATGCTGAAGGATTTTCCCGAGAAAGGCAGCCGGCGCCTGGAATGGGTTTCTCCCGAGGAAGCCGCCATGCGCGTCAAGGAGCCGGAACTCAAGGCACTGTTCCTTCAGATGGCCCATGACCCCGGTTCGAGGGCCGAAGCGGCATCGACCGCGGCTGCCTGAAACTTCCGACGCGCCGGATGGTTGTCATCGGAACGCACTGACGCTACGTCAAATCATTCGCATCATCGGCCAGTGACTGGTCACCCCTCCAGGATACGCATCATGGGGACACGCAAGCCGCGTCTCATCAAGCCCACGCTCGACAAGGATCTCGAGAAATTCAACCTGGCCGAGGGCGCTGCCCGGCAGGTGTCGCGGAGCATGGCGGCGTTCTGGACGGTCCTGCTCTTCCTGATCGTGGCGGGGGTTCTTGCCGGCGCGTTTGCGCTGGGGCAACCGGGTACGCTCGTCATCATCGGCGCAGCTGCGCTGGCTGCCTATATGGCGATCAACATCGGCGCGAACGATGTGACGAACAATATCGGGGCCGCCGTCGGCGCGCGGGCGATGACCATGGGGTTCGGGCTTGCCCTGGCTGCGGTCTGCGAGATTGCCGGCGCCGTCATTGGCGGCCGGAGCGTCTCGGACACCATCGCCAACGGCATCATGCACAGCGGCTTCATCGGCGAGCCCTCGGTGCTGGTCTGGTCGATGATGGCGGCCCTGCTTTCGGCGGCGGTGCTGATCAATCTGGCCACGTGGTTCGGCGCGCCGATCTCGACAACCCACTCGATGGTTGGCGGGGTCATGGGGGCCAGCATTGCTGCCGCGGGCTTCAGCGCCGTCAACTGGACCACAATCGGCAGCATCACGGCAAGCTGGATCCTCTCGCCGCTTCTCAGTGCGGTGATCGCTGCGGCGTTCCTGTTCCTCCTGAAGGAACTGATCATCTACAGGGATGACAAGATCGCGGCGGCTCGCCAATGGGTGCCCCCCCTGATCGGGGTGATGGCGGGTGCCTTCTCCGCCTATCTTGCGCTCGTGGGATTCGGGTTTCTGGTCGAGGTGTCCGTGCTGTCCGCGACAGGGCTTGGACTGCTGTGCGGCATCCTGGTCTGGAGGCTCCTCATTCCGGTCGTCCGGCGACAGGCCGAAGGCCTGGAGAACCGCAATCAATCGCTGCGAAAGCTGTTCCGCATCCCGCTGGTCTGTGCCGCAGCACTTCTTTCCTTCGCTCACGGCGCCAATGACGTCTCGAACGCCATTGGTCCGCTGGCGGCCATCGTTGCCAGCGTCCACAGCGAAGCAGCGGGAACTGCCGATATTCCGCTCTGGAGCCTGTTGATCGGCGGCTTCGGCATCTCGCTCGGCGTCCTGCTGTTCGGGCCAAAGCTCGTGCGGCTGATCGGCCTGGAGATCACCAAGCTCAACCCCATGCGGGCCTATTGCGTATCGCTCTCCACCGCATTGACGGTGATTGTGGCAGCCTGGCTTGGCATGCCGGTATCGACCACCCATGTCGCCGTCGGCGCCGTCTTCGGGGTCGGCTTTTTCCGGGAATGGTACACGCGCCACTCGCACCGCCGGCTGGCCTATATCCGGGCAAAATCGGCGAAGTTCGCGGTGGGGGAACCCGTCGAGCGCAATGACAATGAAGTGCGGCGGCGCCTGCTCGTGCGCCGGTCGCACTTCATGAGCATCCTGGCTGCCTGGACGATCACGCTTCCGCTGGCGGCGGGGCTCTCCGCCATCTTCGCCACCATCATGTTTGCCATCTTCCTGTGAGGCTTTGAGATGCGTGCCAACTTCCGGATGCAGCGCCTTTTCGTGGACGCCCCCCTTGCGGCAGGCGCGTTCGTCGAGGCAGCGGCCGATCAGTTCAACTATCTCGTCAACGTGCTGCGGCTGACGGAGGGATCGCAGATCCTTGTCTTCAACGGGCAGGACGGCGAGTGGAGTGCAAGGCTGATCTTCCCGTCACGCAAGAAGCTGGTGATCGAAGCCGTGGAGCAGACGCGGCCGCAGCCACAGGCGCCGGACCTGCAGTACCTGTTTGCTCCCCTGAAGGTTGGCCGGCTCGACTACATCGTCCAGAAGGCGGTGGAGATGGGGGCAGGCCTGCTGCAACCGGTGATGACCCAGCACGTCCAGGGCAAGATCACCAACCTCGACCGGCTGCAGGCCAACGCGGTGGAGGCTGCGGAGCAATGCGGCATCCTGTCGATCCCGCAGGTTGCCCCGCCGAAGAAGCTGCGCGACATCCTGGACAACTGGCCGGCGGACCGGCGCATCCTCTTCTGCGACGAGGGCGAAGAGAGCCAGAACCCGCTTGCTGCGCTAGCCGCCATCCAGGAGAAGCGGCTGGCGCTGCTGATCGGCCCGGAGGGCGGCTTCTCCGAAGAGGAACGCGAGCTGCTGCGCGGCCTCGATTTCGTCACGCCGATCCCGCTCGGGCCGCGCATCCTGCGCGCAGACACGGCAGCGGTTGCGGCGCTGGCAGTGATCCAGGCAACGATTGGCGACTGGCGCTGAACGGAGCCCGTTCTTTTTCTGAAAGCATCTTGAAAGAAATTCACTTGCACCGCACTTCAATCCGGTTAAAGCAGCCGGACGCGACAGATCTGTCGGTCCTACAAGGTAGTTCCCATGGCCCGTGACACCACCGACGAGACACCCCTGAATTCGGTGTCCGAGCTCTCCGACTACCTTGCCAGCGGCGCCCGCCCCGAAGACCAATTCCGGCTTGGAACCGAGCACGAGAAGTTCGCCTTCTTCTTTGCCGACAACAGCCCTGTTCCCTATGCCGGCGAGGCCAGCATCTCGGCCCTCCTGACCGGCATGCAGCAGAAGCTCGGCTGGGATCCGATCATGGATCGCGACAACATCATCGGGCTTGGCGAGCGCTCCGGCATGGGCGCGATCTCGATCGAGCCCGGCGGCCAGTTCGAGCTCTCTGGCGCGCCGCTCGAGACGATCCACCAGACCTGTGCGGAATCGAACCGGCATCTGGACGTCTTGCGCGAGGTTGCCGAGCCGATGGGCATCCGCTTCCTCGGCATCGGCGGCAGCCCCAAGTGGACGCTCGCCGAGACGCCGCGCATGCCGAAATCGCGCTACGAGATCATGAGCCGCTACATGCCGAAGGTCGGCACGCAGGGTCTCGACATGATGTATCGCACCTGCACGATCCAGGTGAACCTCGACTTCTCCTCCGAGATGGACATGGCGCGCAAGATGCGTGTCTCCATGAAGCTGCAGCCGCTGGCGACTGCGCTGTTTTCCTCCTCGCCGTTTACCGAAGGCAAGCCCAACGGCCTCCTCTCCTGGCGCGGCGACATCTGGCGCGACACCGACAACAATCGGTCCGGGCTGCTGCCCTTCGTCTTCGATGCCGACTTCGGCTTCAAAGACTACGTAGAGTGGGCGCTCGACGTGCCGATGTATTTCGTGGTGCGCGACGGACGCTATCACGACTGTACCCACGTCACCTTCCGCCAGTTCATGAACGGCGCGTTGAAGGGTGAGATCGCCGACTGGGAGCCGACGCTCGGGGACTGGACCAATCACCTTTCGACGCTCTTCCCGGACGTCCGGCTGAAGAAGTTCCTCGAGATGCGCGGCGCCGACGGCGGCCCCTGGCGGCGCATCTGCGCCCTGCCCGCCTTTTGGGTCGGGCTGCTTTACGACGAGGGCGCCCTTGCCGCAGCCGAAGAGCTGACGGCAGGCTGGAGCTACGAGGACGTTCTTGCCTTGCGCAACGCGGTTCCCGCGAAGGCGCTCAAGGCAGAAATCGCCGGCCGGCCTCTCATCGATGTCGCGCGGGAGGTGGTCAACATCTCGCGCGCCGGTCTCGCCGCCCGCAATCGTCTCAATGGCGAAGGCCAGGACGAGACGGTCTTCCTGGCGACGCTTGACGAGGTGCTGGCCAAGAAGGCGACCATGGCCGACGATTTGCTGATGCTCTACCACGGACGCTGGCAGGGATCGGTCGAGCCGATCTTCGATCAGTATAAGTACTGATCCTTTCACGCTTTCGAAAAACTGTTCCCGTTGCGAGCTTTCCGGATATATTGGCCTATCACGCCAATCGGAAGGATGCTCCATGCTGCCACTGTTCGACATGATGCTGAAGGCACAGAACGGTGCCGCCATGGATGCGATGGCCAGGCAGTTCAATCTCGCGCAGGAGCAGGCCGCCCAGGCCATGGCCGCCCTGACGCCCGCCTTTTCCTCCGGTTTGAAACGGACGGCGACCAACCCTTATGACTTCGGGGCGTTGATGAACACGATGATGTCCGGCAGCTATGCCAAGTATTTCGAGGATCTCGGCAAGACCTTCACGCCGCAGGGGGTGGCGGACGGCAACGCGGTGCTGGAGAAGCTGTTCGGCTCGCCGGAGGTGTCGCGTGCGATTGCCGCGCAGGCGGAGCAGTTAACCGGCGTCGGCCAAGACATCCTCAAGAAGATGATGCCGGCAATGGCCGACACGCTGATGGGCGGCATGTTCAAGCAGGCCACCGGCCAGATGCAGCAGGGCGGCGACCTCTTTGCCTCGACGCCGATGGGCCAGATGACGAAGCAGTGGCTGGACAGCCTCGGGCTGCAGCCGAAGCAGGCCGCGAGCCAGAACCCGATGGATGTCTTCGACAACCCCTTCATGCAGAGCATGCGATCGGCCTGGGGGATGGACAAGGCCGCTTCGCCGCAGCAGCCATCGCCTGCCGCCATGTTCGCCGACAACCCGTTCATGCAGGCATTCCAGGAGATGATGTCCGGCAGCTTCGGCCACGCCGCTTCGGCCAAGTCACCCTCGCAGGGCGAGGCCAGTGCCGCCGCAAATCCCTATGCCGAGACGCTGAACAGCATGTTCGACAGCGGGCTGGAGGTGCAAAAGACCTACCAGAAGAACATGGAAGCGATCTTCGACACCTACTTCAAGGGCACGACGACGAGCCCGGCAGCTTCGGAGCCGTCGAAGGCCTGATAAAAAAAGCCCGGCCGGAAGATCCGGACCGGGCAAGCAGCAGGGCTATTGGCTATCACCCTGCGGGGAAAAAGTCGTATCAGCTGCGCCGGAGGCGCTCGAACCTGTCCTTGCCGCGGCGGCGCACCGTTTCTGCCAGCAAGGCCGCCGGGTCGTCGAAGACGCCGGAGCGGTGGGTCGCCTGCATCACGTCATGCCGGGTGAGGCCGATGTCGTCGAGCTGGTAGTCATCCAGTTCGTGCAGCCGATTGGCAGCCCATCGGTTGCGCAGCACACGCCAGACGGAATTCGCGACGCCCGCCATTACACCGATCGGTCGGCGAATGCCCGTCTGCTCCTGAACGAGGTCGAGTTCAACTGTCTGGATCGTGCGCATGGTCTGGTCCTTTCCGGTAGGCACGAGAAGGCCGTCCCCTCCGTGGAGGTCTCACGGAAGGGTGGCGAAGGCTCTTCGGGCGCAGGGAGTGCCCGTTGTTCTGATTGCACTCACGTTATGCCGGAAACCGTATTGATCAGTCCAACGAATGTTTCTAATGATTGACATCAGACAAACTGATGGGTGATCGCCATGTCCGCTCCTCTCGATATCGACCAGCTTCATACCTTCCTCGCCATCGTCGACACCGGCAGCTTCACGAAGGCCGCCGATCGTGTCTTCAAGACGCAGTCCGCCGTGTCCATGCAGATGCGAAGGCTGGAGGAGCGGATCGGCAAGCAGCTGTTTGCCAAGGACGGTCGCGGCAACCGCCTGACGACGGAGGGCGAGAAGCTTCTCAACTACGCGCGGCGCATCATCCGCCTGAACAACGAGGCGATAGCCGCCTTCGACGACAACCGCCTGGAGGGGACGCTGCGGATCGGCACGCCGGACGATTATGCCGACCGCTACATGCCGGAGATCATCGGGCGGTTTGCCAAGACGCATCCGAACGTCGAGCTCTATATCGTCTGCGAGAACTCATCGAGCCTGGCGGAACGCATGGCCAGGGGCGAACTCGACATCGCGCTCGTGACCCATAACCCCCGCGCCCGGATGTCGGACGTCGTGCGGACCGAGCCGCTCTGCTGGGTCGCATCGGCCAATCATCCGCTGCGGGAAGATGCGCCGGTTCCGCTGGCGGTCGGCCGTCGCGACTGCCTGTGGCGGCAGCTTGCCTGCTCGGCGCTCGATGCGGATGGTCGCGAGTACCAGGTGCTGTTCACGAGCTGGTCGTCGACCGTGGTTGCCGCCGCGGTGCTTGCCGGCATGGCCGTGTCGGTGCTGCCGGAATCGGCCCTGCGGCCCGGCATGAAGGTGCTGACGTCGGCGGACGGCTTTCCGCCGCTGCCGCCGGTGCAGATCGGCCTGATGAAACGCCCGGGCCTCTCGCCATCGCTGATGAACGCCATCACCGATCACATCGCCGCCTGCCTCGACAACATTTCGCCGGCGGTCGTTCCGGACGATCTGGACGCCGAGCCGAAGGGCATCGGCCGGACGCCGAAGGTGCGGGCCGGACAGATGGCCACCAGCTGGTAGACATGAAAAAACCGGGGCCGAGGCCCCGGTTTTCGTTTCTGCAGACCTGAGACTTATTCGGCCGCGGTCGGCTGGGCCGAGATGGTGTCGGCCTTGTAGCCGTGCATGTGCTCGAGAGCCGCGCGAACGCCTGCCTCGTAATCCGGATGCACCAGCTTGAAGTGCGCCAGCTGCCGCTCGACGATCTCTCCGGGGACGCCGCCCATGGCTGCCGCGATGTTGGAGAAGAGGCGTGCCCTCTGTCCCGCATCGAAGAGGTTGAAGAGCGCCCGTGGCTGCCCGTAGTCATCATTGCCGTCGCGATGGTTGAAGCGGCCCATGTCGCCTTCGATGGCGAGTGGCGGCTCCTTGGCGGAGGCGTCCTCGAACGGACCATTGACCGAGTTCGGCTCGTAGTAGGCGTCCGGGTTGCCGGTGCGGATACCGCCGTATGTGTTCATCTGGCCATCACGATGGTAGTGGTGAACCGGGCACTTCGGCTGGTTGACCGGGATGTTCTCGTAATGCGTGCCAAGGCGATAGCGGTGCGCGTCGGCGTAGGAGAACACGCGGGCCTGCAGCATCTTGTCCGGGGAGTAGCTGATGCCGGGCACGATGTTGGAGGGCGAGAAGGCCGCCTGTTCGATTTCGGCGAAATAGTTCTCGGCGTTGCGGTTGAGCTCCATGGTGCCGATGTCGATCGGCGGGAACTCGGAGTGCGGCCAGACCTTGGTCAGGTCGAACGGGTTGTAGGAGGTCGTCTCGGCCTCGGCTTCGTTCATGATCTGGACCTGCACCTTCCAGCGCGGGAACTCGCCACGCTCGATGCCGCCAAACAGGGCTTCCTGGTAGCCTTCGCGGGTCTTGCCGATCAGCGCTTCGCCTTCTTCGTTGGTGAAGTGCTTGTGGCCCTGCTCCGTCTTGAAGTGGAACTTCACCCAGTAGCGCTCGCCGGCATCGTTCCAGAACGAGTAGGTGTGCGAGCCGTAGCCGTTCATGTGCATCGGGTCGACCGGCAGGCCGCGGTCCGACATCAGGATCGTCACCTGGTGGAGGCTTTCCGGCGAGAGCGACCAGAAGTCCCACATGGCAGTTGCCGAGCGCAGGTTGGTCTTCGGGTGACGCTTCTGCGTGTGGATGAAATCGGGGAACTTGTAGGGATCACGGACGAAGAAGACCGGCGTGTTGTTGCCGACGAGATCCCAATTGCCTTCCTGCGTGTAGAACTTCAGCGCGAAACCGCGCACGTCGCGCTCGTGGTCGGCGGCACCCATTTCGCCGGCAACGGTGGAAAAGCGGGCGAGCATCGGCGTCTCGGCGCCCGGCTGCAGACACTTGGCCTTCGTGAACTTCGAGATGTCGCCGGTGATCTTCAGGGTGCCGAATGCGCCCCAACCCTTGGCGTGAACGACGCGTTCCGGAATACGCTCGCGGTTCTGATGCGCCAGCTTCTCGATGAGCTGGTAGTCCTGCAGCATGACGCCGCCGCGCGGGCCGGCGGTCATCGTGTTCTGGTTGTCCGGCACTGGCGCGCCGGCAGTCGTCGTCATCGTGGGACGATCGGACATGGCTGTCTCCCCTGTTGAAAATCTGGAACCGTTCTAGGCTTTCGGTTTGACCTTGGCACCATAGTTCCATAGTTTCCAATATTATTTACTGCGATCGACGATCGGAAAAACTGATGACACTGACGCTGCGGCAGATGCGGTATTTCGAGGCGCTGGCCCGGGAGAAACACTTCGGACGGGCGGCGGAAACCGTGCACATCAGCCAGCCGGCACTCTCAGCCCAGATCCTCGACATGGAGCAAGGTCTGGGGGTTCGGCTGGTGGAACGCAACCGCGGCGGCATCCTCCTGACGCGCCAGGGCGAGGAGGTGCTGGCACAGGTCCGATCGGTTCTGGAGCAGGTCGAGCGGCTGGAAAGCGGGGTGCGCAGCAACGGCCGGATGCTCGACGGTCCGGTGCGGATCGGCATCATCCCGACGGTCGCGCCCTACCTCGTGCCGAAACTCGTTCCCTGTCTGCGCGAGCGCTATGCCTCGATCGAGATCGAGCTGAAGGAGGCCGTCACCGACCGGCTGATTCTCGACCTGCAGGACGGGACGCTCGATGCCGTGATCGCCGCGCTGCCGATCGAGGGAGACGGCACCGAGGCCTTCCCACTGTTCGTCGATCGGTTCTTCATGGCGATGGCCAACAATGCCGAGGCCATTTTGATGTCGCCGCTCAGCGAGACGCAGGTCGATGTCGACCGGCTGCTGCTTCTGGAGGAAGGGCACTGCCTGCGCGACCAGGCGCTGTCCGTCTGCGGCACGGTCGGCAAACGCAGCCTCGTCACCTTCGGTGCGACCTCGATGACGACGCTCCTGCAGATGGTTTCCCACGACATGGGGATGACGCTGATCCCGGAGATGGCGATCCCGACGGAAACGGCACGCAACGACATCCGCATCGTGCCCTTCGCGGAGCCCGCGCCATCGCGGGAGATCGGGCTGATCTGGCGCAAGTCGAGCGGGCGGAGGGACGAGATGAAGGCTCTGGCGGAAGCCGTCGCGAGCTGCGCCCCGACCCCACGATAGAGGCCGGGGCGCTGACCGAAATCAGGCCAGGTGTGTCTTGAAAAATTCCACCGTCCGCGCCCAGGCGAGATCGGCCGCCACCTTGTCGTAGCGGGCCGCCGAGGTGTCGTTGTTGAAGGCGTGGTTGACGCCCTCGTAGACATGGATCTCGAAGGTCTTGCCATTCGCTTCCAGTGCCGCCCGGTAGGCGTCGATGCCGGCATTGATGCGATCGTCGAGGCCCGCATAATGAAGCATCAGCGGCGCCTGGATGGCAGGGACGTCTTCTGCCGCCGCCTGCGAACCGTAGTAGGCCACACCGGCACCAAGCTCAGGGGACTTCGTCGCCATGCGGTTGACGAGGCCGCCGCCCCAGCAGAAGCCGACGGCACCCACTTCGCCGTTCGTGCCGTCGAGGCCGGCGAGATAGACGCGGGTTGCCTCAGCATCGGCCGCCGTCGCCTCGGCGTCCAGCGAACTGAACATCTGCCGCGCCTGGTCCTCGTCAGCGGGTGTTCCGCCCGCGGGCGACAGGAAGTCGGGCGCCAGCGCGACGAAGCCTTCGAGCGCCATGCGGCGGGCGACATCGCGGATATGGGCGTTGAGACCGCGGTTCTCGTGGATGACGATGACGGCAGGCAGGTCAGCGGCCGCATTGCTCGGACGCACCAGATATCCCTTCATCTCGCCCGTCGATCCGGGATAGGTCACCTCCTCGGCCATCAGGCGGTCGTCACTCTCCGCGACCGTCTGCGCCTGGGCGCCGCTTGCCGCCAGCATGGGCGCGATTGCGGCTGCGGCGGCTCCCGATCCGGCCAGCATCGTCAGCCGTTCCATGAAGGCGCGGCGGTCGAGGGTCAGATGGGTATATTCATCATAGGCATTGATCATTGCCTGGGTGATCTTCGGCTTTTCCATGACGTGCTCCTCTGGCGGATTGAACGGCACGTCCGGGCAAGCGCCGACGGCCGGATGAGCAACGCTAGATCATCCGGCCGTCGGTGGGGTGACACTTCTGCGTGAGACGATCAGGCCGCCAGATCGAGCACCACGCGGCCATCGATCTTGCCTTCCTTCATGCGGTCGAAGATGGCGTTGATGTTCTCGAGCTTGTCCCAGGAGAAATGCGAGGCAACCTTGCCCTCGCCGGCAAACTGCAGCGACTCCTCCAGGTCCTGGCGCGTGCCGACGATCGAGCCGCGCACGGTGATGCGCTTCAGGACCGTCTCGAAGACCGGCAGCGAGATGAAGCCCGGCGGCAGGCCGACAAGCGCCATGGTGCCCTTGGACCGGAGGAAGCCATAAGCCTGTTCCATCGCCTGGGGCGAGACCGCCGTGACCAGCGCGCCATGCACGCCGCCGGTCGCCTTCTGCACCTGCTCTACGGCATCGGCGGCCTTGCCGTTGACGATGACGTCGGCACCGAGCGTCTTGGCCAGCTGGAGCTTGTCGTCGAAGATATCGGCAGCCACGACATGCATGCCCATGGCCTTGGCATATTGCACCGCCATGTGGCCGAGACCGCCGATGCCGGAGATGACCACCCATTCGCCGGGCTTCACCTCGGTTTCCTTGAGGCCCTTGTAGACGGTGACGCCGGCGCAGAGGATGGGCGCTGCGGGGCCGAATTCCAGATTGTCCGGCAGGCGCCCGACGAAGTCCGGATCGGCGAGCCCATACTGGGCGAAGGTACCGTTGACGGAATAGCCGGTATTCTGCTGGCTGCCGCAGAGCGTTTCCCAGCCGGTGCGGCATGGCGTGCAGCAGCCGCAGGCGGTGTGCAGCCAGGCAACCCCGACGCGGTCGCCTTCCTTGATGCGGGAGACGCCGGCGCCGAGCTTGGCGACGTAGCCGACGCCTTCGTGGCCCGGAATGAAGGGCGGGCTGGGCTTTACGGGCCAGTCGCCATTGGCGGCATGGAGATCCGTGTGGCAGACGCCTGTTGCTTCATACTTGACGAGGATCTGCCCCGGACCAGGCTCGGGGATTGGCCTCTCCTCGATCACCAGAGGCTTGCCGAATTCCCGCACCACGGCGGCTTTCATCATTGCTGACATCGCTGGACCCTTTCGAACGGTGACCGCGTCGTTGCGGTCGTGTGGCTCGAAGGGTCCTACTATGGAGCGGCAGGCGCGACGTTGATCCACCGCAAAGGATGTCAGCCCAATGCCAGCCAGACGCCGAGCCAGATCCAGAGCGCAATCAGCAGGAAGAAGCCGGTGATCCAGATGGGGCGCCGATGGCGGAGGCGGTTGCTGGTGATGTGCACGTAGGAGTGGACGTAGCGTGACAGCACGAAGGCCCAAGCGAGGAATGCCGTCACCACATTGTCCGCCGTCGTCAGATAGAGCGCCAGGCAGACCACATGGAAGAGCAGCGGGAGCTCGAACTGGTTCTTGAGGTTGTTGTGGATGAGGAGGCTTTCGAGCGGCTCGTCCCGGTTCTCCTTGAACTGCTCCGCCTTGGCGGTTCCGGCGCGAACAGCACCGATGCGTCGGCTGGAGAGAAGGTAGTAGAGGCCGAATACCAGGAAGGCGTGGGCGATCATCGGCCAGATCATGATATTGCTGAAGGTCATGTGTTTTCCCGCATAAACTCAGTCCTGCAACTCAACGTCCCGCCTCAGGCAGCCGGCAAAACGGCTGGCCGCCTGAAGACTAGAGGAAACCCTGGCATCGACAATTGCAATCGTCGACTGCCGATACCGTCAAGATCAGGCGCCGCCGGGATAGTTCGGGCTCTCGCGGGTGATGGTGACGCCATGCGGATGGCTTTCGCGCAGGGCAGCGCCGGAGATCCGCACGAAGGTCGCCTTCTCCTGGAAGGAGGGGATATCGGCGCCGCCGACATAGCCCATGGCGGCCTTCAGGCCGCCGGCGAGCTGGTGCAGCACCGCCGAAACCTGCCCCTTGTAAGGCACCTGACCTTCGATGCCTTCCGGGACCAGCTTCAGCGTGTCGCGCACTTCCGCCTGGAAATAGCGATCCGCAGAGCCGCGCGCCATGGCGCCCACCGAACCCATGCCACGGTAAGCCTTGAAGGAGCGGCCCTGGTAGAGATAGACCTCGCCCGGGCTCTCGTCGGTGCCGGCCAGCAGCGAGCCGACCATGGCAGCCGAGGCGCCGGCAGCAATCGCCTTGGCCAGATCGCCGGAGAACTTGATGCCGCCGTCGGCAATGACCGGGATGTTCTGATCGCGGGCGGCGTTCACGGCCGCCATGATTGCGGCGAGCTGCGGAACGCCGACGCCGGCAACAATCCGGGTCGTGCAGATCGATCCCGGACCGATCCCGACCTTCACCGCATCCGCGCCGGCATCGATGAGCGCCCTCGTGCCGTCATAGGTGGCGACGTTGCCGGCCATGATGCGCACGGAGTTGGACAGCTTCTTGACCCGCGCCACGGCGTCCAGCACGCGCTGCGAGTGACCATGGGCAGTATCGACCACCAGAAGGTCGACGCCTGCCTCGATCAGCCGCTCGGCGCGCTCGAAGCCGTCATCGCCGACGCTGATGGCGGCAGCAGCCCGCAGGCGGCCCTGCGCATCCTTGGAGGCGTTCGGGTTGAGCTGCGTCTTCTCGATGTCCTTGACGGTGATCAGGCCGACGCAATGGCCCTGGCCATCCACCACCAGTAGCTTCTCGATGCGATGCATGTGCAGCAGACGCTTGGCCTCGCCCTGGTCGACGTTGTCGTTGACCGTGATGAGGTTCTCGTGGGTCATCAGTTCGTGGATCTTCTGCGACGGGTCGGAGGCAAACCGCACGTCGCGGTTCGTCAGGATGCCGACGAGGCGGCCGGTCCTGTGACCGCCGTTGCCGCCGTTATCGACAACCGGAATGCCGGAAATACCATGCGTCTTCATCAGGGACAGGGCGTCGGCCAGCGTCGCCTCCGGGCCGATCGTCACCGGATTGACGACCATGCCGCTCTCGAACTTCTTGACCTGGCGGACCTCTTCGGCCTGTTCGCTCGGCGTCAGGTTGCGATGGATAACGCCGATGCCGCCGGCCTGGGCCATCGCGATGGCGAGGCGACCCTCGGTGACCGTGTCCATGGCGGAGGAGAGAATGGGCAGGTTGAGATCGATGTCGCGGGCAATGGTCGTGGCGATGTTCGTCTGGCCCGGCATCACCTCGGAGTGTCCCGGCTGCAGGAGCACGTCGTCAAAGGTCAGCGCATCTGCGCCGGTTGCGGATTCTACAATGCGAGCCATGGCCAATTTCCTTAAATGAAAGGAAGTTCGTTCCGGTGGGAGGATAACCGGAGCGATCTTCAGGAATGGGAAGTTGGCGAGGGCTGGTACCACGGTTTCCCGGCAATGAAAACTGCCGCCAGGCTCAAAAAGGAGCGTGGAGGCAGGATTTCATCGTCTCGTCATCATCGGCGGTCAGTTCCTTTGGGCGCAACGCTGAAATGCCGGCAGGTGATTGTTCTCGGAAGCCGCCTGCAGGCCGTCGAAGACACGCAGGATATCCGGGTAGCCGGCCGCCGCCGGCATCAGGTCGTTTGTATAGAGATCGCGATTGAGGATTTCCGCCTCCACGCCGACGAGACAGGCCTCCTTGAGCGTGGCCGGCACCTCAACCTCCACGGCTTGCGCACCGAGCTTGTCGTTGGGCGGCACGTCGATTCCATAACCGCGCATCAGATCCACCAGGGCCGAAGCATGCATGCGTTCGGCTTCGATGATGTTGGAGAAAGGCCGCACCGGGCCGAACGTCTCGATGACGGCGGCGTAGAAGGCTTCGGCGTTATACTCATCCGCCAGCGCACGCATCAGCGCCTGCTCGGCCTGATTGTCGATAGTGGCGGCGGGGGCAACGGCCGGCACAAACGCCATGACGCCGGCAATCACAAACGGGAAAGTCCATTTCATCAGAAGTCTCCTCTGGGTTGACGAGAGGAGCGTAGTCAACTCGATCCCGATCTCCGCGTGATCCAGATCAATATTACCGAAATCTAATGCTAGATGGACAATCCGTCATGAAAAAGGGACCGGCGCGAAGAGACCGGTCCCTTTCGAATTCACGGCGAAAGCGCGATCAGATCTCGAACTGGTAGGATTTCGGCACGAAGCGGTAGCCCGTGTCGAGCTTTTCCGCATAACCGACCGACGGGAACGGCATGTGGTAGCCGAGGAAGGCCACCCGATCCGTGGCGATCATGTCGAAGACCTTCTTGCGGGTGGCAGCCGCGGCAGCCTTGTCCATGTCGAAGCGGACTTCCCACTCGGGGCGCTGCAGCGACAGAACGTAGTGGTTGGCCGTATCGGCCGCGAGGATCAGGCGACGGCCATCGGACTCGACGTTGAAGATCATGTGGCCCGGCGTATGGCCGAAGGCAGCCATGCCGGTGATGCCCGACACCACCTCGGCGCCATCGCCGATGAAGGTCATCTTGTCGGCGAGCGGCTTGACCTTTTCCAGAACCGATTTGTGGCCGCCTTCGGCCGATGTCCCTACCCGTGCGGTGTCCGTCCAGAAATCGTATTCGATCTGGCCGGTTACGTAGCGGGCGTTCGGGAATGCCGGGCCGCCATCTTCCATCAGGCCGCCGATGTGGTCACCATGCAGGTGGGTGAGGACGACCACGGTGACGTCTTCCGGCGTATAGCCGCCGGCGGTCAGCCCCTCGATCAGGCGTCCCATGCCCTGGGCGCGTCCGCCCGGTCCCATGCCGGTATCGAACAGGACGACGTCGCTTCCGGTGTTGATGACCGTCGGGGCAAAACTGTTGACGAACTGGTCCGTCGGCAGGAAGTTTTCCTCAAGAAGTTCACCGACGGTTTCGGCAGACTGATCAGCACCGAATGTCTCGTTGGGCGCACCCGAGGCCCGCGAGCCATCCTTGACAACAAGAACTCCAAAGCTTCCTACGCTAAATCGGTCGGTTTCCGGCGGCATTGCTCTATTGATCTCCAGGCGGTTCGTTTCCTGCGCACGCGCTTCGCCCCGCAAGAGCGCCGGCGCGGTCACTATACCCATGCCGGCTGTTCCCAAAAGCGCCCGGCGTCCCATTGATGGCATCGTCATCTGTCTCTCCCCGAAGCTGATAAGGTTCTGCCGATCCCGACAGTGCGTGCTTAGATAAAAGCCATGACGCGTGTGGGAACCGATGTCACGCAGTCGTGATGCCAAGTTCAGCGGAGGCGGGCAAAGGCGTTGGCAAATCGGGGGGATGGGACTACACAAGACCTCCCTTCCGCCTGTCGTGCCTGATTGATGAACCGCATCGTTCCCCTCATCCTCGCCGTCGCCCTGTTCATGGAGCAGATGGATTCCACCGTGATCGCGACGGCGCTGCCGGCCATTGCCGCCGATCTCGAGGTCGGGCCGATCACGCTGAAGCTGGCGCTGACTTCCTACATGGTGGCTCTGGCGATCTTCATCCCGATCAGCGGCTGGATGGCGGACCGGTTCGGCGCCAAGACGATCTTCCGGATGGCAATCCTGGTCTTCATCATCGGATCGATCCTCTGCGCCGTCTCCGGAACGCTGGTGCAATTCGTCCTGTCGCGGTTCCTGCAGGGCATGGGCGGCGCGATGATGACGCCCGTCGGGCGGCTCCTGCTGTTGCGGACGACGAAACGCAGCGACCTCGTCTCGGCCATGGCGCTGCTGACCATCCCGGCCCTCATCGGGCCGCTCACGGGCCCGCCCATCGGCGGTTTCATCACCACCTATTTCACCTGGCACTGGATCTTCATCATCAATGTGCCGATCGGCTTTCTCGGCATCTGGCTGTCCGGCATCTACCTGCCCAAGATCGATACCGTGCAGCCGCCGCCGATCGACTGGCTGGGCTTCTTCCTGATCGCCATGGCCGCCGCCGGAACGGTGTTCGGTCTCTCGGTGGTGAGCCTGCCGGCCCTGCCCCCGGCCTTCGGCATCAGCGCGACGGCCGTCGGCATCCTCTGCGGCTTTCTCTACATCGGGCACCAGAGGCGCCACCCCTCGCCCATCCTCAGCCTGTCGCTCTTCCGCAATGAGGCGTTTCGCGCCGCCACCTCCAGCGGGACGATCTTCCGGGTCTCGACCGGTGCCATTCCGTTCCTGATGCCCCTGATGCTGCAGCTGGCCTTCGGCCTCAATCCGTTCCAGTCCGGGATGATCACCTTTGCCGGCGCGCTCGGTGCACTGATGGTGAAATTCGTCGCCCGCCGCGTGTTTGCCGCCACCGGGTTCAAGGTGACGCTGATCGCCGCCGGCGTGCTGGGCGCGGTTACAACCTCCGTCAACGGCTTCTTCACCCCGGAGACCTCGCATGCGCTGATCATCGCCTTCCTGGTGATGTCGGGGCTCTGCCGGTCGTTCTTCTTCACCGGCAGCAATGCGCTCAGCTATTCGGAGATCGACGACGCGCAGGCGAGCCAGGCGACCTCCATCGCCTCCGTGCTGCAGCAGGTAAGCCTGGCGCTGGGCGTTGCCTTCGCCGCCTTCATTCTGGAGGCCTCGTCGGTGCTGTCGGGATCGCACCTGCAGCTGGCCGACTTTCACCTGGCCTTCTTCATCGTCGCGGGCGTATCGCTGTTTGCCGTGGTGCCGCTGCTCGGCCTGCGCCGCGATGCCGGATCGGCGGTCTCGGGCCATGGACGCGCCGCCGTGGAAACCGAGGCGGCGCAGTAGTCGTCGGATCAGTCGTGGGTGCCCTCGTCGGTATCAGCCTCGGCAAATTCGCGGGGATCAATGTCTTCGACATCGACTTCCGTTTCCGGTCCGGCGCCGGCCCGGCGGCCCTTGAAGTGCTTGGCGAGCAGGAACATCTCGACCGATTCCGACCGCGAGGCGCCCGGCTTGATGTGGATCACCTGCCGGAAGTTCGCCTTCAGCATGTTGAGGAGATCGCGCTCGGTGCCGCCCTGGAAGGTCTTGGCGAGAAAATGCCCGCCCTCCTTCAGCACTTCCACGGCGAAATAGGCGGCGACCTCGCAGAGATGCATGGTGCGCAGGTGATCGGTCTTCTGGTGGCCGGTGGTGGGGGCAGCCATGTCGGAGAGGACGAGATCGGGTTCGCCGCCGATGCCTTCCAGCAGCAGCCGCGGCGCTTCGTCATCGAGGAAGTCGAGCTGCAGGATCTTCACGCCGGCGAGCGGCGCCATCTCCAGGAAGTCGATGGCCGCCACCCGCACGTCCTCGTCCGTCGACCCCGTCACCTTGGCGGCGATCTGCGACCAGCTGCCGGGTGCGGCGCCCAGGTCGATGATACGCCGGGCGCCCTTCAGGATCTGGTGCTTCTCGTCGATCTCGAGAAGCTTGAAGGCGGCGCGGGCGCGATAGCCCTCGAGCTTTGCCCGCTGCACATAGGGATCGTTGATGTGGCGCTCGATCCAGCGCCGCGACGACGCCTTCAGCTTGCCCTTCTTGACCTTCTGCCCAAGCTTGCGGCCCGTGCGATTGCTGCCGACCGGCGGTTTGGTCATCGGCTTGCTCCTTGCTCATCGCGCTCGTGTTCCGTGCGCCGGGGGCGGATCCGGCGCCATGCGCCATCATCGGCCATCATGTCCGTCAGAATGCCTTCGCGCAGCCCGCGATCGGCCACCCGCATCCGCTGGCTGGGCCAGCGCCGCCGGATCGCCTCCAGGATGGCGCAGCCGGCCAGCACCAGATCGGCGCGGTCCGGACCGATGCAGGGATTTGCGGCGCGGTCGGCAAAGCCCCAGGACAGGAGCTTTGCCTGCATCGCCGTGACCTCCGTGTCGGAGAGCCAGAGGCCGTCCACCTTGCGGCGGTCGTAGCGCGGCAGATCGAGGTGCACGCCGGCCAGCGTGGTGACGGTGCCCGAGGTGCCGATCAGGTGGAAATCGTCGAGCCCGCCCTGCGGGGCCAGCACCGGTGGGCAATGGAAGCTCGAGAGCATTCCCTCCACCTCGGTGACCATGGCCTCGAACACCTCGGGCGTCACATCGCGGCCGCCGTGGCGTTCCGACAGGGTGACGACGCCGACAGGCAGCGATGTCCAGTGGGTGATGTGGTTGGCGAGACGGCTGGAGCGGTTGTTGTCGATGCGGATGACGGCGATTTCAGACGAGCCGCCGCCGATATCGAAGAGCACCACCGACCGCGCCTCGCGCCCGACCAGCGACGAACAGCCGGAGACCGCAAGGCGGGCCTCCGTCTCGCGGTCGATGATCTCGAGATCAAGCCCGGTTTCGCGCACGACGCGGGAGAGGAATTCCTCGCCGTTGTCGGCCGCACGGCAGGCCTCGGTGGCGATCAGCCGCATCTTGCGGATCGGTCGGGTGGAGAGCTTGGCGGCGCAGACCTTCAGCGCATCGACGGCCCGGTCCATGGCGTCGTTCGACAGCCGGCGGTTGGCCGCCAGACCTTCGCCAAGGCGCACGATGCGGGAAAAGGCATCGACGACCCGGAACTGGCCGGGACGCGTCGGCTGCGCGATCAGCAGGCGGCAGTTGTTGGTCCCGAGATCGAGCGCGGCGTAGAAATCATCGCGGTAGACGCGCGGAGCTTCGGGGGCGATGCGACCGGCGCCGTTGGCCATGGCAACGGACGCGGCCTGGCCTGCTGGAGATGCCGCGCGGGGCGCGTAGGCCGGTTCAGCGCGTGCCTGCGCCAGCGGGCGCCCCTGGAGCCCGCGGCCACCACGGTTCTTCTTGCGGCGCTTCTTGGGATTGCCCGGTCCGGCCGTGTCTCCCGCTGCTGTCGGCACACGTGCCGGCACGGCAACGGCCGTCACGCCATCCGCCTCCGTCTTGGCGGCCGAGGCGGATCGCGCACGGCGGCGCTTGCGCTTTCGCGTCGGATTGAGGGCGTCGTCTGTTGCGGGCCGTCCGGCCGGGCCAGCATCCTGCGCTGCCCCGCCATGCACGGAAGGCGCCGCGTTGAGGTTCTTGCACCTGCGCTTCGCCTTGCGGCGGCGGGAAGACCTCCCCTCGCCGCGACCTGCAACAGATGCCCCGCCTTCTGGCGGCTTTCCGCCGCTATCGGGGTCCATCACTTATGTCCATCTCGCCGCGCAAAGCCTTGGAGCATGCAGCTGGCGTCTATCGTTACGTTGACGACAGGATAACAGCGGCAGCGGCATTCGCCAACGGCTTTTTCGCCGCTATCCGTGCGAGGCGCCCGAGCCCGACAGAAACGGCTGCCAACTTTTTTCAAAAAGGGTATTTGCATCGGCCGGCGCTTTGGTTATAAGCCGCCCACACCGACCGGCGCCACGCGCCACGGCGGTCTTGGGGAATAGGTTAACGGTAGACCCACGGACTCTGACTCCGTTAGTCCTGGTTCGAATCCAGGTTCCCCAGCCAATTCTCCCTAAAAGCCCTTATTTCCTTGTTTTTTCTGTCGTGCCGGATCCCGTTTTGGCGTCATTGGCGACCTGATGCCCACAGGTGATGCCCACGGCGCTCACGCGCCGCAGCCGAACTCTCGGGCGCAAGACTGGGTATTCGTCATGGCCGTGCGCCACGACGTCGAGAATCAGATTCGCCGCGGGAACATCTTCTATTGGCGAAACACCATCTTGATCTCTTGAGCGTCGATCTGGCTTGCTCGAGTGCATCAAGAGCCTGCTCGGCGATGCGGCGGCTTTCTGTCTTCCTGACGTCGACTCTGTATCCGAAGAGTTCCGCAGGGTCGTGCGTCAGTCGAGGGGTCGATTGTCCAAAGACCTGTGTCGCTGGAGCCGCACCGGCAAGCAAAATCAAGGATGCGATCATCCGCTTGTGCCTCATGTGCCGCCTGTTTCTATTTCAGTTCGCGACTGACCATCATGCCCTCGCTACCGGCCGAATTCAGCGACCGCTATCTGACAGCATGCTCTTCCATCCTTCGACATCGGCGGGTGCGATGCGCCAGAGATCAGGCTCTGGAAGAGGAAGACCCATTTCCTCCATTGTCGAGGCGATATGATGTCGGACGTTGGAAGTGGTTTCCTTATAATCCGACCGGAGCGAATCCGTCCAGAAACCGATGTTCAAGGTGATGGCATCCGCAGCCAGCTCCTCGATGCGGACCGTCACCGGACGATCCGGAAGAACACCTTCAACTGAAGCGACTGAGCCGCGCAAGCGTTCCACGAGCGCGTTCAGATCGGTGCTGTAGCCGACCTGGAGAAGGACATTGCCGCGACGGATCGGATCTGCGGTATTGTTGACGATACGCGAGGTAAAGACCTCGGCATTCGGAACCAGGGCGACTCGACCGTCATAGGTGCGGATCTGCGTCGCCCGCAGTTCGATACGTTCGACGGAACCCTCCGTCGGTCCCACGACGATCTGATCCCCGATCTCGAATGGCCGAAGCGCCAGGATCAAGAGTCCACTGACAAAGTTCGAGAGAATATCCTTGAGCGCAAAGCCGAGCACGAGCCCCGTCAGGCCCAGCCCGGTCACCAGAGCGCCCGGACTGAACCCCAAGGCGTCGGCAGCAACGAGGGCGCCGAGCAGAATAATCGAGTAGTACGACAGTTGCCGGATCAGATTTTCAAGCGTCTTGTCGGCGACCCGGCGCTTGAAGACGAGGACGAGCACCCGGTTCACCACCGAGGCAATCATCACAGCGACGGCCATTACCAGCCCGGCGGCCAGCAATTTTGGAACGACGCTGACGACGGAGGCCCAAGCGCGCGAGAGGACGGTTTGCAGGGCGGCCCGAGTATCCGCGACAAAGCTGCCGCCGAAACCCGAGCGGCGGTCCAACGCCTCCTGCAAACCCGTTTCGATCGCCCGCGCCCATAGTGCTGCAAGGCCGTCGATATCACTCAGATTGTCTTCCGCGTCGATCGGATAGACGGTCGTGACCCGGACACCCGACACGACGACGACGCGCTCGTCACCTGACGCTTCGACGAGTGCCTGAGGCACGGCATCAAGCGCCCTGAGGAGAACGCGAAGCCGCTGCTCCACGCGGCGCGCGCGTTCCGATGCATCGAGAGATTCGACCGCGCTGACGGCGAATAGGCCTCGTCCGTCGAGCCTGACGGTCTCCGATTCCTGCGCCCCCGCCCGACCTGCTGGAAGCAAAAGAAGCCCGGCAAGTACCGCCAAGGCCAGCCGCCGAACCCATCTGGCTTCGCCCGCCGTGCCGGCCACTAGAAGATCAGCATCAGAAGAAGGACGACCACGGCCAGGCCGATCAGGAAGATGACTCCGATGGTGCCGCCGATAAACTTGAGCATGAACGGTCTCCTTGGACGTTTTCCACAGAGCAAGCAGGCCACTCATTCGTGTTTTGCTTGCGAGACAGGGAACAGGTCCGGGTGAACATAGTTCCCTTTCCAGGAGCCGGGGCCATCGCTCATTCGATGTGATGCGCCTGTGCGAGCTCAAAAAGCGGTTTCTGCTGTGATGAAGAAACCGACCGAACGCCTCCTGAGCGCCTTGCCGCACCGATGCTGCCCGTCGCTATACTTGGGAGTGTCGCCATCGTGCTCATAGCCTACTTCATGATTGGAAGCATGGTACTGGATGAGGAGCGGAAACAGGATGACGGAGCAGAACGCGGGGCCAAGGAGCAGCGCCCCAACGACGACTAGCTGTGAACGACCCTCCGGATCCGGGAGGCGTCACTCCGCTGGCCTTCGCAGTCTCTCCACCCTGCTGCCGCACACGCTGCTGATGATCCTCGTGGGCCTCCTGCTCCGCTTATGGGGCGTTGCGACTGGCGGGACAAATTCGGCGCGGCCTGGCTGGGGCGTCGCCGTGTTCCGCGCAGGCATGCTGTCGTTGCTGCTGGCGGGCGGTGCGGCCGTTCCGACCGCGTCGCTGGCCCAGGACGGCGCCTCAACGTTCGAGGTCGAAGAGCTGGACATCTCCAATCTCTCTGGAGACCGCGTCGATCGCTCAACCCCAAGGTCGACCGTTGAGGGTTTCGTGGACAGCGCAAGCCGCCAAGACTATGAGCGGGCAGCCGCATATCTCGACCTCTCCGACCTTCCCGATGACCGGCGATTGCTATGGGGTGCGCAACGTGCCCGGCAACTGCACGAGATCATCAAGGCCAGAGTCTGGATCCGCTGGGAGAGCTTGCCGGACCGGGAAGATGGGCTGGATTCCGTGGCGTCCTCGGATGAACCCCTTGCAGGGGAAAGACGGCGCTCGTTGCTCCTGGGCGTTGTCGATCTGGAAGGCCGCCCCGTCGAAATCCGCATCAACCGCTACGAGCCGGAAGAGGGAGATCCCATCTGGCTGGTGTCACGCCGGACGGTTGGCTACGTCCCTGCTCTTTATGAAGTCCATGGGCCGGGCATGATCGAAGAACTCCTGCCGGATGTTGTCCGGCAGGAAGCATTCTGGCGGATCCCGATCTGGCAGGTCGTCGCGCTCCCCCTGATCCTGCTGGTCAGCGCGTTCGCGGGCTACATCGTCTATCGCATCATGGGTTTTGCAGAACGGCGACTGGCGTCACGACAGGACGACGGGACGGAAAAGAAGCGATGGCTTCCGCAGATCGTTCACCGGGCAGCAACCCCTGTTGCCTTGTTCGCGGGCGCGGCTTTCGTGCTCATCCTGAATGCAAGTCTGCTTTCATTTTCCGGGCCGGCCAGCACGGTTGTCTCCATCGCAACCACTGTAGCGCTCGTCGTGGCCATTGCGCTGGTCCTGCTGCGGATTGTCGGCACGGTCCTCGACATCGTGACCGACAATTTCGTCGCATCGATCGGCGAAGAAGAAAACACGCAGTCCCGTGAGCTGATCACCAATATTTCCGTCACCAGGCGCATCGTCATCTTCCTGGCCTTGGTTGCGGGGACTGCCGCGGTCGTCGCACAGCTCAACCTTAGCCGTTCACTGGGGGTCTCGCTTCTGGCGTCGGCCGGCCTGCTTTCCCTCATCCTCGGCTTTGCGGCCCAGACGGTTCTCGGTAACGTCTTGGCGAGCGTGCAGCTTGCCATAGCCAAGCCGATCCGGATCGGCGACGCCATCAATTTCGAGGGTGAGTGGGGTTATGTCGAAGAAATCAATTTCACCTATGTGTTGGTGCAAACATGGGACAGTCGCCGCTTCATCGTCCCTGTCCGATATTTCGTGAGCGAACCCTTCGAGAACTGGTCGATCCGCAACCCCGAGATGACGAAACCTATCGAAATCAAACTCGATCCCACCGCGGATATCGAGGTTCTACGCAAGCAGTTCGAAGCGATTCTGCGCGAAGATCCCGATTGGGACAAGCGAGAGGATCCCAAGACCCTGGTCATCGGTAACGATGGTTGGACCATCACAGTGCGGTTTTATGCCTCGGCAGCAAATCCGGCAGCAGGATGGAATCTCCAGTGCAGAACGCGCGAAAAGCTTTACGCATTCCTCCGCGATGAATGTGGTGGTCGGTGGCTTCCGCGCGAACGGCACCAGGGCATGGAACAAAACCAGGCCTAGCTACCAAGTCCTAGCCTTCCGCCTTCTGTGGAAGCTTGGCCTGAAGCCGGCGCCACTACCGAACATCAGAGAGACCTCCGCACGCTGCCGTTGCGCAAGGAACGACTGGATGGGGAGCTCTCAGACCTGGTTCTTCTTGCGGGCGATCTTCGGAGCGGTTCTCGACGTCGGCCTTCCGATCCTGAGCCCAAACGACACCCCTACACGTCTTGGCCTCCAGATCAGCCTCGACTTGGTCGCGGCTGTTGCCGACCTTCTTGACTGACTTCTTCACGGGATCCTTCGGGACGCCTTCCTTTTTGCCTCATAGCGGACTTAGTGCTCCTGCCCGCCGGCAACCTTTGCACCATCCCGTGCGCGTCCACGTGTCGTAGTCGCGATTATTGTCTCCTATCTGTTCCGTCGCAAAAGCGGTCTTGGAATCGGTAGGTTTCAACTGGGCATCGCGGGCTTTGCCAGTCCACGAGTATCGGTGAGATGAGAAACTCACCGCCAGCCGCCACGCCCCCAGGAAACGCTGGCGTCTCCAAGGGGCATCCCCCTGCCTAGATCCACGAATGTATCGGGGGTTGAATTCCATTCAGGTAATATTGACCGATCGCGTGAAATTTCCAACGAACCGGGTCGTGCAGCGTATGTGTCCGCGCGTCACGCCAGAGGCGATCCAGATTGTGTTTGTCGAGCGTTGAGCGCGTTCCGACGAGTTCGAACAGCTTGTTCGATGCAAGGAGGGCAAGCTCCGTCGACAAAACCTTGGCCTCCGCAATCGCGATTTTGGCCAAGCCAATTGTCTGTTCATTAGCATTGGCAATCGTGGCATCGAGTTGCCGGCCGCTGCGTTCGAGCATCAGTTCCGCAGCATGGTACCGGATTTTCAGGTCCCCAATAGCCGCGATGGTATAGGGGTCATCCGTTGCGCGTTCTTGCCCGCTATCGATCCAGGGACGAGCATAGGTGTTGAGCAGATCGATCGTGGTATCGATAGCGTGCTGGGCAATACCGAGATCGATCGCCGCATGGATGATCTGACTCTGCGGACCGACGGCGCTGGGATGTTCATAGACGATGTGGGCAGGTAATACCCGAGACGCGGCAACGCGCACGTTTTCAAGCAGCACCGTGCCGCTTGCGGTCGTGCGCTGGCCGAAGCTTGACCAATCGTCGATGACTGTCAATCCGCTCGCCGCTCTATCGGCTACGGCAACAAAGACATGACCACTTTCATCCAGTGCCACGATCGGTACGAGGTGTGCAAACAGCGCGCCGGTCGAGTAGAACTTCTCTCCCGACACGAGGAAATCATCCCCTTCCCGCACCAGTCGGGTCTTCATGTCTTCGACATTCTTCCCTTTGAATTCCGAAAAGGCATTGCCCAGTCTGTTGCCCGCAAGCACCTTACCGAAGAGGTCTCTCTTCTGCTCTTCGCTGCCGGTGAGCCGAATGACGTCGATGATTTCAAAGTGACTCTGCGGCATCTGCGCCAGAGAAGCATCCGCTGACGCCAGGAGCGTGAAAACCTTGGCGAGGGTGGTCTGCGAGACGCCAGCGCCGCCGTATGCCTTGGGTATCGTAATGCCCCAGAGGCCGCTCTGAGAGAAAAGGTCGATCTCGTCAAACGGTAGCCGTCTGTGCTTGTCTCTTGCACCTGCATCGGCAAGGAAGCGGACGCGTAAATCTTCGGCGATCGCGATCGCCTCCTCGTCGCTGCTGATGACATGCGCATGTTCTGCTGGGGGAGAGGGTGCCCAAGGGGAAGCCGGCACGCGCTCTGAAACCTCAACGGCCTTCGACGTAGCATCGTTCATATCACTATCTCTCTGATTTAATTTGATTATAGAGGAAGAAGGTGACCTTTCGGGCGCCTTCACTTCAGAAGAGCGATTGTATCTAAGGCGGCAGAGCGGTTACCGACCGGCCGTCTTTCGGCGGGCTCAAAAATTGGTTTGTTCGAGGCCGGCAATCATTTCTTCGCGGCGATCCTCGAACCATGGCGGGAAGACGAGGGTCGAGCCGATGGCATCGGCCGGCTCGTCCTTTGCCCAGCAGCCTTCGACCGACCAGGCGATCTCGAAGAGCGCGCCGCCCGGAGACCTGACATAGCAGGACTTGAAGTAGTTGCGATCCTTCTGGTCGGAGACGTCGGTAAAACCGAGCCCTTCGAGGTGTGCCTTCAATTTTAGCTGGTGCTCCTCGCTACCTGTGTCGAGCGCGAGGTGATGGATGGTGCCGCCCGAGAGCGTCCAGGTGCCCTGCGGCCCTGTCGGCTGATGTAGAACCTCGACCATGCTCGAGGGGCCGCCATCGTTCGGCACCGAGAACATCAGCCCTTCATCGCTGTCGGCTTCCTTCTTCATACCCATGCCCACCGTCAGGAAGTCGTCCATGGATGTCCGATCGAAGACAGCGACGGCCGCGCCGTAGATGCCCCGGATGCCATGGTCTGCGCCGACGCCGTGCACTTCCCTCGTGATCGGCGGGCGCGGGTCAACAGGGTTTTCGACCAGTTCGTGGTCGATCCCGCAGGGGTGGGCGAGCGCCACGCGGGTGATGCCAAACCGGCTTGTCTTCGTCGCCGGGATGCCACGCTCGTTCAGCCGGTCGACCCAGAAGTCGGCGGAACCGAGGGGAACGGAAAGCTGGATGATCTTCGACTGGTTGGTGCCGCGCTTGCCGTAGATGCCGGGCTTCTTGAACGGGAAGGTCGTGACGATCGTCGAGGGGTCGCCGCTTTTTGCGCCGTAATAGAGATGGTAGACCGGGATCGTCCCGTCGAAGAGCACGGTGCGCTTGATGGAATGCAGTCCAAGTGTTTTCGTATAGAAGTCATAGTCCTCCTGAGCGCCATCGGTGCTCAGCGTGAGGTGATGATAACCAGAGATGAATGACATTTTTTGCAACCCTCCAAGACAGGTGCGAGCAGAGTCTGGTACTGCCGCTCACGTTTCTTCACGGCTGCATGTCTGAATGTCGTCCGTTTCGCTCAGATGTCATGTCAGGCAAGTCGGTTACAGCATTAACAACTGACAGATGAGGCTGCCGCGGCATGACGGCGGCGCGCGAACCGTGCAACGACGGTGTAAAACACCGGGACGAAGATCACCGCCAGCACGGTGCCGGAGATCATTCCGCCGAAAAGGCCGGTTCCGATGGCATTCTGGGTCTCCGAGCTTGCGCCTCGGGCAAGCACCAGCGGCACGACGCCAAGAGTGAAGGCGAGAGACGTCATGACGATGGGACGCAGGCGCAGGCGCGCCGCTTCGACGACTGCTTCGGTGAGTCCCTGACCATCCTTCTGGCGCTTGCGGGCGAACTCCACGATCAACACCGCATTCTTCGCGGAGAGACCGATCAAGGTGATGAGGCCGACGTTGAAGAACACGTCATTCTCCAGGCCGCGCAGATGCACGGCGATCACGGCACCCATGATGCCAAGCGGCACCACGAGCATGACGGAAATCGGTATTGTCCAGCTTTCGTAAAGTGCCGCCAGCACGAGGAACACCACCAGGAAGGAGAAGGCCATCAGCATCGGTGCCTGAGCGCCGGATTGCCGCTCCTGCAGGGATTGCCCCGTCCACTCGACGGCGAAACCCTTGGGAAGCTTCAGCGCCAGTTGCTCGATCTCGTCCATGGCCTTGCCACTGGACACACCTTTTGCCGCGGAACCGGAAAAGCTCATCGAAGGGTATCCGTTGTAGCGTGTGACCTGCAGCGGGATGGTCGACCATTCTGCCGTCACGATCTCCGACAGGCGAACCATCTGGCCGGTGTCGCTTCGGACATGCAGGTTGAGAATATCGTCGACCTGCATGCGGCTTGCCGGTTCTGCCTGGACGATGACCTGCTGCAGCCGGCCGTCGCGCGGGAAATCGTTCACATAGGTCGAGCCGACGGCTCCGCTCAGCGTGTCGCTGATCGTGGGATAGGCGACACCCAAGGCACTGGCCTTCTGGCGATCGACCTCAAGCGTGACGGTTGGCCCACTGGGAAGCCCGTCGACACGGACGTCGCTTACGAGCTTGCTCTCGGATGCGAGCTGGGTGAGCTGGGCCGCGACTGCGGCAAGCGCCTTCTCTCCATGATTGGCGCGATCCTGAAGTCTGAGCGAAAAACCCGAGGTCGTGCCCAGTTCATCGATGGCCGGCGGCTTCATGCTCATGACCTCGCCCTCGGTTGCGGCGGCCATGGCCTGCGTCGCCGCGTTCACTTCGTCGTCGACGCTGGTCGAGCGCTGGTCCCAATCCTTCATGGTCGTGAAAGACATGGCGGTATTGGCGCCGGAACCGGAAAAGCCGAAGCCCATGATCGTCAGGTTGTTGACGATATCCGATCGCGTTTGCACATGCTTCTCGAAGAGATTGACCACGTCGCGCGTGCGCTCCGCCGTCGCCTCTGCCGGCAGGGTGAAGGAGGTCATGAAGGAGCCCTGGTCTTCTTCCGGCACGAATGTGGTCGCCAGCGTGGTGTATCCGTAGGCCACTGCGCCGAGAATGGCCAGATAGACGAACATGGTCCGGCCGGTGCTCTGCACAAGGCTTGCCACCCAGCCCGCGTAACGCTGTGTCAAGCGATCGAATCCACGGTTGAACCCTGCAAAAAAGCCCTTTCGCTGATGGTGATCGGGGCCGATCGGCTTCAGCAAGGTGGCGCACAGGGCGGGTGTGAGACTAAGTGCGAGAAAGGCGGAGAAGAGGATCGAAACGGCCATCGAGACCGTGAACTGGCGGTAGATGGCGCCGACGGAGCCGGAAGCCAGACCCATTGGCAGGAACACCGCTATCAGCACAAGGGATATCCCAACAACCGCGCCGGTGATTTCCGTCATGGCTTTTCGCGTCGCCTCACGCGGTGACAATCCCTCTGTGGCCATCAGCCGCTCGACGTTTTCGACGACCACGATCGCGTCGTCGACAATGATGCCGATCGCAAGAACCATGCCGAACATCGTCAGGACATTGATCGAATAGCCGATCGCCAGCATGACGGCAAAAGTGCCGAGAAGCGCAATCGGTGCGACTATGGCCGGAATGAGCGTGTAGCGAATATTCTGCAGGAACAGCAGCATGATCAGGAACACGAGCACCATGGCCTCGGCGAGCGTCTGTGCCACTTTCTGGATCGAGATTTTCACGAAAGGCGCGGTGTCGTAGGAGATCGCATATTCGATTCCCGCAGGCATGGTGAGGGAAAGCTCTGCGAGGCGCGCGCGCACACCACTCGATGTGCTGACGGCATTGGCGCCCGGCGTCATTTGAATGGCCGCGGCGGTCGCTGGCTTGCCGCCGTCGAGAATGGAAAAACCGGACGATTGTGATCCGACCTCGATCTTCGCGACTTCGCCCAGGGTCAATCGTGAGCCATCCGAATTCGAGCGAAGAATGACCTGACCAAATTCCTCAGGTGTCTGGAGCTGGCCCCTGACATTCAGCGGCACGCTGACTTTCTGTCCGGGGACCGTCGGAGAGTCACCGAGCCGTCCTGGGGCGACCTGGATATTCTGCGATTGGATCGCCTGCGTCACCTCGGCCATGGACATGGAATGGGCCAGCAGGCGCATGGGATCGACCCAGATCCGCATGGCCGCTTCCGAACCGAACGACTGGACCCGGCCGACGCCGGCCACCCGCTTGAGCTCCGGTGCGATGTTGCGCACCAGATAATCGTCAAGGGCCAGCGCGTCGAGCATGCCATCTTTTGACTTCAGAGAGACGATCATCAGGAAGCCGGACGAAGCCGACTCCACTGTCAGCCCGGCCCGACGAACCTCCTCCGGCAAACGCGGCTCTACGGCCTTCAACCGGTTCTGGATGTCCACCTGCGCGAGTTCCGGGTCGGTCCCCGGCTTGAATGTCACGGTGATGGTTGCCGAGCCGGATGAGTCCGCGGACGAATCGAAGTAGAGGACGTTCTTGGCGCTGGAAATCTCGCGCTCGATCACACTGGTGACGCTGTCATTGATCACCTGCGGCGTTGCGCCCGTGTAGCTGGCGAAGATGGATACGCTCGGCGGGGCAATGACGGGGAATCGTGAAACGGGAAGCTGCGGGAGGGCGATCAGCCCCGCAATCACGATCATGATGGCGATAACCCAGGCGAAGACCGGCCTGTCGATAAAAAACTGTGGCATCAGGCGTTCCTTAGCTCTGCTTTTCCGGGGTGCGGAGAGACGGCGATGTTTCCAACGGTTGGCCGTTCTGAACCCGATCCTGTCCCTGCACGACGATGGTTTCACCCGCCACAAGACCGCTTTTGACCAAGTATTTTCCGTCGACCAGCGGCCCCAGCTCCACCGTTCGTCTCGCTCCCGTTTTGTCCGCACCGACGATGATGAGCTCCGGCGCGCCGGCCAAATCGCGCGTGACGGCCTCCTGCGGCACCAGAAGAGCCGCGCTGTAGACATCGCGCGGAACCATTGCGCGGATGAACATGCCCGGAAGGAGTTGCTCTTCCAGGTTGGGAACGAGGATACGGATCCCGAGGCTGCCGGTGGCGCTATCGACCGACATGTCGGAGAACAGAATTTTTCCGGCATGGCCGTAAGGCTTGCCGGTGATGGTCCTGATCCTGACCGGCAGTTCTTCGGGATTGCCCGTCCCGGCCCCGGAGGCTGTGTTCCGGAGGTCCTCCAGACTCATGGACGATTGGCGGACATCGACGTAGACCTGATCGATCTGCTGGACCACTGCGAGAGATGAGGTGGCGGAAGAAGAAGCCAGTCCACCCTCGCTCATGAAGGACTGACCGATAATGCCACTGATCGGACTGCGAATGGTCGCGTAGGACAGTTCCAGCTTTCGCCGCGCCAGATTGGCCTTGGCTTCCGCAACGCTCGCCTTGGCCTGTGCCAGTGCCGCAGTCGCATTGTTGAAGGCTTCGTCGCTGGTGACCTTTTGCGCCGACAGCAGTTCCGCGCGTTCGAACTTCACCTTTGCGTTCAGCAATTCAGCATCCGCGCGCGCCAGCACGGCCACGGCTGCGTCGGCATCCGCGGAGAAAGACGCCGGATCGATCTGGAAAAGTGGCGTGCCGGCCTCGACGAAGGCGCCCTCCTCGAAGAGCTTCTTCTGGATGATGCCGCTCACCTGCGCCCGGATCTCCGCGGTCCGGAAGGCGGAGACACGCCCCGGCAGCTCATCATAGACGGTGACCGCTTCCGGCTGGACGGTCATGACGGCAACACGAGCCGGCTGAAATTCAGCGGCTGCATTGACTTCGGCGTCAGACTGGTCGCTGCAGGCGCACAAAAGCACCACCGGCAGGCACAACAGGCCAATTTTCCAGAAACGAGTTCCGCGTCTCATTGGTATCCACCATTCATTTTCATCGAGAAGATGCTTTGATGGCGCTCATCTAGAAGTGTCGCATTGGGGCTCTGTGGAGGTTTTGTTGCGATCGTGTGGAGGCCAAGCACGCCTACTCGACGATGCGCGAGTTCAATGGCATTGAAGACGCAAGGAGTTCGATGACCATGGCGGAACTAGTTTTGATTGCCGAAGACGATATGGAGATCGCCGGCATTCTTGAGGCCTATTTCACCCGTGAGGGGTTCCGCACGGTGCATGCCCGCGACGGGCAGGTTGCCCTGGACCTGCACCGCTCGCTGAAACCCGATATTGTTCTGGCGGATATCACCATGCCGCGGGTGAATGGCTGGGAGCTTCTGGCCGAAATCCAAAGACGTGGCCGCACCCCCGTCATCATGATCACAGCTCTGGATGAAGACATTGATCGTTTGCAGGGCCTGCGGATCGGCGCAGATGACTACATCGTCAAGCCGTTCAATCCCATCGAGGTCGTCGCGCGGGCCAAGGCAGTCCTGCGGCGCGCGGGCCTGAGCCAGGCAGGCGCGATGATCCGGGCCGGAGATCTCACAATCGATCTGGACAGCTATCAGGTGAAGATCGAAAAGGATGGAACGACGACCTCCCTTTCCCTGACCTTGACCGAGTTCAGGCTCCTGGCGCATCTCGCCAGGACCCCCACCAAGGCCTTTTCGAGAAGCGAACTCGTCGATGCGTGCCTGCCCGGATCCGATGCGCTGGATCGGACGATCGACAGCCATCTCAGCAAGCTGCGCAAGAAACTCGAACAGGCAGGTGGCGAAGGCATGCTCACCAGCATCAGAGGCATCGGCTACCGGCTGGCGATCAACCCATGATGCTCATGAAGGGTCTCAGTCGGCAAATTCTGTTCGCCATGTCATCCATGGCCGTGGCTGCCGGATTGCTGGTCTTTTTCGGAACCTATTTCGCCTTCAGCATCCTGTTCTATTTCTCTCCCTGGTCCGAGGGCACCGACAACTGGTTGACGGGCCTCGATTTCATCATCCTGTCCATCCTCATCTTCATCGCGTTGATCGGTGCGGCCGTCGCATCCATCAGGCTTGCGCGGCGCATTCTCGAACCGCTGGAGTCGCTGGCGCAGAGCGCAAGACGTATCAAGGACGGCGACCTCTCGGCGCGCGCTGTTCCGGGCGACCATTCACTCGGGGAGACTGCCCTTCTTGTCGAAGATTTCAATGCCATGGCTCGGCGCCTTCAGGACATGGCAGCCGATATGACGCTCTGGAACGCCACGATCGCCCATGAACTGCGCACACCCTTGACCATTCTGAAGGGTCGCCTGCAGGGCATGATCGATGGCGTATTCGAACCCGATGAAAAGTCCCTACATTCCCTGGTGCTGCAGGTGGATTCGCTGGCTCGGCTCGTCGAGGACCTGCGCACGGTCACGCTGGCCGACAGCGGTCACCTCGACCTTCGTATCCAGCCCGTCCGGCTCAAGGACGAGATCCAGCGGCTTGCGGGGGTGCTGGAACAGGAGTTGAAAGAGGACGGTTTCGAACTTCGGCTTCAACTTTCCGATGTTCTGGTCTCCGTCGACGCGATGCGGATCCGGCAGGTGCTCCTCGCGCTCGTCACCAATGCGCGCCGCTACGCAATTCGCGGCATCATCGAGATCAGCCTCAGCGTCGAGAATGAGATGACGATATTGCGGGTGGCGGACGAGGGACCGGGGCTCGATAGCGATATCGCCTCCTCGGCCTTCGAACCCTTCCGAAGGGGAACACAATCCGGCTCTCTGGAAAAGGGCGGGAACGGCCTCGGCCTGTCGGTGGTGCGCGCCATCGTTGAGGCGCATGGCGGCAAGATCCGCTATGCTCCTTCCGACAAAGGCGGCGCCATGTTCGAGATTTCACTTGGAAGGCCGGTTTCCTGATCCGTAGTCCACGCCGGCTGGAGCCGCGCCGATAGCCTGATCGCCGTCGTGCAGCAGCACTCGGCTCCACACACTCTCCACATCTCCTCCATACAGTCTCAAATTCGGATCGGTAATGTCGTCGGCGTGGATCGATGTCCCGCGCGGCCTAAGCTTTTCCGTGGTGACGCAGAAGAGCGCGCCGACATCGTTCCGCTGAGATCCGACGACTCCTTGAGGTATGACGTGAGAAAGATATGACCAATCATAGTGTTAGCCTGACCGTAGCCGATCCGGGCGATCTCCCGGACTTCAAGAAGGAACTTCAGGAGGCGTTTGCAGTCGCAGTCGTCGAAGAGTTGGGGGATCTGCCGGACGGCCCCATCCCTTCCGACGAGGATCTCGACAAATCGATCAATGCCCCCGGGGCTGTGGCGCTCCGCATCCTCTGCGACGGAAAAAAGGTCGGCGGCGCCGTGGTGACCATCGATGAGGAGACCCATCACAACACACTCGATCTCTTTTTCCTGAAGGTCGGAGAGCAGGGTCATGGTCTGGGTCACAAGGCCTGGCTTGCCATTGAAGCGCGCTATCCGCAGACCGTGACCTGGCAAACGCACACCCCCTACTTCGAAAAGAGGAACATCCACTTCTACGTCAACAAATGTGGGTTCAAGATCATCGAGTTCTTCCATGAACGCCATCCCGATCCGAACCACCCCGGTGCCGACGATCCAGCAGGCGGCGAGGGATTTCAGTTCGAGAAGGTCATGTGAGAGACCTCATTACAGTCTCGGACCGCTGGCCGCTTCCAACGCTCATCACGCGCGAGGACCTATGGCTGCTTCTGGGAGGGAGGCAGGCAGGACGCGTGCTGCGAGGCGCAAAGGCAGGTTCGCGATCAAGACGTTTCGTGATCCGTCAGCAGCCGGTAGCCCACTCCAGGCTCCGTGCGCACAATTCGTGGCTCTGTCGGGTCACGCTCGATCTTCTGACGCAACTGGCCGATGAACACCCGGAGGTAGTGCAGGTCCTCCCCGTGTGCCGGCCCCCAGACCGTGGTCAGCAGCGTCCTGTGGGTTACCACGCGGCCCGCATGCCGTGACAGCAGCAGAAGCAGATCGTATTCCTTCGGCGTCAGACGGATCGTCTCGACCCCGCGCGTGACGAGGCGGCGGATGGGATCGATCGTCAGGCCGTCGACCTCCATGATCTCCGGTATCGCGTCCAGCCTGCCGCGATGGCGAAGCGCGTTGCGGATGCGGGCGGTGAGTTCGCCGATGCCGAAGGGTTTTTCCACATAATCATCGGCCCCCAGATCGAGGGCTGCAATCTTCTCGCTTTCGCGATCGCGCGCCGACAGGATGACGATCGGCACCTCGCTCCAGCCGCGCAGGCTGGCGATGACGTCCTTGCCATCCATGTCGGGCAAGCCCAGGTCGAGGATGACGAGGTCGGGTGCCTGCGTGGCCACAGCCTTCAAGGCATCGGCACCGGTCAGCGCTTCGATCACCTCGTAGCCCGCTGCCGTCAGGGAGGGCTTCAGGAAACGCTGTATCTGCGGTTCATCGTCAACTACGAGAATACGTGACACAGTCATCAGGGCTCCATTGCCGAGGGCTCCGCTTCCGGGAAACGCATGATGATGCGGGTTCCCTTCTTCTTCCACGCCGGACTTTCGGCGTGGATTCGTCCGCCCATCGCCTCGACGAAGCCGCGGGCGATGGAGAGGCCAAGGCCAGTGCCCGGCGCGCGTCCGTCCGGCTTGCCCCTGCGATAGAATTTTTCGAAGATGCGGTCCAGATCCTCCGGCGGAATGCCCTTGCCCAGATCGGTGACGGAGATCAGCACGTCCTTGCCGTCGCGCCTGGCATAGACATTGATCGGCTCCTCTCCGCCGTATTTCACCGCATTGTCCAAGAGATTGAACAGCACCTGCGACAGAAGCACGCTATCGCCCTTGATCAGCGGCAGATCCGGAGCGATGCCCGTCTCGATCAGGCGTCCCGGCGCATATTTGCGGGTGCGCTCGACGGCCGACTGGACCACGTCGGTCACATCCATCCACTCCTGTTTGGGCTTCAGCGTGCCGGCCTCGATGCGGGTCATGTCGAGGAGGTTCGCGACGAAACGGCTCATCCGGCCGCTTTCCTCTTCGATCGATTGCAGCAGATCGTCGCGGTTCTCTGGCGTCATGCGCTCGCCAAGCTGGCGAAGGCCGGTGACCGCGCCGGTGATGGTCGCAAGCGGGGTCCTCAGATCATGGGAGATCGACGAGAGCAGCGCCTCCCGGTAGCGTTCGCCCTCCAGCCTTGCGGCCTGTTGCACCGTCTCCTCGGCCAGTCTCGCACGGTCCAGCGCGATCGCCGTCTGGTCGAGAATGGCAGTCAGCGCGCGCTCGGCGTTGAGGTCGAGCCGTTCGTCGCGGTGCTCGATACCGCAGACGCCGACGATGCCGTGCGGACCGAGCAGAGGACGGAATTCGAAGCGGCTGTTGGGCAAGGTCCCGGTTCCATGTCCTGCCGCTTCGCGCTTGTCATGCGCCCAACGCGCTGCGGTGAGGTCGGTGACATCGAGTTCGGTATCCGGCGGCCAGGCGGCGGCCATGCTCAGGTCGCCCTGGTGGGGCAGGAGCAGCACGACCTTGCGCTTCAGCCTCGCCTGCAGATGCGAGACGGTGAGCCAGATGGCGTCCTCGGTTTTTGCGGTGCCGGCGAGCTTGCGGGAAAAATCGTAGAGCGACTGCAAGGCCGCCGCCCGGATCCCCGCGATCTCGGCCTGTTCCCGGATCCGCGACGCAAATCCACCGGCGATGATGGCAACGGCGAGAAAGACGAAGAGGGCGAAAACCTCATGGGGTGCAGCGATCGTGAAGGTATGCAGCGGATCGATGAAGAGGAAATTATAGGCGAGCGTCGACAGGACCGCGGCGAAAAAGGCCGCGAGATAGCCGCCGGAGACCGCCGCGCCCAGCACCGCGAGCAGGAACAGCAGCGAGATGTTTGGCAGGTGCACGATCAAATCGATGACCTTGCCGATCGCAGCCGCGATTGCGACGAAACCTGACGCGATGGCGGTCGCCTGCCTGAGCGCCGAAAGCCGGGGCATGGGGAGCGTGCGCTTGGCAAAAGCGGCATCACCTCCGTCAGGCGTGACGATGTAGACGCCAAGCCCCGAGGCACGCTTGGCGAGCGCCTCCGGCAGGGATCTCGACAGGAAACGGTCCATCCGGCCGCGTCGTCGTGTGCCGATGACGATCTGGGTCGCATGCTCGCGACGGGCGAGCCTCAGGATCTCGTCGACGAAATCGTGGCCGATGACGCGACGGGTTTCCGCCCCGAGCTGTTCGGCAAGGCGAAACAGCGTCTCGATCCGTTGCAGGCGTTCAGGCGTCTCCACCTCCCGGTCGGCACGCTCGATCGACACCACCATCCATGGGGCGTTGAGGCCCGAGGCGAGCCGGCTCGCCACCCGGATGACCTTTTCCGAAAGCACATCGGAGCCGACGCAGACCAGCAGGCGCTCGCCTGTCGCCCAGGGGCCGTCGATCGCATTCTGCTTCAGGTAGTCGACCATCTGGTCATCCACCCGGTCGGCGGTGCGGCGCAGTGCGAGCTCCCGCAGCGCCGTCAGATTGCCCAGACGAAAGAACCTGTCCACCGCCCGGCGTGCGCTTTCCGGCAGGTAGACCTTGCCGTCCTTCAGCCGCTCGATCAGTTCGCTCGGCGACAGATCGACGAGCAGCACCTCGTCGGCCCGTTTCAGCACGATGTCTGGAACGCGCTCGCGCACCGAGATGCCGGTGATCTTGGCGACGAGATCGGCGAGGCTTTCGAGGTGCTGGATGTTGAGCGCCGTCCAGACATCGATGCCGGCCGCGATCAGCTCCTCGATATCCTGGTGGCGCTTGGGATGGCGGCTGCCCTCCGGATTGGAATGCGCCAGCTCGTCAACGATGACGATGGAGGGGCGCCGCTCGAGAGCCGCATCGAGGTCGAACTCTTCCAGCATGCGTTTGCGGTGCGAGACGCGTGTCCTCGGCAGCACCTCCAGCCCGTCGAGCAGCCCCGCCGTCTCGCTGCGTCCATGGGTCTCGACGAGGCCGACGACGATATCGACGCCATCGGCTCTCAGGCGCGCGGCGCGAGACAGCATGGCATAGGTCTTGCCGACACCGGGCGCGGCTCCCAGAAAGACGGTCAGCTTGCCTCGACGGTCCTTGTCCGCCAGAGCAAGCAGGGCATCGGGGTCGGGACGTCTGTCGTCCCTGCGGTCGTCATCCGCCATCAGGCTCTCACATATCAAAGGGCATCGAGTGCCAGGTTCAGCTCTAGCACATTGACCCTTGCTTCACCGATAACGCCAAAGCTCGGATTTTCGGTGTGTTGCGCCACAATCGAGGCGACGGCAGCGGGCTCCAGTCCTCTCGCCTGGGCGATGCGTGCAACCTGCGCCTCGGCGAAGGCCGGGGAGACATGCGGGTCAAGACCCGAGCCGGACGTGGCGACGGCATCGGCAGGCACGGGCTGCGTCATGCCGGTCGCGTTGAGCCGGGCCACCTCCCCTGCGACACGATCCTTCAGCTTGACCGAGGTGGTACCGAGATTCGAGCCGGACGAGGCGGCGGCGTTGTAGGGCTCCGGCCCCGTCGCCGACGGCCTTGGCCAGAAATAACGATCCGAGGTGAAGCTCTGGCCGATCAGGGCGGAGCCGATGACGACCCCCTCCCGCTCGATCAGGCTGCCATTGGCCTGTGCCGGCATGACGGCCTGCGCGATACCGTTGATGGCCAGGGGATAGGCGAGACCGGTCACTGCGGTCATCGCGACGACGAGGGTAATTGCGGGGCGAAGATGGTTGATCATGATTACACCAGGTGAAGGGCGCTGACGGCAAGATCGATGATCTTGATGCCCGCAAAGGGGAGAACGAGACCACCAAGGCCGTAGACCAGGAGATTGCGGCGCAGAAGGGCGGCGGCGCCGGAGGGCCGGTAGGAGACGCCCTTCAGCGCCAGCGGGATCAGCGCGACGATGATCAGCGCGTTGAAGATGACAGCCGAGAGAATGGCCGATTGCGGCGAGGCGAGCCCCATGACGTTGAGGGCATCGAGCGTCGGATAGGTGGCGACGAACAGCGCCGGGATGATGGCGAAGTACTTGGCCACGTCGTTGGCGATCGAGAACGTCGTCAGCGATCCTCGCGTCATCAGGAGCTGCTTGCCGATCTCGACGATCTCGATCAGCTTGGTGGGGCTGGAATCGAGGTCGACCATGTTGGCGGCTTCGCGGGCGGCCTGGGTGCCGGTCTGCATGGCGACGCCGACATCGGCCTGGGCGAGTGCGGGCGCATCGTTGGTGCCGTCGCCGCACATGGCGATCAGGCGGCCGCCCTGCTGTTCGCGGCGGATGAAGGCGAGCTTGTCTTCCGGCGTCGCCTGGGCGAGGTAGTCGTCGACACCGGCTTCCGAGGCGATGGCGGCCGCCGTCACCGGATTGTCGCCGGTCACCATGACGGTGCGGATGCCCATGGCGCGAAGCGCTGCGAAACGCTCCTTGATCCCCGGCTTCACCACGTCCTTCAGATGGATGGCGCCGAGCAGGCGATTGCCGTCGGCGACCGCCAGCGGCGTGCCACCGCTGCGGGCGATCTGTTCCACGGCGCGGCGAAATTCTGCCGGTGCGTCCTGCTCCGCAAGACCGGCGAACTTCAGGACGGCATCGACCGCACCCTTGCGCAGCCGGCGCGGGCCGATATCGACGCCCGACAGGCGCGTCTCGGCGGTGAAGGCGATGACCGCATCGAAACGGGCCTCCGGCATGGCGATGCCGAAGTCGCCGGTGGCGAGCGCCACGATGGAGCGGCCTTCCGGTGTCTCGTCGGACAGGCTGGCCACCAGAGCAGCCTCTGCCAGTTCGGCGGGCGTGACGCCGGGGGTGGCGAGAAAATCGCTCGCCATGCGGTTGCCGAAGGTGATCGTGCCGGTCTTGTCGAGCAGCAGCGTGTCGACGTCCCCGGCCGCTTCCACGGCCCGGCCGGAAGTGGCGATGACATTGAAGCGCACCAGGCGGTCCATGCCGGCGATGCCGATTGCCGACAGAAGCCCGCCGATCGTCGTCGGGATCAGCGTGACCAGCAGGGCGGCGAGCACGGTGACGGAGATGACCGTCCCGGAATAGCCGGCCAGTCCCCAGATCGCGACGCAGACAAAGAGGAAGATCAGCGTCAGGCCGGACAAGAGGATGGAGAGCGCGATCTCGTTCGGCGTCTTCTGGCGCTGGGCGCCTTCGATCAGCGCGATCATCCGATCAACGAAGGAGGAGCCGGGGGCGACCGTGATCCTGATCCGGATCTCGTCGGAGAGGACCTGGGTGCCACCAGTGACGGCCGAACGGTCGCCGCCGGATTCACGGATGACGGGGGCGGATTCACCGGTGATGGCGCTTTCATTGACCGAGGCGACGCCCTCGATGACTTCGCCGTCGCCCGGGATCAGTTCGCCGGCCGAAACCACCACCACGTCGCCGACCTTCAGGTCCGGCGCGGCGATCGTCTCCGTAACGCCATCGGCTTTGAGCCGGCGGGCGACGAGTTCCGACTTGGTCTTCTTCAGGCTGTCGGCCTGTGCCCGGCCGCGGCCCTCGGCCACGGCCTCTGCGAACGTCGCAAACAGCACGGTGAACCAGAGCCAGGCGGCAATCTGGCCGGAGAATGACGCCTCGCCCGGGTTGGCGACGAGATCGCGCAGGAAGAGCAGCGTGACCACCACCGCCACCATTTCGGTGACGAAGATCACCGGATTGCGCAACAGAAGCCGCGGGTCGAGCTTGCGGAAGGCGTCGACCACAGCCGGGCGCAGAATGCCGGGGTCGAGAAGGCTTTGAGCTTGATGAGCCTTGGACATGGAAGTTCCTTCAGAATGACTGGCCGGCCAGCATCGCCAGATGGTCGGCAATGGGACCGAGTGCGAGCGCCGGAAAGAATTGCAGGCCGCCGAGGATGAGGATGATGCCGATGAGCAGGCCGACGAACAGCGGGCCGTCCGTCGGGAAGGTGCCGGCCGATCCGGGTGCCTTGACCTTGGCGGCGAGCGAGCCTGCGATGGCCATGACCGGCACCACATAGGCGAAGCGACCGAGCAACATGGCAAGCCCAAGCGTCGTGTTGTACCAGGGCGTATTGCCCGAGAGCCCACCGAAGGCCGAGCCGTTGTTGCCGGCCGCCGATGTATAGGCATAGAGGATTTCCGACAGGCCATGCGGGCCGGCGGTGCCGATGCTGGCGACCGCAAGGGGCAGCATGGCGGAGACGGCGGTAAAGCCGAGGATGGCCAGCGGCAGGACGAGCACCGCCAGCATGGCGAACTTCATCTCGCGCGCTTCAATCTTCTTGCCGAGGAATTCCGGCGTGCGACCGACCATCAGGCCGGCGACGAAAACCGACAGCAGCGCAAAGACCAGCATGCCGTAGAGGCCGGAGCCGACGCCGCCCGGCAGAACCTCGCCGAGCTGGATCAGAAACATCGGCACCAAGCCGCCGAGACCTGTGAAGGAACCGTGCATGCCGTTGACGCCTCCGTCCGAAAGCCCGGTGGTCACAGCCGCATAGAGCGCGGTCATCGCCTGGCCGAAGCGGACTTCCTTGCCCTCCATGTTGCCGAACGACGGATCGACGCCGAGGCTGGTGAGGATCGGATTGCCCTGAGCCTCGGCCCAGTAGGTGACGGCCACGCCGGCGACGAGCAGGACGGCCATGGCCGAGATCAGTGCCCAGCCCTGGCGGCGATGGCCGACCATCTCACCGAAGGCATAGACGAGCGCCGACGAGATCGACAGCATGGCGAAGATGTTGAGGTAGTTCGACCAGGCGGTCGGGTTCTCGAAGGGATGGGCGGCATTGACGTTGAAGAAGCCGCCACCGTTGGTGCCGAGCTGCTTGATTGCTTCCTGGGACGCGACCGGGCCAAGCGAGATCACCTGGTTGGCACCCTCGAGGGTGGTTGCCGTCACCGAGGCGTCCAGCGTCTGGGGAAGCCCCATGGCAACAAAGGCGAGCGCCACGACGATCGAAATCGGCAGGAGGACGTAAAGTGTTGCGCGCGTGACATCGACCCAGAAGTTGCCGAGCGTCGTGACCTTCGAGCGGGCAAACGCCCGGGTAAAGGCGACCGCAAGAGCAATGCCGGTGGCTGCCGACAGGAAGTTCTGCACGGTCAGACCCGCCATCTGGCTGAAATGGCTGAGCGTGGTTTCCCCGCCGTAGTTCTGCCAGTTGGTATTGGTCACGAAGGAGACGGCCGTGTTGAAGGCGAGATCCGGCGCCATGCCGGCGAAACCTTGGCTGTTGAACGGCAGATAGGCCTGCAGGCGCAGGATCGCATAGAGCGCGAGAAAGCCCATCAGCGAGAACATCAGCATGGCGGTAACATAGGCCCGCCAGCTCTGTTCCTTGTCCGCATCGATGCCGGCAAGGCGGTAGAGACCGCGTTCGCCGCGAGCGAGAACGGGTGACAGAAGGTGTCTCTCGCCGGAGAAGACTTTCGCCATGTAGAGCCCGAGCGGCTTGATGACGAGAAGAACGGCAAGGAAGAGAAGGCTGATCTGCAGCCAACCGATGAGGGTCATGAGGCTGCTCCTAGAACCGCTCGGGACGCAGAAGCGTGATCACGAGATAGACGCCAAGGACGGCGGTGACGAGGAGGCCGAAAAGAGGTTCAAGCATCTTGCCCCCCTCAGAGCCGGTCGAGTGCGCGCGCATAGAGCGCCAGCACAAGAAGCGTGCTCGCGCCGAGCGCGAGAAAGACGAGGTCGGACATGTCCGTTTCTCCTGTTGATGCTGCAGGAGAATTAAGCGCGCTTCAGGTCAGGCTTCGATTGGGAAGAGACGTGGGAGACGTAAAGAAAAGATAAGGAGGGTGCTCAGGAGGTGGTCCGGAAACCCATTTCGGAACCAGGCTGGCCGAGATGCATTGGCGCAGCATGACGAATGTTCAAGCTCCGCCCCCTCTCGGCAACCCCTCTCAGGTCAGGACGACCCCATGACGCTTCTTATCATCTACGCGGCGCTTGCGGTCGGCATCTCGTTTCTCTGTTCGATCCTGGAAGCGGTGCTGCTCAGCATCACGCCGAGCTATACCGCAACGCTCGAAGAGACGCGGCCGGAGACTGCCCGGAAAATCAAGGTGCTCAAGGATGACATCGACCGACCGCTGGCGGCCATTCTCAGCCTCAACACCGTTGCTCATACGGCCGGTGCCGCCGGGGCCGGTGCGCAGGCGGCACTGGTGTTCGGCGATACCTCGATCGCGATCTTCTCCGCCGTGCTCACACTGCTGATCCTCGTGCTGTCGGAGATCATCCCCAAGACGCTGGGCGCGATGTACTGGAGGGAATTCACCCCGATGGTCGCGCGCATCCTGCCTCCGATGATCTGGTCCATGTGGCCACTGGTGAAGATGTCGCAATTCATCACGCTGCTTCTGTCGCGCGGCAAGCGGCAACCACCGGTGAGCCGGGAGGAGATCGCGGCCATGGCCGACATCGGCCATCGCGAGGGAGTCATCGACAAGGGTGACTCCAAGGTCTTTCGTAATCTTCTGAAGTTCGACCGCCTGACTGTCGGGGACATCATGACACCGCGCACGGTGGTGTTCGCACTCGACCAGGAAACGACGATCGACGAGGCGATTGCCCGCAAGGCCGAGCTCAGTTTCTCCCGCATCCCGATCTTTGCCGGCTCGATCGACAAGGTGACCGGCTTCGTGCTGAAGACCGACATCCTTTACCAGGCTGTCGACGGCAATGGCGAAACGACGCTGCAGAACATCCGACGGGATCTCGACACCGTCATCGAAACGATGCCGCTGGAAGAACTCTTCGACGCGCTCGTCCACAAGGACCGTCATGTTGCGCTGGTAGTCGACGAGTTTGGCGGGACTGCCGGTGTCGTCACGCTGGAGGACCTGATCGAGACGCTGATTGGGGAGGAGATCGTCGACGAAGCCGACAGCATTACCGATCTTCAGGCCTATGCGCGCAAGCGATGGAGCGAGCGGCATGGGAAGGCGAGCGCTGCAGGCTGATCAGCAGCAAAGATCAGCTCGGCGTCATCATTATCAACCGCTTTCGCCCCATAGGCACCCTCGCCGCCCATCACCCATGCTCACTCAGGCTCCCCATGTCATTTTAGGAAATTCTCGTATTTTCTTGTCTTCTGACGGTGGTGGTGATCAGTGAGTACTGAAGCCCGAAGCTAGGCGATTTGCCGGATCGGAGCCTAACCAGCAGGAGATGAAGAATGATCAGGTTCGAAAAGAAGGCCGAGCCCGTGCAGAAGGCGGACGTTCAACCATCGCAGAAGAAAACCAAGGACCAGACACCCGAGCTGGCTCTGGAAAAACCAGCCGCAGCCGATAAAGTCGGCAAGGGCTCTGCGCCTGCAAAGGCGGACTAAAGCCCAATCCGTCTCATCCGCCGGCTTGGCGCCGCAGCCAGACAGGCCGCGGCAAGCGGCGGCTTCTTGATCGGCTGCCCCCCGGGCTCCGCATGGCCAGCTATCAACACTGAAGGCTTTCCCGGTCGGCATTGAAGGACGCCCTGCGCGCCTCTACATCCGCCCCGATGGAAATGGCCTCGTCGTCTCGCGCACCTGCGGGTTTCCGCTGCGGCCTGCATGGAGAATGCCTGGATGACGGCCAAGATGGCGCTACTGCTGGTCAACCCGAACTCGAGACGCGGGAAGGCCAGTCTTCCCAAGGTGCGAAGCCTTCTGGAGCAGGCGAACATCCGCTACATCGAGCGCCCTGCGGACACGAGGGAGACCACATCCGAAACCATCGCCAACCGCGCGCAGGAGATCGATTGCGTGATCGTTGGCGGCGGTGACGGCAGTCTGAACGCTGCCGCTCCCGGGTTGCTGCAGACGAAGCTGCCGTTGGGCGTCCTGCCGCTGGGAACGGCCAATGACTTTGCCCGTACGGTCGGCCTGCCGCTGGACCTGGAGGTGGCCGTCGCCGTGATCGCCAAGCGGAAGACGACCCCGATCGACCTCGGCATGGCCAACGAGCATCCCTTCTTCAACGTCGCCAGCATCGGCTTCAGCGCCGATCTGGCGATGTCGCTGACCGAAGAGGCGAAGAAGCGCTGGGGAAAGCTGGGCTACGCCATCGTCGCCGCGCGGCTGCTTGCAGGGTCGCGTCTGTTTACCGCCGAACTCGAGCACGACGGACGCATCGAGGAACTGCGCAGCTTTCAGGTCGCCGTCGGCAATGGCCGTTTCTACGGGGGCGGCATGGCGGTGCATGCCGATGCCACCGCGCAGGACGGCATGCTGGACTTCTACAGCCTGGAGGTGGACCACTGGTGGAAGCTGCTGACGCTGCTGCCGAGCCTGCGCAAGGGCACGCAGGGAAGCTGGAACGACGTCCGGGCGTTTTCGACCAAGGACCTGATCATCCGGACCAGCAAGGCCCGGGCCGTGAACCTGGACGGCGAGTTGAAAACCGAGACACCGGTGCACTTCTCGATCATCGAGAAGGCTGTCTCGGTCTTCGTTCCCTGACGTCCGATCGCCCGATCAGGAGACGCGGAAGCGGATATCGTCGACACCGGCGATATGGCCGACCATCTCGTCGCCCCGGCTGACAGCACCGACGCCCGCGGGCGTTCCGGCAAAGATCAGGTCGCCGGCCTTCAGTTCGAACAGGCGCGACAGGTAGGAGATCATCTCCGGGACCTTCCAGATCATCTGGTTGAGATCCCCGGCCTGGCGCGTCTCGCCATTGACCTTGAGCCAGACGGCGCCTTGCGTCGGGTGGCCGATTGCGGAGACCGGATGCAGGGGACCGCAGGGCGCGGAGGCTTCGAAGGCCTTGCCGGTTTCCCAGGGGCGCCCGGCCTTCTTTGCCTCCCCCTGCAGGTCGCGGCGCGTCATGTCGAGGCCGACGGCATAGCCGTAGACGCAGTCGAGCGCATTCTCCAAGGGGATGTCGGTACCGCCCTTGGAAAGCGCCACCACCAGTTCGATCTCGTGATGAACGTCATTCGATGCGCTCGGGTAGGGAAAGTCCTGCCCCATGGGCACAATGGTGTCCGGGTTCTTCTGGAAGAAGAAGGGGGGCTCCTTGTCGGGATCATGACCCATCTCGATAGCGTGATCGGCAAAATTACGGCCGACACAGTAGATGCGATGGATGGGGAACAGTGCCTCGCCACCGGCCACCGCCAAGGTTGGTACCGCTGCCGGTTCAAGGACATACTGGCGTTGAGGCATCTCGTTCATGATCACGCTCCTGCTTTCCGATCTCTTCGTTTCATGAACTGTTCCACGCGCGCAGGCAACAGCGTCACTTGCCGCACGGCGGCAGATCGGCTCTGCATGCTTGAAATTGTGCATCGCAGCATTATCTCCCGATACCAGGGTGTCAGTTGGCTTTCCTGTTCAACAGAGGACCCGCGCCATGCGCTCCATAACCGATACCATCGAAAGGCTTGCGCGCATGCGCGCTGCCGCATCAGGCATTACCGGCGCACCCAGTGGACTGGAACCGCTGGTCATCGCCGGCGACAATCCCGGCAAGCTGACCGGATGGCACAAGACCCCGGAGCGTCCGAAAACGCCGCCCGCGCTTGTCGTGGTGCTCCACGGCTGCACGCAGACGGCGGCGGCCTATGATGCAGGTTCGGGCTGGTCACAGCTGGCCGAAGACTACGGATTCGCCGTGCTGTATCCGGAGCAGTCGCCCCAGAACAATGCGAACCGCTGCTTCAACTGGTTCAAGGACGAGGACATGACGCGCGATCGCGGCGAGTTGCTGTCGATCCGCGAGATGATTGACGTGATGGTCTCGGAGCATGGCATTGATCCAAGACGGATCTATGTGACAGGCCTCTCGGCCGGCGGAGCCATGGCGAATGCCCTGCTTGCCACCTATCCCGAGGTCTTCGCCGGCGGCGCCGTCATTGCGGGCCTGCCCTTTGGCGCAGCTTCAACGGTGCCTCAGGCCTTTGACCGCATGCGCGGCCATGGCCTGCCGTCGCCCTCAGCCCTTCGGGAGCTGCTGGATGCCGCTTCGCCGCACGAGGGTCCCTGGCCGACCGTCTCGGTCTGGCATGGCACCGGCGACAGGACGGTCAGTGAAGACAATGCGCTCGCGATCATCGAGCAATGGCGTGGTGTTCACGCCGTAGCGGACAAGCCAAGCAAGACCGATGTGGTCGACGGACACACTCGCGACACCTGGACGGATGCATCCGGGCGGGACGCGATCGAGTTCTACCGGATCGACGGCATGGGACACGGCACCCCGCTCGACGCTTCCAGCGGCTATGGCAAGGCTGGTCCCCACATGCTGGATGCCGGCATTTCGTCCACAGTCCATATTGCTCGAAGCTGGGGCCTTGCGGCATCGTTCGAGCGCAAGCAGCCCGTCGAGGACGCAGGCGCTTCGTCGACGCGATCGACCGCAGAGACTGCCGCCAGCGACCTCTCGGGGCAGATCCAGAATACCATCGAGGCAGCCTTGCGGGCAGCCGGCGTTCTGCGCTGATGCTGGCGGCTAGTGAAGCCGCCTTTGATCGGGCCGCGCGAGGCCTGCGGCGACAAGATTGATTCCTTGCTGCAGCAGAAGTTCTGCCGACTTCAGGTCGTGCGTCGCGAGTTCCGTGGCATTGCCCCGAATGGCTGTCGCAAGGTTGTAGGAATTGGCGGCCGACAGGGCATCACCGTGTTCCTCGGCCTCTTCGGCTGTATCTTCCAGCGCGGTGACGACGAAATCGATCAGTTTCCGCCGCTCGCTGACTGTCATTTCGGCCAGAGTCTTGGCAGCTTCCATGTGAAAATCCCCTGGTTTGCGCCTGCAGTTGCAGGCGTCAGGTGTCGTTATTGATTTTGGATTGAGGCGGAGGCCATTGGCCCGGGCTTATCCTGGGAGATAGGGCTCTGGTGCCACTCTCGCAAGGTCGCATCGCCGGCGTTGCACACAACTGTCATGAACAGTGTCTAGAACCGTCTTGCCGTCGGCTGCTCTGCCGGCGCTTCACGCTTCCCTCCGCCGGGACGATTTTGCATGCAGATTGTGTTCTTTGGCATTGGTTATGTCGGTCTCGTTCAGGCGGCCGTTTTTGCCGAGGCCGGCTACACCGTGATGTGCGTCGACATCGATGCACAGAAGGTCGCCGATCTGAAGGCCGGCAAGATCCCCATCTACGAGCCGGGACTGGAAGCGCTGGTGCGCGACAACGTGAAGGCCGGACACCTGCTGTTCACCTCCGATCCGAAGGAAGGCGTCGCGTTTTCGCCGCTGCAGTTCATCGCGGTTGGCACGCCGCCCGACGAGGACGGGTCAGCAGACCTTCGTCATGTGTTGAACGTCGCCCGCAGCATTGCCCGGCACATGGACGAGCCGAAGACCGTGGTGATCAAGTCGACCGTGCCCGTCGGGACGGCCGACAAGGTGCGCGCGGCCATGACGGCGGAATTGGCGGACCGCGGCCGACGCGATCTTCGCTTCGATGTCGCCTCCAATCCGGAGTTCCTCAAGGAGGGATCGGCCGTTGCCGACTGTACCAAGCCCGACCGCATCATCATCGGGACCGACAACCTGCGCACCGAGCAGCAGTTGCGGGAGCTCTATGCTCCCTTCAACCGCAACCATGAGAAAATCATCGCCATGGACGTCCGCAGTGCCGAACTGACCAAATATGCGGCGAACTGCATGCTTGCCACCAAGATCAGCTTCATGAACGAGATGGCCAACCTCGCCGACCGCTTCGGGGCGGATATCGAGAAGGTCCGCATCGGGATCGGCGCGGATCCGCGCATCGGCTATCACTTCATCTATCCCGGCATCGGCTATGGCGGCTCCTGCTTCCCCAAGGACATTCGAGCCACCATCCGCACGGCCGAAGCCGATGGTTTCGACCCACTGCTGCTGAAGGCGGTGGAAGCCCGCAACGAGGAGCAGAAAAGCTTCCTGTGCACCAAGATCCTCCACTATTTCGGTGGCGACCTGCGCGGCCGGACTTTTGCGATGTGGGGGCTGGCGTTCAAGCCCAAGACGGACGACATGCGCGATGCGCCGTCACGGGTCCTGATGGAGGCGCTGTGGCAGGCGGGTGCAAAAGTGCAGGCCTTCGACCCGGCCGCCATGGACGAATGCCTCCGGATCTACGGTGAACGGCCGGACCTATTGCTGTGCGAGGGCAAGGAGGCCACGCTTGCCGGCGCCGACGCGCTCGTCGTCGTCACGGAATGGAAGCAGTTTCAGGCACCCGATTTCCTGGCCATCCGATCGGCCTTGCGCTCACCGGTGATCTTCGACGGCCGCAATATCTACGATCCCGCCATCGGAGAGCGGTACGGACTGGAGATCCATTCGGTGGGACGCCGCCGCCCCTCGCCGCTGATCCAGGAGATGGAACGCCCCGCCGCCGAGTGACGAACCGCGCCGCCGGGGAACCTAGCGGTCCTCCTCCTCCTCGTCGGCCACCAAAAGTGCCACCAGTTCTGCCACACGGCCACCCGGCAGCGGCCTCCCGTCATTGATAAGCGCCTCGTCGCTGTTGACCCAGGCCCAGGCTTCCGCCAGTTCCTGCTCATTGGCGCCGGTGTTGACGATGTCGGCGGCAAGGGTGTCATCGACAGGTCCCAGCACGCGTCTGATCTCGTCTCTCGTGATCGTCATGGCTGCCTCCTCTCGTCTGCAAGACGTCAGAGGTATATGGGCGAGACTTTCATCGCTTCCAGCCCCGTCGATTTTGAGCTGCGTTCCCTCCCTCTAGCCGCCGTCCACCGGCACCAGGGGAGCAACTTCGCCCGCGCTCGACATCAGTTCCCCAAGTCTCGATACGGCATCCGCCAGCGACTGGCGCTCCTCCGGCGGCAGCTTTGCGAAACGGTCGAGGAAGACGTCGCCCATCGGATCCGGAGCCTGCGCCATCAGGGCGGCGCCCGTCTCCGTCAGCCGCGTATGCACGATCCGCCGGTCGCTGCCGGAGCGGTAGCGCTGAATCAGCCCGCGCTCCTCGAGATTGTCGAGAATGGTCACAACCGTGGCCGCGCTGATGTCGGCGTAGACGGAAAGCGCGCCTGAGGTCACCTCCCCCAGCTCCGCAATTCCCTTCATCAGCACCAGCTGAGCGGCGGTCAGACCACACCGCTTGGCCAGCGCCCGCGACTGCAGATCATGGGCGCGGACGATGCGTCGGACCGCTTTCTCGATGGTTCTGGCATGGGATGCCTGAAACTTTTTCCCTTCAATCCCGTTTCCGCCGATGCTCATAGACTTGACCTGCTTCATTCGAACTCTAATTATTAGACCTATAACTGTTACGCAAACAATCAATAGCAAAAGGATCGAGCGGAACCGTGTGTGGAATTTGTGGTGAGATACGCTTCGACGGCGCCCAGCCTTCCCCCCTTGTACAGGCGAGGATGATGGACGCCATTGCGCCGCGCGGGCCGGACGGCTCGGGGCTGGTGATCCATGGCAATGCTGCGCTCGGGCACCGGCGGCTTTCGATCATCGACCTCTCGGAAAAGGCACGACAGCCCATGGTGGACGCCGAGCTCGGTCTGACCATCGCGTTCAACGGCTGCATCTACAATTATCCGGAGCTGCGCAAGGATCTCGAGGCGAAAGGCTACCGCTTCTTCTCGCATGGCGACACGGAGGTCATCCTCAAGGCTTGGCATGCCTGGGGAACGGAATGCGTCAAGCGCTTCCACGGCATGTTCGCCTTCGTCATCCACGAGCGCGACAGCGGCCGGGTGGTGATGGCACGCGATCGGTTCGGCATCAAGCCGCTCTACCTCGCCCGCACCGGCAAGTCGATGCGCTTTGCCTCCTTCCTGCCCGCGCTTCTGAAGAGTGGCGACATCGACACCTCGATCAACAAGACGGCGCTGCATCACTATATGACGTTCCACGCCGTCGTGCCGCCACCGCACACCATGGTCAACGGCATCCAGAAGCTGCCGCCGGCGACCATCCGCGTCATCGAGCGCGACGGGCGCGAAGAAGACACGCTCTACTGGAGCCCGCCATACGAGCGGGATCCGTCGATGGCCAAGCTTTCTTCGCAGGACTGGCGCGACCTGGTGCTGGACGCCCTGCGGACGGCCGTGAAGCGGCGCATGGTCGCCGATGTACCGGTCGGCGTGCTGCTGTCCGGCGGCGTCGATTCCAGCATGATCGTCGGTCTGCTAGCCGAGATGGGGCAGAAGAACCTGATGACCTTCTCTGTCGGCTTCGAGGCCGCCAATGGCGAAAAGGGTGACGAGTTCGTCTACTCCGACCTGGTCGCCAAACACTTCGGGACAGATCACCACCAGATCTTCGTACCGTCGGAACGGCTGATGGGCGCCCTCCCCGGCGTCTTCGAAGCGATGTCGGAGCCGATGGTCTCCTACGACAATGCCGGCTTCTATCTGCTGTCGCAGGAGGTGTCGAAGCACATCCGCGTCGTGCAGTCCGGCCAGGGCGCCGACGAAGTCTTCGGCGGCTATCACTGGTATCCGCCGCTCGCCAATTCCAAAGACGTGGCGGCGGACTACGCGAAGGTCTTCTTCGACCGCTCGCACGAGAAGCTCGGACAGCACCTGAACCCGGACTGGATGACGGACGAGGACGTGAGCTTCAACTATGTCGCCAACCACCTGCGCGGCCCCCACGCCGATACGCCGGTGGATGCGGCACTCCGCCTCGACAGCCAGGTGATGCTGGTGGACGATCCGGTCAAGCGGGTCGACAACATGACGATGGCCTGGGGCCTGGAGGCGCGCGTGCCTTTCCTCGACCACGAACTGGTCGAGCTGGCGGCAAAAATTCCGCCGGAAGAGAAGCTGCGCGAAGGCGGCAAGGGCGTGCTGAAGGATGCCGCGCGCCTCGTCGTTCCCTCCGAAGTCATCGACCGGAAGAAGGGCTACTTCCCGGTCCCGCAGCTGAAGTACGTCGATGGTCCCTATCTCGACATGGTGCGGGATGCACTGACCTCGAAGGCGGCAAAGGAGCGGGGCCTCTTCCGTGAAGATTACCTGCAGCAGCTTTTCGACAGCCCTGCCGACCACATCACGCCGCTGAGGGGCTCGGAGCTCTGGCAGGTCGGCCTTCTCGAAATGTGGTTGCAGACCCACGGGGTTTAAGCAGGATGGGGAAGACGATGACAGACGAAAAGGCCGGGCGCTACCGTTCCGCAAAATCGGTTGCCCATCGCCTCAAGCAGAGGGTCGACTATTCCAGTCACGGTCAGCATTCCCAGGCGCCTGACATGGTGATCGCCGTGGAAGCATCGCAGGTGGATTGCGGCTGGGGACGCCTTCTGTTCGCACAGACCTTCAAGAGCCAGGAGCAGCTGGTTTCGGCGCTGCGGGAGGAGGCTCCCGAGCACCGCGACATCGCAGTCTACGTGGGCGATCCGCATGTGCTTCTTGCGGCGGCCCCGCAGGAATTGTTCCTCGATCCGTCCCACACGTTCCGCCTGGATCTGGCGACCTATCGCAGCAGCCGCAAGCAACCCCGCGGATTCTTCGTTCGGCGCCTTTCGTCGGAAACCGATGCCGATGCGGTCAACCGCATCTATACCGCACGCGGGATGGTGCCGGTGCGCCCGGACTTCTTCTGGTCCAACCGCGACAACCGCTCGATCACCTATCTCGTTGCGGAAGACGAGAGCTCCGGCGAGATCATCGGGACGGTGACCGGCATCGACCATCGACGCGCCTTCAACGATCCGGAACACGGCTCCTCGCTCTGGTGCCTGGCCGTCGACCCGCAGGCGCGCCACGCCGGGATCGGCGAGGCGCTGGTGCGGCGGCTGGCAGAGCACTTCAAGGCCCGCGGTGCCGCCTGCATGGATCTCTCGGTGCTGCACGACAACGAGCAGGCCATCGGCCTCTACGAGAAGCTGCATTTCCGGCGCATTCCGGCCTTCGCGGTCAAACGGAAGAATTCCATCAACGAACGGCTCTACGCCAGCCCGCTGGAGGCCTATGACGTTCTCAACCCCTATGCCCGGCTGATCGTCGACGAGGCGCGCCGGCGCGGCGTCCATGTGGAGATCACCGACGGCGAAGGCGGCTTCTTTCGGCTGTCACAAGGCGGTCGTTCGGTCCATTGCCGCGAGAGCCTGTCGGAACTGACCTCGGGCGTTGCCATGTCCATCTGCGACGACAAGGCGGTCACCCGGCGCGTCGTCGAGCGGGCCGGCCTCTCCGTGCCGGAGCAGATCAATGCGACCGACGACGACGCGCAGCTCACCGAATTTCTGGATCGGCACGGACGCGCGGTGGTGAAGCCCGCACGGGGCGAGCAGGGTCGTGCGGTGGCCGTCGGTCTCGACAACCTGGAGTCCGTCAAGCGCGCGATCGCGGAGGCCCGGGAGGTCTGCGACCGCGTTCTCATCGAGTCCTGCTTCGAAGGCGAAGACCTGCGGCTCGTGGTGATCGACTTCAAGCTCGTCGCCGCAGCAGTCCGCCGCCCGCCCACCGTGATCGGTGACGGCCAGCAAACCGTCCGCCGGTTGATCGAAGCCCAGTCGCGCCGCCGGGCTGCCGCCACCGGCGGCGAGAGCCGGATCCCGATCGACGCCGAGACCGAACGCTGCCTGAAGCTGAACGACCTTGCACTGGAGAGCGTTCTCGACAAGGGTCAGGAAGTCATGGTGCGCAAGGCCGCCAATCTCCATACCGGCGGCTCGATCCATGACGTCACCGAAATCGTTCATCCCCGGCTGGTCGAGGCTGCGGTCGTCGCAGCCCGCGCGATCAACATCCCGGTGGTCGGGATCGACTTCATGGTCCGGTCGCCGACCGACCCGGATTACGTCTTCATCGAAGCCAACGAACGCCCGGGGCTTGCCAATCATGAGCCGCAGCCGACCGCCGAACGCTTCCTCGACCTGCTGTTTCCACATTCCGGGCACCGGGCAGCAAGCGTCGCACTGGGAAAAATGTAAGTCACGATGACCATCGACATAGATCAAAACTACCTTCTGGGGCAGTTGAAGGCGCTTCTCGCGATCTCCAGCCCGACCGGCTATACGGACGAAATCGTCCATTACTGCTCGCGGGAACTGGAGCGGCTGGGCCTGCATCCGGAGCTGACGCGGCGGGGCGCCATTCGCGCCATTCGCCAGGGAAGCCGCCGTCGCGGCGCCCGCGCGATGGTCACGCACCTCGACACGCTGGGCGCCCAGGTGAAGTTCATCAAGGACAACGGTCGGCTGGAGCTGGTCCCGATCGGCCACTGGTCGGCGCGCTTTGCGGAAGGGGCGCGGGTAACGATCTTCAGCAGCAAGGGGAGCTTCCGCGGCACCATCCTGCCATTGAAGGCGTCCGGCCACACGTTCAACGACGAGGTGGACACGCTGCCCGTCGGCTGGCGCTACGTGGAGCTTCGCATCGATGCCCTGACTCATTCGCTTCAGGAAACCCGCGCGCTTGGAATTGACGTCGGCGACACGGTGGCCATCGACCCGACGCCGGAATTCCTCGACAACGGCTTTATCAATTCGCGCCATCTGGACAACAAGGCGGGTGTCGCCATCGCGCTGGCGGCCATCGAGGCGCTGGAGCGCGCGGGAGCGGCAACACCGGTCGACACGCACTGGCTGTTTACGATCGCCGAAGAAGTGGGCGTCGGTGCTTCCTCCGTCATCACCGCAGATGTCGCCTCGATGCTGGCGATCGACAACGGGACCACCGCGCCGGGACAGAACTCCTCCGAATTCGGCGTCACCATCGCGATGGCCGATCAGTCGGGACCGTTCGACTACCACCTGACGAAGAAACTCGTCGACCTGTGCAAGGTGGAAGAGATCCCCTACCAGAAGGACGTGTTTCGCTACTACCGATCGGATTCGGCATCGGCCATCGAAGCCGGACATGATGTGCGGACCTCCCTCGTGACCTTCGGCGTCGACGCCTCGCATGGCTATGAACGCATCCACACGGATGCACTGCTGTCGGTGGCGAAACTGGTCGGTGCGTTCGCGGTCAGCCCTGTGGAGATCCAGCGGGATCTTCAGCCCATTTCCGGGGTCGAAGGCTTTACCCACCAGCCGACCGAACTCGCGGACCAGCCGCATCCCACCCCGGCGGAGGCGAAGGCCGCTTCGCGCGCCGATAGCGACTGAGCATCCGCCGCCGCCACCAAGGCGGCTGCGGCGATCCTCATCTTGGCTTCAAGCCTTTCTCGGCCTTTCTTCGGCGACGACGGTGACGATCTGCTTGAACAGCGAGCTCTCTGCCATCTCCTCTACCGGCAGACGGAGCTTGCGCTGCCAGTTCGGATAGGCATCCGACGTCCCGGGAACATTGGTGGGCTGGTCCTCGCCGACGAGATCGGCGAGCCGCAGCGCGACCATCAGGCTCGGCGCCCGGGCAAGAAGCCCATGCATGGCCACGGCCACTTCTGTCGTGATGCCGCTTGAGCTGTCGGCGATCGTGGCCATGACGTTCCGACGCTCGATCAGCCCCGACAATCCCAGTCCGTCCAGAAAGCTCGTGCGTTGTGCGGCCCGATCCGACCTGGCCTGTTTTGCCGCTTCGGGCTCCGTCAGTCCCAGCTCCAGCGCCAGGTTTATATCCTCGCCACGCCACCAGCCGATCAGCGGCGGCATGTCGTGGGTTCCCAGGCAGGCAAGCGACAGGCGCGTCATGCCGCTGATGTCATAGCCCTTGGGATCGGCTTCCTCAAAATAGAGAACCCGGTAGCCGAGGATATTCGCCTCTTCCATGACCTCCCGGAACCCGTTCGGGACATTGCCCAGATCTTCGCCGATGACGATGCTCCGTCGCTCGTGGCTGACACGAGAAAGAGCGGAGACCATGTCCGGGAAAGGATAGCGAAGGTAGCCCCCGACGGCAGGCGCTTCGCCCTCCGGCAGCAGGAACAGCTGCCAGATGCCCATCGCATGATCGATGCGCAGCGCTCCGGCATATCGCATGGACGCGTCGATGAGCTCCTGGTAGGGCGCCATGCCCTGGTCCTGCAGCGCCTTGGGCGAAAGCGCGACCAGACCCCAATCCTGACCGCTGGTGCTGAAGAAATCGGGCGGCGCGCCGACCCGCATGCCGGGCAGCTCGAGATCGGGCGTGCTCCAGGTGGACGAGCCATCCGGCGCTTCGCCAACGGCAAGGTCGAAGTAGAGGCCGACGCGCATGCCCAGGCGCGACGTATCGGCTGTGACCTCGGCGAGCTGCGCTGCGGTCAGCCACTGCAGCCAGATGTGAAACTCGACTTCGTCCGACTGCGTTTCGGCAAAATGGCGAGCCGCATCGCCGTCCCATTTCTGGAACTGCGAAGGCCACTGCCGCCAACCGCTGCCATGGCCTTCCGCCGCCATGTGAAGCGAAATCGCCTCGAAGACGGCGTGCCTGCGCAGAACCTCACCGTGCTCCGCTTTGAACCGTTCAAGCGCCTCCTTCTTGAGGCCCTTCTGGCGCCAGGACGTCCAGATCCTTCGCAGGACGGCGAGCTTCAGGTCTGCAACGGCCTTGTAGTCCACCATGTCTGCGGACCGGAGGCTTTCCAGTTCCGCTGCGCCCACCCAGGACGGATCGAACCCCTCCACCTTGTCGACGGCAATGTAGAGAGGGTTGAGGAAGACACGGCTCGAGGGCGAATAGGGACTGCACCGGCTGGGGTCCGTGAGAAACAGCGCATGAAGCGGGCTGAGGCCGATGAAATCGGCTCCGGCCGACGCTGCAATCGCGCAGAATTCGCGAAGGTCGGCAAAGTCGCCGATTCCCCAGTTGCGCTGCGATCTCAGTTCATAGAGTTGCAGCGAGATGCCCCAGACCGGCGATTTTTCCAGAAACTCAGGAAGATAACAGTGTGCGCGCCCGTCCAGCTCCAGCCGTGGCGGCTGAAGGCCTTTGTCCTGGCTTTTCAGAACGGCTGGATCAGCGGAGATGCCGAGCGCTTCCAGCATCTTGCGGCGCGTCGCCTCCGGAACCGGACGGATCTTGCCTTGCTGGTCTTCGTAGTCAGGCGGAATGCCGTGGAGTGTCGCGAAACGATCGAAATCGGACGGCGCTTTTGCCGCTCTGCTTTTGGTCATGGGTCACTTCCGGTTGGCTGCTCGACTTCTGAACAGCATTTCGCACGCGAAGGTTCCTGATGCGGCAGCATCGGCCGCCATTTAGCTCCTGCCGGATAGTGGGGAAACGAAACTCCGGCGACCCTGGCGGGCAAGAGCAACAACGAAGGCTACCGCCGAGGCCCCGGATGGAGCCCCAGCGGCAGCAGGTCATTGATCGATGGCGTGGGGCGACGGCTGGCCCGGATCTTCCTCCACCACCGTCGACTGGAACGGGCGAGACATGATGATCACGAGCGCAATCACGGCTATGATGAGGCCAATTACGAGGTAACGGATATTCATGAGGCTCTCCTATCTGGCAGGGCGAACCCGGAGCGGCCATGAAAGTTCCTCGTGACTACCGACCTCAGGCGGAAGCTGAGGCCCACTCCCGGATGCGCGCCAGACCGGCCTGTAGAAGTGCCTCGGCTGCCGCGCTGTCCTCGGCTTCAACGTAGCACCGCATCTCCGGGGCGTTGCCCGAGGGCCTGAAGTGGATGATGCGCCTGTCCGCCAGCGTGATCCGCAGTCCGTCGATGTCGCTTTTGCCGGCGACGTTTCCGATCGGCGCCAGAAACTCCTGCAGCTCCTGGTCGCCCTTTCGCAGATACGCCATCAGGGCCGAACTCTTATCGAGCGCGAAGTTCTCCAGGCGGTCGGCGGCGGCGAAGGGAAGACCGAAGGAGGAGGCAAGTTCCGACAGCGGCTTCTTCTCCTGGGCGGCAAGGAAAAGCATCGCCAGGATCGGCAGGAAGCAATCGCGGGTCGGCAGGGCCCTGACGATCCGGCCGTTGACCGTGAAATCGGTTGCGGTCAGCAGGCCGCCGTTGGCTTCGAAGCCCATGACGCGCTGCTTGCCGGCTGCCACGGCCTCGTCCATGGCAGCGATCACATAGGGGGACCCGACCCGGGTGCGGACGACCTCGTAGCTGCCTGCGGCCTCGATTCCGGAATTCGACGTCACCGGCGTCACCGTCACGGCAGCATCCAGGAAGCGTGCGGCAACGACGCCCAGCAGATCGCCCCGGATCGGCATTCCTGTCTCGTCCGACACGAGAGGGCGATCCCCGTCACCGTCGGCGGAGACGATTGCATGAATGTGATGCTCTCTCGCCCAAGCTTTCATTCTTTCGATCGTCTCGGTCGAGACTGCTTCCGTATCCACCGGGATGAAGGTCGCCGAGCGGCCGAGCGCGACAACCTCGGCACCGTAATACGCAAGGACCTCCACCAGCAGATCACGGGCGACGGTGCTGTGCTGATAGACGCCGACCTTCAAGCCGGCGAGCGCCTGGTTGGGCAGGAGTGAGCGGTTGCGCTCCATGAAGAGGGCAGCGCATTCCTCGGATCGATCGATCGTCGCGATGGTGTTGCCCTCGTCCCGCCCGACTTCATCGATAGCCGACGCCAGGCTGCTGATCGCCTCCTCATCCTGCTTGTCGATCTCGCCGTCCGGCCGGTAGAACTTGATGCCGTTGCGATCCGCGGGAATGTGGGAGCCGGTCACCATCAGCGCGGCTGCGCCCTTTTCCAGTCCATAGAGCGCCAGTGCCGGCGTCGGCACGGTGCCGCAATCGATCACCTCGAACCCATGCCTAGAGAGTGCGGCAGCGCAGTTTCCAGAAATCTCAGGGCTGGAGTCGCGAAAGTCGCGTCCCAGGAGAATTTCCGCTCCGGGCCTGGCTTTCCCGCTCTCCAGAAGATACCGGCCGAAGGCGGCTGCGTATTGCATGGACGCCGCGCCCTTCAGGTCTGGCGACAGCCCTCTCAACCCGCTCGTTCCGAACTTCATCCTGTCACCTGCCCTTTGATCATCCTGTCTTTTGCGAAGCTATACCGTGTGCAGCGCAGCGGACAAGCGCGGCACGGGCTGTATCCGACCCAGAAACGTCGATCGTAACCATTTTTCATTTGCACCGCAGCATCGTCCTCGGCATGTTCGCCCCATGCATAACAGGACTGGAAACAAGCAGATATGACAGCGGATGCGATCGTTCTCGGTGCCGGCATTGTCGGCGTCTCCACGGCGTTGCACCTGGCGCGGCGCGGCAAGTCGGTGGTACTGGTCGACCGGCGCGGCGCGGGCGAGGAGACCTCCTACGGCAATGCCGGACTGATCCAGCGCGAGGGCGTCGTTCCCTACGGCTTCCCGCAGCAGTTCGGCCAGATCCTCCGCTACGCGCTCAACAATCGCATCGATGCGCATTACCACTGGCGGGCCATTCCGCTGGTGTCATCCTTCCTCGCCAAATACTGGTGGAATTCCAACCTCAGCCGGCACCAGCTGATCGCGCGCGCCTATGCGCCGCTGATCGAGCATTCGATCGACACCCACAACGAGCTGATCGAAGAGGCCGGCGCCGAGGACCTGATCGTCAAGCAGGGCTGGACGGAGGTGTTTCGCACCTCTGCCAAGCGCGATGGCGAACTGCGCGAGGCGGGCCGGCTGAATCGCGAATATGGCGTTGCCTTCAAGGAACTGTCACCCGCCGATATCGCTGCCCAGGAACCGAGCCTCAGCACGGATTTTGTCGGTGGACTGAAGTGGGAGGACCCATGGTCGGTGCGCGATCCGCATGCGCTGACGATGGCCTATCTGCGCCTGTTCGAAAAGCTCGGCGGCCGGTTCCTCAACGGCGATGCCAAGAGCCTGTCGCAGACCGCCACCGGCTGGCGGATGGTGGCCGGTGACGGCGTGGTCGAAGCCAAGGACGTGGTGGTGGCGCTCGGCCCCTGGTCCGACACGGTGACGAAGCCGCTCGGCTATCGCTTCCTCGTCGGCGTCAAGCGCGGCTACCACATGCACTACGGTACCGAGGGGAACGCGAAGCTCAACGGCTGGACCATGGATGCCGAGCGCGGCTATTTCCTCGCGCCGATGAACCAGGGCATCCGGCTGACGACGGGGGCGGAATTTGCCCTTCGCGATGCGCCGAAGACACCGGTCCAGCTGGACCGGGCCGAGGCCGTTGCGCGCGGCATCTTCCCGCTCGGGGAGCGGCTCGACGAGGAGCCCTGGATGGGCGCCCGCCCCTGCACGCCGGACATGATGCCGGTGATCGGCAAGGCGCCGCGTCACAGCGGGTTGTGGTTCGCCTTCGGGCACGCCCACCACGGACTGACGCTCGGGCCGGCCACCGGCCGCGCCATTGCCGAGGCCATCACCGGGGAGACGCCGTTCATCGACATCTCCGCCTACCGGCCTGAGCGGTTCGGCGCTTGACTGGCACCCTGCGGCAAATGCGGATACAGTCCGCATCCACGGCGATACGGTCGGCCCCGCGAGGGCCGTCCGACCTTTTGGTTCGATATCTCATCTACAACGCCAAGACCGTTCACCGCTAGAACAGCCCAAGGGGCTCGAGCGCCTGTGGCGCCAACGGCATAACGATTACCTGGTGTTTCATGGACGAAATCAGCTCAGCTCAGATCTTCTTCGACAGCAATCCCGACATCGAGGTCCTCGAGGCCTTCGTCATCGACGTGAACGGCGTGCCGCGGGGCAAATGGATCCCCCGCGAACGGGCTCTCGACGTGCTGGCCAACGGCATGGCGATGCCACGCTCGGTCTATGCGCTCGACGTCTGGGGACGCGACGTCAACGCTGCCGGGCTGGCGGAAGGCACCGGCGATCCGGACGGGCTCTGTTTTCCGGTGCCGGGCACGCTGTCGCGCGTCACATGGCTCAACCGCCCCACCGCGCAGGTCCTGCTTGCCATGCGCGACCCGGACGGCAGCGGCTTCTATGGCGACCCGCGCCAGGTGCTGGCCAATGTCCTCAGGGGCTTTGCCCGGCTGGGCCTGACGCCGGTGGTGGCCACCGAACTCGAGTTCTATCTGATCGACCCCGTCCGCTCGGCGCTTGACCCGGTCCGACCGCCTAACTCGCGCGAGGGACGCTGGCACACGGGACAGACGCAGGTTCTGTCGATCTCCGAATTGCAGGACTTCGAGGACGTCTTTCACGGCATCGCGTCAGCGGCGCGGGCGCAGGGCATCCCCGCCGATACGACGCTGCGCGAAAACGGCCCCGGGCAGTATGAGATCAACTTGAACCATGTGCCGGATGCACTGAAGGCCGCCGATTATGCCGTGCTGCTGAAGCGCGTGGTCAAGGGCGTTGCGCGGGCGAATGATCTCGATGCGACCTTCATGGCAAAACCCTACGGCATGCAGGCAGGCAGTGGCATGCATGTGCATTTCTCGCTGCTCAACGAAAGCGGCGCCAACGTCTATGCGGGCGAGGACGGACCTTCGGAAATGCTGTTCCACTCGGTCGGCGGCCTCCTGGAGAACATGGGGGAGAGCATGGCGGTGTTTGCCCCGCACGCGAACTCCTATCGGCGCCTGCGGCCGAGCGAACATGCGCCGACCTACGCCTCCTGGGGCTTCGACAACCGTTCTGCCGCCGTGCGTGTCATTACGGCGAGCAAGCCGGCGACCCGCATCGAGCATCGTGTCGCTGGCGCGGATACCAACCCCTATCTCGTGCTGGCCATGATCCTCAGCGCGGCACTGGCCGGCATACGGGAGAAGCGCAATCCCGGCGGCGCGATTACCGGCGACGCGCATGCGGTGAGCCACGAGCCGCTGCCGACCAACTGGGCCTCCGCCGTGCACGAATTCGGGAAGTCTACCTTCGCCTATGCTACGCTGGGTCCGAAATACCGCGCGCTCTATACCGCCTGCAAGCAGCAGGAGATCCAGGAATTCTCTCTTCGCGTCACCGACGTGGAGTATGACGCCTACATCCGGACGGTGTGACATGACCTACAAGACCAGCGACAATCCCCGCCACGCCAACTCATGGTATGCGGCTTCCGCCAACGACAAGCGGGTCCGGCCGCAGTTGCAGGGGGAGATCGAGGCGGATGTCTGCGTCATCGGTGCCGGCTTCACCGGGATCTCGGCGGCACTGGAGCTTTGCGAACGGGGATATTCGGTCGTCGTGCTGGAGGCAGAGCGGATCGGTTTCGGCGCGTCCGGTCGCAACGGCGGCCAGATCGTCAACGGCTACAGCCGCGACCTGCAGACGATCGCCGGGCGGTATGGCTCCGACAAGGCGGTGAAGCTCGGAGCCATGTCGCTTGAGGGCGGCGAGATCATCCGCAACCGGGTTGCGACATACAAGATCGACTGCGGTCTCGTGCAGGGCGGCTTCTTTGCGGCCTTCACGGAGAAGCAGGTCCGCGAGATGGCGGCTCACAAGGCGAACTGGGAGAAATACGGTCACTCCGGCCTCGAGATGGTCGGCAAGGACGAGGTCTCCCGATATGTGAAGACGGACCGCTATGCCGGCGGCATGATCGACCGTCTGGGCGGACACATCCATCCTCTGAACCTCGTGCTGGGCGAAGCGGCAGTGGTGGAGTCTCTCGGCGGTCGCATCTTTGAAGGATCGCGCGTGACGGGCGTCGAAACAGGCGAAAGACCGCTGGTGCGCACCGCGGAGGGGTCCGTGCGGGCAAACTATGTGCTGGTCTGCGGCAATGCCTATCTCTCTCCCCTGCTGCCGGAGATCCATGGGCGGATGATGCCGGTGTCCAGCCAGGTGATGGCCACGGAACCGCTCGATGCGGAGCTTGCCGAAAGCCTGCTGCCTGCCAACTACTGCGTCGAGGACGCCAATTACATCCTCGACTACTACCGCCGCACCGCCGACAACCGCCTGCTCTACGGCGGCGGCATCGGATACGGCGGACATGACCCGAAGGATCTGACGAGCGTGATCCGCCCCAACATGCTGAAGACCTTCCCGCAGCTCAAGGACGTCCGGATCGACTACGCCTGGAGCGGCAATTTCGCGCTGACGCTGACCCGTATCCCGCACATGGGCAAGATTTCCGAGACGGTCTTCTTCTCCCACGGCGACAGCGGCCACGGCGTTACCACGACGCATCTGCTCGGCAAGATCCTCGGTGAAGCGGTGGCCGGCCATGCCGAGCGCTTCGATGTCTGGGCCTCCTTGCCCAACCTGCCCTTTCCGGGCGGAAGGGCGCTGCGCGTGCCGCTGACGGCACTGGGCGCCTGGTGGTACGGGATGCGGGACAGGCTCGGCTTGTAGCGCGGCTGCGCCGCCGACTAATCGGACGGAGCGATGAAACGCTGGAACTGGACGCCAGCTGCCGCCTTGAAATCCCGGATGACCCCTACGCCGTTCTCGTCTTCGACGAGCAAGGCCAGCCGAATGGCACCGGCTGCGAGGTGAAACATCAACAGCACCATCCTGTCGAATTCTTCCCGCAGGTCAGCGGGTACGAATCGATGCGTGGCTTCGGCAAAGATCCTGCTGTGGACCCGCGATTGCTCCAGGTCGATTGCCGCCAGCTGCTTGCATGCCTGTGCGGCATTCAGCAGGTCCTGAATGGCTGGTGTATCCTTGACCTTCTCGTAGTAACCGTCGACAAGCCCGTCGATCGCAGCGAGCACATCCTGACTGGACTGCAGGTTCGTGACACCGGCCTCGATCATATCCTTCACCTCGTCCGCGTAACGCTCATAGAGCATTGCGACGATGGCGGTCTTGTTTGGAAAGTACTGATAGACGGATGCGATGGGGCCGCCGGAAAGAGAGGCGATCTCCTTCATGGTCACGGCATCGATGCCCTTCTTGCCGATCAGGTCCATCGAGACCTTCAGGATCTCGTCGATCCGGTCTCGGCTACGTTCCTGCTTCGGGACCCGGCGCAGTTGGCCCCAGGTGGCGGTTTCGGTCATCTCAGGCATCGTCAGTACTTCCCTCACACATAGGCTCAAGCGGTCTTTGCCAGCTGCCTCCACGCAATGCTGTCAAGCACTTGCGTATATGCGTGTACGGAGATAGGCGTGACCCAGATCATCTCCGAGAATGTTTCATCAACATTTTCGTATGTAATCAGGTACTATCCCACCAGACAGTTAAACTAGGCTTTACAAGCCCTGCTTCATGAGCCCCGAGTGGGCCGCCTCGACGATCTCTTCCAAAGTCGCATCGATGTCCACCGTCACGACACCTTCTTCGCCTTCAGGCGTTTCGAGCGTCGCAAGCTGCGTGTGGAGAAGTGACAGCGGCATGAAATGGCCTGTGCGTTCCCCCATCCGGAGCTCAAGCAGTTCCGGCGTGCCCTTCAGGAAGACGAAGCGCAGATGCCCGCCGGCTGCCTGCCTGAGGCGGTCGCGGTAGATCCTCTTCAAAGACGAGCAGGACAGCACGAGGCTTTTGCCCTCTGCGACCGACGCTGCCAGTTCCTGCCCGACCAGATCGAGCCATGGCCAGCGATCCTCGTCGGTCAGTGGCATGCCCTTTGCCATCTTCTCCACGTTGGAGGCGGGATGGAGCCGGTCGCCTTCGACGAACCGGCAACCCAGCCGGACGGCCAGGCGTTCTCCTATGGATGATTTTCCCGCACCGCTGACGCCCATGACGATGATGGCAGATGGATTTTCCTTGGACATGGACCGTTTATCCTAACGTGAGAAAGATGCCTGCTACCCGATCTGAAGGCTCTTCGACAAGATGTGAGGGCATCTTATCGGCACTTACGGCTTCGCCCTCAGATCCCGGCGCAGGACATAGGGCATAAGGGCCGACAGAATGAGGAGCCGCAAGATGTGATGGGCGCCGACGTAGGTGGGCTGCGCATTGAGCATCACCGCCATGGCGGCCATGGTTTCCAGCCCACCGGGCGCGAAGGCGATCAGCGCAGCATCCACCGGCACGGACGTCAGCCAGGAGACCAGAGCGGCAATGACGGCTGCCAGTGCGACGACGACGATGGTCACCACGGCGCCGGCAACGAAGGCCGTGCGCATCGCCTTGAGCGAGGCACCGGAAAACCGCGACCCGATCATGGCACCGAGGAGGACATAGGTCGGCACCATGATCCAGGCGGGAAGATCGCCGACGACGATGTCGGTGATGTGGGTCGCGCCGGATGCGACCATGCCGCCGAGCAGGAGGGCCGCGGGGGTCTTCCAGCGCAGAAAGATCAGACCGAGCAGGACAGCGACTGCGAAAGAGGCCAGAAGCGGGACAAGTCCCATCGTCGGATTGGCAGCGGAAGGCTCCAGGCCCACCAACCCCAGCACATCGACGATCAGCGGCACCGTCAGGGTGAGCGCCAGCACGCGCACGCTCTGGATGACACCGACGGCAAGGAGATCGCTCTTGGTATCCGCTGCGAGACTGATGACGAAACTCAGGTGCCCCGGCGATGCCGCAAGCAGCGCGGTCGCCCGGTCGTAGCCAAAGAAGCGTTCGAGGATCCAGGTCGCGGCATAGAGAAGAATGACGATGGCCACGGGCACCATCAGGAAGCTCAGCGGCCATGTCCTGGCGGCGACGAAGATCTCAGGGGTCAGCCCCGTTCCCATCGACAGGCCGACGATGACGAAGCTTGCGTTGCGGGCCAGCACCGGGATGCGAAGATCCAGTCCTGCAAGCCCGCCTATCGTCACAGCAACGGCCGGCCCGACGAGATAGGGGGCTGGGAACTCGAGGAGATAGGCGAGAGCCGCGCCAGCTGCAGCAATCACGGCGGTCAGTGCGAAGACGCGGATTTCCAGAAGGGACATGCTGACGCCAAGGCAGGGAAAGACAGGCTGCCGGACCCGGAGCCATTTTCTTTCTATTGCATGTCAGCAGAAGGTCAACCTCGGGGCCGGACGTTGCCGGCGCCGATCAGGCGAGTGGTCAGGCGGCGGGCGCGGGCACCGCAGCAAGCTTCAGGGGGCGTCGAACCTCATCGAGACCCAGCAGGAAATTGATCTGCGGGCGTGCCTTGACGAGGTCGTCAATGGTGTAGTCGGCCAGCACTTCGAAGAAGGCATTGAGGGCCTTGCGAAGCGCGGAATTGAGGCCGCAGCTATCGACGAGGGGACATTCAGCGACGCCTTCCTCAAAGCATTCGGCCATCGCGAAGCTGTCTTCCGTCACCTTGACGACGTCGAATAGGGTGATGCGGTCGGCAGCCCGTCCGAGGCGCACGCCGCCGTTGCGTCCGCGTACAGTTTCAACGAGGCCCGCCTTGTTGAGCGGCTGCAGGATCTTGAAGAGGAAAAGCTCGGACACGCCATAGGCACGCGCAATCTCGGGGATGCGGCTGAGGTGGCCATCGTTGGCGGCGCAATACATCAGGATGCGCACCGCGTAGTTGGTTTGTTTCGTCAGTCGCATGCTATCTCTCCGAGTCTTGTCCGCCCAACATATAGTGGCTCGTGCAGTTTTGAACAATTCAAAAATAAGAAAATTGTGATCAAGTTATCGGTTCGGACAGATGGAAACGGTTGACGAGCCCGAAAAATCATGACTTTTCGGATCAAGAATGATTTGAACCGATGGAGGGCTCCACATGACAGCACTTAAAGGCATTTTAGCAGCCAGCGCTTTGGCCGGCGTATCGATTTTTTCCGTCCAGCCGGCGATGGCCGATGGTGAGGTGAACATCTACTCCTACCGTCAGCCGGACCTGATCAAGCCGTTGCTGGACGAGTTCACGAAGGAAACCGGCGTCGCCACCAACGTCCTGTTCCTCGACAAGGGTCTCGTTGAGCGCATCCAGGCGGAAGGCGCCAATTCGCCGGCAGACGTCATCCTGACCGTGGACATCGCCCGTGTCATGGAAGCCACTGAAGGCGGCGTGACGCAGCCGGTGACCGACAACGAGACGATCAACAAGGACATCCCGGCGCAGTTCCGCGATCCGGCCGGCGAGTGGTTTGCGCTGACGACCCGCGGCCGCGTGGTCTATGCCTCCAAGGATCGCGTCGAGCAGGACCAGATCACCTATGAGGAACTGGCCGATCCGAAGTGGAAAGGCCGCATCTGCATCCGTGACGCGCAGCATTCCTACAACATCGGCCTGATCGCCTCGATGGTCGCCGAACATGGCGAGGACTATACGGAGACCTGGCTGACGGGCCTGAAGAACAACCTGGCGCGCAAGCCGAACGGCGGCGACCGGGACCAGGCCAAGGCCATCCTGGCCGGCGAATGCGACATTGCGCTCGGCAACACCTACTACGTCGGACTGATGCAGACGAACGAGAAGGAGCCGGAACAGAAGGATTGGGCGGCCGCCATCAAGGTGCTCTTCCCCAATACCGAAGACCGCGGCACGCACGTCAACATCTCGGCGATGGCTTTGGCCAAGAATGCGCCGAACAAGGACAATGCGGTGAAGCTGATGGAATTCCTCGCGTCCGGCGAGGCGCAGAAGATCTATGCGGAGCAGGTGTTCGAATATCCCGTCATGCCGGGTGCGGAGCCTTCAGAGATCGTCAAGTCCTTCGGCACGATCAAGCCCGACACGCTGCCGCTTGCCGACATCGCGGCAAACCGGAAAGTCGCTTCGGAACTGGTTGACAAGGTCGGCGTGAATGAAGGCCCTGAGGACTGATACGACTTCATCAAGAGCTAAACGGGGCCGGCATTCGCCGGCCTCGCCATTTCAGGGCCTTGCCCGAACCGGGGCTATCAAAACCCGAAACCGAACGCGTCGGCGATCCAAAGAGATGCGCCGATAGCCGCTACGCATCCCGCGCCAGTCAATGCAAGCCTTGTCCAGTAGGTGCGCCGGGCGCGTTTTTCATCCCACTCATACACCATAGCTACCCCTCCTCGGGTGGGGTAGAACTAGTGCCTGGCTAATTAAGTTCAATAGCAAATAAGCAGCCCGCCCTCGAAGGCAGGCCGCCCCTTTGCGTTACTTCATGGTCGGGATGGAGAACTCTGCGCCATCCTTGATACCGGAGGGCCAGCGGCTGGTGACGGTCTTCGTGCGGGTCCAGAACCGGATGGAATCCGTGCCGTGCTGGTTGAGGTCGCCGAAGGACGAGGCCTTCCAGCCGCCGAAGGAATGATAGGCGAGTGGCACCGGGATCGGCACGTTAATCCCAACCATACCGATGTTGATGCGGCTGGCGAAGTCGCGTGCGGCATCACCATCGCGGGTGTAGATCGAGACACCGTTGCCGTACTCGTGCTTCATCGGAAGCGACAGGGCCTCCTCGTAGTTGGCGGCACGGACGACCGAGAGAACCGGGCCGAAGATCTCGGTCTTGTAGATGTCCATCTCCGGCGTCACCTCGTCGAACAGGCAGCCGCCGACGAAGTAGCCTTCCTCATAACCCTGCAGCCTGAAGTTCCGGCCATCGACGACGAGCTTGGCGCCTTCCTCGACGCCCCGGTCAATGAGCCCGGTGACGCGGGTATGCGCCTCCTTGGTGACCAGCGGCCCGAAGTCGGCCTTGTCGTCGGTGTAGGGGCCGATGCGCAGGCTTTCCACCATCGGCGTCAGCTTCTCGATCAACCGGTTGGCCGTCTCCTCGCCCACCGGCACCGCCACCGAGATCGCCATGCAGCGCTCGCCGGCGGAACCGTAGCCGGCGCCGATCAGCGCATTGGCCGCCTGGTCGAGGTCGGCATCCGGCATGATGATCATGTGGTTCTTGGCGCCGCCGAAGCACTGGGCGCGCTTGCCGCCGGCAGTGGCCGTCGCATAGACATAGCGGGCAATCGGGGTGGAGCCGACGAAGGACACGGCACCGATTTCCGGGTGGTGGAGGATGGCGTCCACCACCGCCTTGTCGCCATTGACGACGTTCAGGACACCCGCCGGCAGGCCGGCCTCGATCATCAGTTCCGCCAGCCGGATCGGCAGCGACGGGTCGCGCTCGGACGGCTTCAGGATGAAGGCATTGCCGCAGGCGATCGCCGGGGCAAACATCCACATCGGGATCATGCCCGGAAAGTTGAACGGCGTGATGCCGGCGCCGATGCCGACCGGCTGACGGATCGAATACATGTCGATGCCGGGGCCGGCACCTTCCGTAAATTCGCTCTTGGAGAGATGCGGGATGCCGATCACGAACTCGCAGACCTCGAGGCCGCGAATGATATCGCCCTTGGAATCCTCGATCGTCTTGCCGTGCTCGCGCGACAGGATCTCCGCCAGCTCATTCATGTTGTCGTTCAGCAGCTGCACGAACTTCATGAAGACGCGGGCACGGCGCTGCGGGTTGGTCGCAGCCCAGGCCGGCTGAGCCAAACGAGCAGATTCGACGGCCGCGCTCAGCTCTGCTTCGCTTGCCAGGGCGACGGTCCCCTGCACCTCTCCGGTGGCCGGATTGAATATATTGGCCGTGCGACCGCTGGCGCCGGTGATGCGCTTGCCGTCGATGAAATGACCGATCTCGTACATGGAATGCTCCTCCGCTCGTGTGTGGGTCAGACTGACACTCAAAATTGCACAATGCAACGCGATAGTTTACGCATCCGCTGTGCATAAATCAGCATCAGGAGGTGTGGATGGATTGGGATGATGTGCGGATGTTCCTGGCGGTCGCCAGGGCCGGCCAGTTGCTGGCGGCGTCGCGTCGGCTCGGCATCAATCATGCCACGCTGGGGCGGCGCGTCACCCACCTGGAAGAGGCGCTGGAAAGCCGGCTGCTGATCCGCCGGACCAATGGCTGCGAGCTGACGCCCGAAGGTGCCGTCCTCTTCCAGGCGGCAGAGCGGATGGAAGCGGAGATGCTGGCCGCACAGGCTGCCACGGGGCGGATCGATACGGCCATTGCCGGTACGGTGCGCATCGGCGCCCCCGATGGTTTCGGCGTTTCATTTCTGGCCTCGCGGCTGAAGGGCCTGACGCAGAGACACCCGCAGCTAAAGGTGCAGCTCGTGCCGGTCCCCCGCTCCTTCTCGCTCTCGCAGCGGGAGGCCGATATCGCCATCACCGTCGAGCAGCCCGTGCAGGGCCGGCTGATCTCCTCCAAGCTCACCGACTACTCGCTCGGGCTCTATGCCTCCCGCGCCTACCTGGCGGAAAACGGCGAACCGAACAGCATCGAAGGCCTGAAGAGCCATCCGCGGATCGGCTATGTGGAAGACCTGATCTTCTCGCCGTCGCTCAACTTCACCGGCGAGGTGATGCGGGACTGGGACGCCAGTTTCGAAATCTCGAGCGCGATCGGACAAACCGAGGCCGTGCGATCGGGTGCAGGCATCGGCATCCTTCACGACTATATCGCCCGGCAGCATCCGGAGCTTGTCCGCGTGCTTCCGGCCATTGCCATTCGCCGTGCCTATTGGACCACTTATCATGAAAGCAGCCGCGATCTGGTGCGGCTGCGGGTGGTGCTGGATTATCTCAATGAACTCGTGGAAGCAGAGCGGAGCATCTTCAACTAGGGACCGCGACGTTCAGACGCCGACGAAGCTTGCAGCTGGCAATCCAAGCGCGGTGGCGATGCGGTGCAGGAGCGCGGCATCGGCACCTTCGCCGTTTTCGACGGCCGTCAGCTGGTCGATGGTCAGGCCGGTGGTAACAGCGAGCTGCTCCAGCGAGTACCCGACGGCAAGGCGTGCCTCGGCGACAGCGGCAGCAACCTGCCCGCCCGAGACATTCTTTTCAGATGCAGTTTCAAAGTTGTTCATGGAAATCGACATGAGGGCAACTCCTTCAAGAGGGTTTCGCCAAAGCGATATCTTCGGGAATGACAGAAGCAGCGCGCATACAGGGTGCGCCGCACAAAAATAGGTACTTCTGCTGTAATGACAAGTAGCGCCGGTGCCTAAACGGCAGTCACATCAGGTTCCTTGCAGAAACGCGCCCGGTGGAACGCAGGTTTCGGCAGTCACTGCAGCGAGGCTCGAACGGCGGTCTCCATCTCGAAAGTCATCTTGAGACGCCCAACCGGTGTCCGGTTCGCATCGACGACGCGGATCGAGATCGACTCGGGAGGTGGGAAATTGCGGCAGACAAACAAAGCCATTGCATTATAGCCGACACTCATCGCTTCAGCTTCATCGCTGGCCTCGATCTCGATCTCCGTCTCGCGGTCATTCGATATTTTCAGCAGATAAAGCGGCATCGGGGCTCTCCTGATCCCTTAACTGCCTCCTGCCTGGTTGGTTCCCAATCCCGGCATCAGGCGCATGGGTGTGGCAAGGGGCAAGTCGATCGGAGATTGCTGAGCCGGTCAGGTGGCAAGCTTCCCGGCCCTCACCTTCAGAGCCACGATGACGCCCTCGCTTGACCAGTTGTAGGAAATCGCACCGCCAAGCTGACCGGAGATGATCCGCACGAGCATCTTGCTCCCGTATCCATCGGCGGCTTTCGGGGTCTCCACGGAAGGGCCGCCGCGTTCGGTCCAGACGATGGTGACCTCGTCGTCTTCCAGAGTTCCGGAGATATCAAGTGTACCGGTGTCTGCCGACAGAGCCCCGTACTTCAGGGAGTTCGTTGCCAGCTCGTGGAAGACCAGCGCCATGGTGGTCGCGGCAATTTCTCCGACGCCCATGCGGGGCACGGCGACGCGGATCCGACCGCTGAACGCGCCCATATCCTCGTAGGGCGAGAGCAGGATCGAGATCAGATCCCCCAGAAGCGCCGCCTGCCCCTGATGCCCCGGCAGCGGGCGCACCAGGTCATGCGCCCGTCCGAGTGCCGTCAGTCGTTCGGTCAGTTCCTTGGCCATTTCTGCGGCCGTGGTGGTGGAGCGCGAGGTGACGTGGGTCAGGCCCGTTGCGACGGCCAGGAGGTTCTTCACCCGGTGGCTCATCTCCCCCGCCAGCAGCTCGTGGCCTTCTTCCGCCTGCTTGCGGCCGGTCACGTCCAGGAAGACGCCGTACATATGGCGACCATGCAGGCCTGCATCATTGCCGATACCGCGGGCCGAGATCCATTTGATCTCCTCCCCGAGCATGATGCGGAAATCGATTTCATAGGGACCGACGATGGCGCGTGTCGCGTTGAATGCGGCCCTGACCCGATCCCTGTCGGCGGGGTGGATATGGGCGGAGAGGTCTTCGAAGGACACTTCCTCATCGTCCTGCTCGACGCCCCACAGCCGGAAGGCCTGTTCGTCCATGGCGAAATGGTCCGTATCCACGTTCCAGATCCAAAGAGCCACGCCGGCAGCCTCTATGGCTCTGCGCAGAGCCTGGGTATTCCAGAGGGATTTGGCTTCTTTTGACGACATGATCACTCACTCAACCAGACAAGGTGGTTAGGTCGGCCCCCGCGGGATGAAGACGGGCGATCCCCGTCCACCATCATCCCATCGAACCGTCTCCGGATGCGCCAGCGGACGATATCCTTCTGTGCGCTTCGGGACCGAAACTATCATTCGCCACGTCTGTTTGTGCCAAATGCCAATGTTCTTTTACATCCACCGGCCGGAGCATCTGATCGATGATCCGGATGGATTAGCGCTTCCCGATCCGCCGACGGCGAGAGCAGAAGCGGCGGACGACGTTCGCTGCAGCATACGCGCTTCCTCCGACAAGGACAGGCGAATTGGTCCAGCCGCTCGTCAAAAACGCGCACTTGCGGCACGGAACGCCATCCGCAAACGGCGGCTTCGTACCAAGATTTCAAGATTTATAGAGAGAAAATGGTACGGTTGGGGGGAATTGAACCTCCGACCTCAGGTGCCACAAACCTGCGCTCTAACCAACTGAGCTACAACCGCACAAGCACCGTTCCAGGTGCCGTTTCGGGTCCAATACGGCCATCGGACTTGTTTTGCAAGCCCCCGATGGCAAAACAGGCCTGCGTTTTTCAACCGGCCTGTCTTCGTTGTGGCGGACGTGGTTCAGGCCGTCTTGAAGGTCGCCATTGCCTTTTCGGCGGCATCCTTGCCCGGCTGGCTGACCGTCTCGGCCAGCTTGCGTGTGGCTTCCTGCAGGCCCTTGGCCTGTTCGACCGTCAGCTCTGCCTGCTTGCGGATAAACGTCGTCTGCAGCTCCAGGAATTCCGCGACCGACTTGACGCCGAGCAGCGATTCCATGTGCGCCAACGACAGATCGGCGTTGGTGCGAAGGGCCTCGATCGCCTTGAGACCGATCTCGACGGAACCGGCCTGGGCCGACTGCATCGTGGTCTCGACGGTCTGGCCGGCCTCTTCCGCAGCGGCCTTCATGCGTGCATAGGTTTCGCGGGACTGGGCCGCGCCCTTTTCAGCGAAGTCGCGGAAATTCTCGGTCAGCTTTGCCGGGTCAAAGGCGCTGAAGGCGAAGACATCATCAGTACGATAAGCCATGTATTCACTCCCCGTGGGTTGGTGATGCTCGGCAGTTGATCCAAGCTTCATGACAAGAGTATAATACAAGTTATTGTGCGCTGCAACATTTTTGTGCGGTGCAGCATTCTGGTTTGTTAACCCTGTGGGACCATAAAGCCGGCCGCTTGTGGACCTGAACCGCACCTAAGGCTATTAACTGTCTGTTAACAACTGACTGCCGCCAACAGCGACCTCGGGCCATGTCCATGCCAGTTATCCAGTATCCATTCATCGACGTTGCCGTGCACGACAAGATCCGCGAGCCCTTCGCTGCGGGCAAGGCTGTGGTTTTGTTTTCCGTCGACATGACCGAGGTGCTCTGGGCCAATGGGCGCGGGGCGCAGGTCTTCGGGTATGGCTCGGTCTACGATCTCCTCGACCGGGGACCCGCGCGCCAGGACCTGTCCTTCCGGCAGATCGCCGCCGCGGGCCGCCAGTTGCGCGCAGTCGGCGACATGGCTGGCCTCACCATCCGCATTGCTGCCGGCTTCCAGCGCGCCACCGTGCCCGCCTCCTGCACGCTCATCGACATCTGCGGCGAGACGGCGGTGCTGTTCACGGCGGCGACCGACGCGACGGCCGGCACCCCGCAAGCGGCTGCCGCCAGCATGATCGAGGGGCTGGACGACCTCGATACGCATATTGCCATTCTCGACGGCGAGGGTGCGGTGATTGCCGGATCGAGCGGCTTTGCCGAGCTCGAGCTGACGCAGCAGACCGCCCGCATGCTGGTTACCATGGCCAGCAGCGAGGCCAGCCGCCTGGTCAAGCGCCCGGTCCCCACGGCAAAGGGATATCTGCCCGCAGCCATGGGCAGTGTCTCGACCGATCCGGCGCTCCATCTTCTCTTTGTCGTCGAAGCCGTTGCAGCCGGCGTCGACGAGCCGGTCGCCGATGACGCCGACGACGGTGGACGTGAGCCTGCCGAGGCTGTCGCACAGGCATCTGCGCATCCTGATTTCCAGGAGGCAATCGAGGCGGTCGCGCATCTGGAAGAGGCTCCGGAGCCGGAAGACATCATCGTGCTCGATCTGCCCGCCGAGGAGCCTGGAAACGGCGAGCCTGAGGTTGCGGAACCTTCGGACGAGACCACGGCAGCTTCGATTCCAGCCGAGCCGCCAGCTGCCGATGCTTCGTCCACCGATGAGACTGACGATCAGGCTGTTCACGACGCACCAACCTCGGCACTTGCGCCGCAAGAGCCGACCGCGGACCGCGCAGACGAAGGTTTCCTCTTTCGCCGCGACGCCCGCGCCACGCGCTTCGTCTGGAAAATCGATGCGGAGGGCCGCTTTTGCGAGGTCTCCGCAGAATTCGCGAAGATCGTGGGCCCCCATGCGGCGGATATCAACGGCATGGCCTTCGGCGATGTCGCCGGGCTGTTCCACCTTGACCCGGAGGGCAAGATTGCCGAGCTGCTGCGCAAGCGCGACACCTGGTCGGGGAAAACCATCTGGTGGCCGATCGAGGGGACGTCGCTCGTGGTGCCGATCGATCTTGCGGCACTGCCGACCTACACACGCACCCGCACCTTCGATGGTTTCCGGGGGTTTGGTATCATCCGGATGAGCGATGCGGTCGAGGACCCCCATGCGGTGGGTCTCGTTCTGGGCGGCATTCCGGCAGGCCATGCAGTTCAAGCCGATGAGGAGCCGGACTCCGCGCCCGAAGACGAGGACGTGCCGGAGATCGTCGAGCATACCGCCGATACGGCAGGCACCGAAGAGCTCGACACTGCGGAGACAGACCTCGCCTCCGAGACGCAGGAGGAGGCCACAGACAGTGGTGATCAGCCCGCCGGCGGCGATACTCCATCGACAGACGAAGCCGAGGCGCCGCAGCAGTCCGAGCGCGAGGCGACGCCGCTTGAATGGCCGACGGGCGAGCGGCCAGCCCTTCGGCTGGTGGAAACCTCCGTCCCCGCTTCCGAGAAGGTCATCTCGCTGGAGCACCGCCGCAGCCGCAGGGAGAGCCTCTCCCCGGTGGAACAGGCCGCATTCCGCGAGATCGCCCGCCAGCTCGACAGCTTCATCGGCCGCGACGACAATGCAGGGGTCGATGAGCAGCCGCAGGCGCCCGTAGATGCCGCCGCCGAAGACGAGGCGCAGATTTCTGCCGAAGAGCAGGAGACTCACTCTCCCGACAGCGGAGATGACCAGGCCCACGATCTGTCCGTGGCCGCAACCGACGAAGCGCCTGCCGAAATCGCGCCCGATGATGACGGCGACGAGCCGGCTCAGTCCACCGCGGAAGAGACGGTCGCTTCAGCTGGGGACGAACCGGAGCAGCAGCCGGATGCCACAGTTGCGGAGCCGGAGGACCAGGCAGCGGCGCTTCCCGTTTCCCTGCATCGCGAACGCAACGGCCTTACAGCCGAGATCCTGGACCAGATGCCGGTGGCCCTGCTCGTCCACAGCGGCGACCGGTTGATCCATGGCAATCCCGAGTTCCTGCGTCTGACCGGATACAGCTCCGTTGACGCACTCGCCGAGGTCGGCGGCCTGGATGCGCTTCTGCAGCGCCAGGAACTGGAAGGAAAAAGGGCCGAGGCCGGTGGCATGGTGGTCGTGCGCGCCGACGACACCATCGTTCCGGTGACGGCGCGGCTGCAGTCGGTGCGCTTCGAGCAGGCCGGCGCATTGATGCTGGCGCTGATGCCTGTCGTGGCCGAGCAGCAGCCCGATGATGGCGCATCCGATGCCAGCAAGCTCGTCTCGCTCGAGGCTTCGCGCCTTCAGGTGGAGGTGGAGGAACTTCGCGCCATCCTCGAAACGGCAACCGATGGCGTGGTCGTCATCGATGCAGGCGGCGACATCCGCTCCATGAACGGAGCGGCCAGCGCGCTCTTCAACTACGATACGACGGAAGCGGCCGGAAAGCCCTTCGTCATGCTGTTTGCCCACGAGAGCCAGAGGGCTATCGTCAACTACCTGGGCGGCCTTTCGGATCATGGCGTGGCAAGCGTGCTCAACGATGGCCGCGAGGTCATCGGGCGCGAGGCCTCCGGCGGCTTCATCCCGCTGTTCATGACCATCGGCCGGCTGACCTCCTCGAACGGCTACTGCGCCGTGATCCGCGACATCACCCAGTGGAAGAGAACCGAGGAGGAGCTGCGAACCGCCAAGGGCTCCGCCGAGACCGCCAATGCCCACAAGAGCGAGTTCCTGGCCCACGTCAGCCACGAGATCCGCACGCCGCTCAACGCCATCATCGGATTTGCCGATCTGATGGCGTCCGAGCGCTTCGGGCCGATCGGGCATCCGCGCTACGTCGAATATGCCAACGATATCGTCCGCTCCGGTCGGCATGTCCTCGATATCGTCAACGATCTTCTCGACATCTCGAAGATCGAGGCAGGCGAGATGGAGCTCGACTTCAGTGCCGTGGAGATCAACGAGACCATCTCCGAGAGCGTTGCACTGGTGCAGCCGCAAGCCAACAGCCAGCGGGTGATCATCCGTACGGCGCTCTCGCAGGCAGTGCCGCCGGTGGTGGCAGACCTGCGATCGGTCAAGCAGATCGTCCTGAACATCCTGTCCAATGCCATCCGCTTCACGCCATCCGGCGGGCAGATCGTGGTTTCGACCGCCTACGAGGCAAATGGCAGCGTTATCCTGCGGGTGCGCGACACCGGCATCGGCATGACCCGCCAGGAACTGGAGATGGCCATGAAGCCGTTTCGTCAGGTCGCCGGCAACGCCCGCAAGCGCGGTGACGGGACAGGCCTCGGTCTGCCGCTGACCAAGGCCATGGTCGACGCCAACCGCGCGAATTTCTCCATTCACTCGGAACCGCGTGAGGGCACACTGGTTGAAATCACCTTCCCGCCCCAGCGAGTGCTTGCGAACTGACGTCTGCGGGACTAGCAGTCCTCTGCTGAAAGAGGATGGAATTGTGCAGCTTTCCCGGCAAATGACCAAGCCTGCGATCCGCCGGCCATCGCACGCCCTGTCGCAGGGCGCCCTGCTGACGGCGGCGATCGTCGCCATGCCGATCCTCGCCGTCCTGGGGATCGCTGTTGCCGGCGGCGACGACAGCTGGCGCCATGTGATGACCAACGTCGTGCCGCGGGCGACGGGGCGCACGATGGAACTTCTGCTTCTGACCGGGCTGGTGACGGCCGTTGTCGGAATCGTGACCGCCTGGCTGGTGACGACCTTCGACTTCCCTCTGCGGCGCCTTCTGTCGATCGTGCTCGTGCTGCCGCTTGCGATCCCATCCTATCTGGCCGCCTATGCCTTCGGAGAGTTCTTCGACTTCACCGGGCCACTGCAGAGCGGTTATCGCGCGCTCTTCGGCTTCGAGACCTCCCGCGACTACTGGTTTCCAGACATCCGTTCCATGGGCGGCGCCGTGCTGGTGCTGAGCTCGGTGTTGTACCCCTATGTCTACCTTGCCTGCCGCTCCATGTTCCTGATGCAGGGCCGCGCGGCAGCGGATGTGGCCAGGACGCTCGGCGCCGGCCCCCTCAAGGTGTTCTGGCGCATCCAGATACCAATGGCACGACCGGCCATCATGATCGGGCTGACCCTCGTGATGATGGAAACGCTGAACGACATCGGTGCGGTGGAGTTTCTCGGCGTCAACACGCTCACCTTCTCGGTCTACAGCACCTGGCTGAACCGCGGCAGCCTTTCCGGCGCCGCCCAGATCGCCTCCGTCATGTTCATCGTCGTGGCACTGCTGATCCTGCTGGAGCGAGCGGCGCGGCGAAGCCAGCGGTTCTCAAGCAACAAGACGACCGCGGTCGTCAACGACATGGTCCGGCCCCGCCTCACGGGGCTCCGGGCCGCGGCCGCCGCGACTTTCTGCGCCCTGCCCGTGATCCCGGGCTTTCTCGTCCCGGTCTTCGTTCTGGGTGGGTTTGCGCTGCGGCGGATCGAGAGCTATGCCGATCCGCGCCTGCTGGACGCTCTCTTCAACAGTATCATCGTTTCCTCATCCGCGGCTCTGGCTGCGGTGACGCTGGGCTTTCTCCTGTCCTATGCCGCGCGGTCAGACGGCTCGCCGGGAACGGCCTTGGCCGGACGCGTCGCGTCGATGGGCTATGGGGTTCCCGGGACCGTGCTTGCAATCGGGGTCCTCATCCCGCTTGCCGGACTGGACAATGCCGTCGACGGGTTTCTCCGCACCCATCTCGGCATCTCGACCGGCCTTCTCCTGTCCGGCAGCGGCTTTGCGATCGTCTACGCCTGCACGGTGCGATTCATGACGATGGCAGAGGGGACGCTCGACGCCGGATTCCAGAAGCTCTCGCCGCACCTCGACATGGCTGCGCGTACGCTTGGCCGCAACCAGAACCAGACGCTGCGGACGGTGCTGCTTCCCAACATGCGGCCTGCCATCATGACGGCGGCGCTGCTGGTGTTCATAGAGACCATGAAGGAACTGTCCGCGACCATCCTGCTGCGGCCCTTCAACTTCAACACGCTGGCGACGCTTGTCTATGAGGATGCCTCGAGGGCGAAGATCGAGGATTCCTCCGTGGCGGCGATGATTATCATCGCGGCCGGCCTGATCCCGGTGCTGCTCGTATCCCGGTCCATCGATCGGCAGAGGTAAAAAAAAGGCGGCCGAAGCCGCCTTGAAGTCAATGCTGTTCCAACGGAGTGGATCGAAGACTTCATGTCCTGAAAGCGGCTGCTCGGATCCCGTATACACGAGATGGTTCCGTATTTCTTTACTCTTGACCAATCCTCATTAACGTCGGGTTAAAATGGCACAGGTCGGGCCGGCAGGCGCCCCGCCCCTACCGCCTCTAGATCCGCAGTTCGCCAAGACCGATGAACAGGTCCAGGGCCTCCGGATTGGCCAGCGCCTCCCTGTTCTTGACCGCCCGGCCATGCACGACATCCCTCACCGCCAGTTCGACGATCTTGCCGGATTTCGTTCTCGGGATATCGGCGACCGCAATCACCTTGGCCGGCACGTGGCGGGGGGTCGCTCCGGTGCGGATGCGGTTCTTGATGGTCTTCACCAGGTCGTCGTCCAGAGACACACCGGGCGCCAGCCGCACAAAGAGGACGACGCGGACATCGTCCTCCCAGTCCTGGCCGATGCAGATCGCCTCGGCGACCTGCGGCAGTTGCTCAACCTGATTGTAGATTTCCGCGGTTCCGATACGCACCCCGCCCGGGTTGAGCGTCGCATCCGACCGGCCATGGATGACGATGCCGCCGTGCTGCGTCCATTCGGCAAAATCACCATGACACCAGATGTTGTCGAAGCGCTCGAAGTAGGCGGCGCGGTATTTCGATCCGTCAGGATCGTTCCAGAACATGACGGGCATGGAGGGGAACGGCCTGGTGCAGACAAGCTCGCCTTTTTCGCCTCGCACCGGCTGGCCGTCATCGTTCCAGACATCGATCGCAAGCCCCAGGCCCGGCCCCTGGATCTCGCCGCGCCAGACCGGCTTCAGCGGGTTGCCCAACACGAAACAGGAGACGATGTCGGTGCCTCCGGAGATAGAGGCGAGCTGCACGTCGGGTTTGATCCCCTCGTAGACGAAGGAGAAGCCCTCCGGCGACAGGGGCGAACCGGTGGAGGTCATCAGCCGCAGGTGCGAAAGGTCGTGCGTCTGCCTTGGCACCAGTCCGCTCTTGCGGACGGCGTCGATATATTTGGCCGAGGTGCCGAAGACGGCAAAGCCTTCCTCTTGAGCATAATCGAACAGCACCTCTCCGCTCGGCGCGAAGGGCGACCCGTCGAAGAGGCAGAGGGTGGCTCCGACGGCAAGGCCGGAGACCAGCCAGTTCCACATCATCCAGCCGCATGTGGTGAAGTAGAACAGCCGTTCGCCGGGGACGATGCCGCAGTGCAGGCGCTGCTCCTTCAGGTGCTGGAGCAGCGTGCCGCCGGCGGAATGAACGATGCACTTGGGGACGCCGGTGGTGCCGGAGGAGAACAGGATGTAGAGCGGGTGCGCGAACGGCAGCGGCTCGTAGCTGACCGCCTTGACCTCGAAAGGCGCCGTGAAGTCCTTCAGCGTCCGCCCGTCCGTCAAGGACGCCGCGAGCGCCTCGGCATCACCGGCATAATGGACGACAAGGACCGGGACGGCCAGAACAGCGGATACCGCACGCACCTTCTCCGCGACGTCCTGCAGCTTGCCGTTATACCAGTATCCGTCGCAGGCGATGAAGAGCTTCGGGCTGATCTGGCCGAAACGATCGAGGACGCCCTGTTCGCCGAAATCCGGAGAGCAGGAAGACCAGACCGCGCCGATGGAGGCGGCCGCCAGCATCAACGCCACCGTTTCCGGCATGTTGGGCATCATCGCAGCGATGCGGTCACCCTTCTCGATGCCGAGATCGCGAAACGCCTGCTGCAGGCGCGAGACGTCCGCGGTCAGCCGGTCCCATGTCCAGCGGTCGCTCGCCTTGTCTTCGCCGCGGAAGATGATGGCTTCGGCCTCGCCGTGCTGGCGCAGCAGATTTTCCGCAAAGTTGAGCCGGGCGTCGGGGAAGAAACGGGCGTCCAGCATGACATCGCCATGGATCAGCACGCGCTCACCGGGTTCGCCCCTGACGTCACAGAAACTCCAGACGGCCGACCAGAATTGTTCGGGTTGCGCGACAGACCAGTCATGGAATGCGTCATAGTCGTCGCGAGGGCTGTCGTAGCGCTCGGCACACCAGCCCATGAACGCATAGAGCGGTGTCTTCTGCTGTTCAGCCTTCGTCAGGCTCCACAGCGGCTGTTCATTCGTCATTGGATCTCCTCCACCCATTGGGCGTTTTATAGCATGCTGCAGCGCGAGATAAAGAGGCTGTCGGGCCCGCCAGTGTTGTGGATTTGCGCGGCAGGTGGATTTCCTATATCGCCAGTCCCAGTTTCCCCGCCCCGTCTATCAAGGCCGATCTTGAACTGATGAGCAAAGCCAGCAGAAGCACTCTGGAGCGCGGCACCGGCCATCTGCCGGTCTGGGGGAAGCGCGTCCTGAAGGTGCTGCTGGCAGCCGTTGTCGTGGCCATGCTGCTCTTCGGCCTCTTCCGGGCCGCGGCACCATTCCTCATCCAGGCGGCCGTGGTGCGCAGCGGCATCGAGCGGGCGATCGCGACGTGGACCGGCCATGACGTGACGATCCAGGGGACGCCGTCGATCACCTTCTGGCCGCAGGCCCGCATCGAGGTCAGCCGGATCACGGTCAGCAAGGCAACGCCCGAAGGTGTGCGGGTCCTCTCCCGCACGGCCAGGCTATCTGCCGCCTTCAGCCTCTACCAGGCCATCATGGGGCGGGCGGTCTTTCGGGATTTCCAGCTTGTCGAGCCTGAGATCTTCGTCGTACGGGGTCAAGATGGCCGGCTGGACCTCACGAACGACGGGCTCCTCAGCGCCGCCACGCGAAGCATGGCCGCGTCCGGCGCCCAGGAGCCTCTTGAGCCGACACTCGACAGTCGCGTCGGAAACGTGACGGTCGTCAACGGACGGATCGAGGTCAAAGATGTCGCATCCGGCGAGACCCTGAGAGCAGCCGCCATCAACGGTGCCATCCGCTGGCCCCGGCTGTCGTCAGGTATGGATGCGCAGGTGACGGCGCAGATCAATGGCCGAAGCCTGCAATTGAGCCTCTCCTCGCCGCAACCGCTTGCGCTGCTCGCCGGGCGGAGCGCGCCGCTCGAAGGAAGCCTGGCCTCCGATGTCCTGTCGGGACGCTTCGACGGCACTGCAAATATCGCCGAATACGGGTTCGTTTCCGGCGACCTGGAGCTTTCCGTCCCGGACACGGCTTCGCTGCTCGACTGGGCCGGCGTCGAGCTTGCCGCGCTTGCTCCCCTCCAGCAGCTTTCGCTGCGTGCGCAGGTGCTGACCACCGGGGAAACGGTCCGGTTCGATCAGATGGAACTGTCGTTGAACGGATCGGCGGGGCGTGGCCTTGTCGATCTCCTGCTTTCCGAGGGAGCGCCGCGCCTGACGGGAACGCTTGCCTTCGAACGACTGGACCTTGCCGGACTGCTTGGCGCGGTGTCCGCAGCACCTCAGGATGGCGCCGGCACCTCGTTGACACTGCCACTGGATCTGGACCTGCGTATTTCCGGAGAGGCGGCGGCAGCCGGCCCCCTGATGCTGAGCGACATGGCGATCAGCATCATGACCACGTCCAATGAGGCCCGCATCGACATCCTCGACGGTTCGCTGGGCGGCGGCAGGATCACCGGGCAGTTGATCGGCGACAACGGCAGTTTCGCATCCGGCTCCCAGGCCCGCGTCTTCCTACGTGATGCCGATCTCGGCGAGCTCTCCGCCCGGCTCGGCCTGGCAAGACCCTTTCCTCTGGCCCGCGGCTCGATCGAGACAAGCTTCTCCTCGGATGGTCCTCTTGGTGCCATCGCCCTCGATCGCATTGACGGCAGCCTCAAGGTGACGACGGGACCGGGCTCGATTCCGGATGCCGACCCGACCGTGATCCTCCAGCGGGTCGGCGACCAACGCTACTCGCCGCTGTTCAATCCAAATGGCGAGGATTTCGGGTACGAACGCCTGGAGCTCGAGGCCAGTCTGTCCGGCGGCGTGGCACAACTGCAGCAAGCCACGATCGAGAGCCCGACGACCCGCGTCACGATGATGGGGATCATCGACTATCGCGACGGCGGATTGGCCCTCTCGGTGGACATTGGCGCACCTTCGGCGGGCTCTGCCGCAGAAAGCATCTTCGTCGGCGGCACGTGGCCCGATCCTGTCGCAGTCGAAGTCCCTCGCAGGTACCTCGGCGATCCCGGCTGAGGCGACCGGAGGCTATCTGAGGGGAAACGACACAATCCGACACGGGTCGGGGAACAACGGCCTGCAAAGGCTGTTCGGCATGCTCGAACCCCACAGGAGATCGTCCATGCGCATGCTCAACATCATCACCCTCATTCTCATCATTGTCGGCGGCCTCAACTGGCTGCTGGTCGGCATTGCCGATTTCGACCTCGTTGCCACTCTCTTCGGCGGCCAGGATTCGGCGCTCGCCACGATCGTCTACGTGCTCGTCGGTCTCTCGGCACTCTGGCAGATCATGCCGCTCGTGAAGGCCATGTCCGTCGGCGAAACCGCTGCGGAAGCCGACATCGGTCGCACCCACCGCTAATCAGCGACCTTAATCGCACCGAAGGCATCGGTCCCCGAAGGACCGGTGCCTTTTCTTGTTTCAGCTCGAGCCGCGCAGGGCGACGTGCTCATCACGGATGCGGCGCAGTTCGGTACGCTTGGATGCAAGCGACGCGGCGACCACTCCGATCGTCACGAGCCCGATCAGGATGGTGCAGATCGCGTTGATTTCCGGCGTCACGCCGAGCCGCACCTGCGAATAGATCTTGATCGGCAGAGTGGTCGCGCCCGGGCCGGTGGTGAAGCTTGCAATCACCAGATCGTCGAGCGAGAGCGTGAACGCCAGCATCCATCCCGCAACGACCGCCGGCAGGATGAGCGGTAGGGTGATCTTGAAGAAGGTCTTGACCGGCGGGCAGCCGAGATCCTGGGCCGCCTCCTCCAGGCTGCGGTCGAAGGTGAGCAACCTGGACTGCACGACGATGGCGACATAGCACATGGTGAAGGTGGTATGGGCGATCGTCACCGTCCAGAAACCCCGATCCACCCCCACCGCCACGAACAACAGCAGCAGCGACAGCCCGGTGATCACCTCGGGCATGACGAGCGGCGCATAGATCATTCCGGAGAAGAGAGTCTTGCCCGGAAAGCGGGCGTAGCGCACGAGCGCCAGTGCCGCCATGGTGCCGAGAACGGTGCCTATGCTGGCGCTCAGGACCGCGACCCGTGCCGTCACCCAGGCCGCATCCATCAGGCCCTGGTTCGACCACATCTCCCGATACCATTGCAGCGAAAACCCGCCCCAGACGGTCACCAGACGGGAGGCGTTGAAGGAATAGATCACCAGGATGATGATCGGGATGTAGAGGAAGGCAAACCCGAGCGTCAGAACCACCGGGTCGAAGCGAGACGACTTCATGGGCTAGCCCACCTTCTGCTGCTGGTTCTGGAAGATCATGATCGGCACCACGAGCACCAGGAGGAGAAGAACGGCCACCGCCGACGCGAGCGGCCAGTCGCGATTGCCGAAGAACTCGGTCCAGAGCGTCTTGCCGATCATCAAGGTCTCGGCGCCGCCGAGCAGGTCCGGGATGACGAACTCGCCGGTGATCGGGATGAAGCAGATCATCGCGCCGGCGATAACGCCCGGCAGCGACAGAGGGAAGGTGATCCGCCAGAAGGCCTTCAGCGGTGGGCAGCCCAGATCGTTTGCGGCCTCCAGCAGCGTGCCGTCCATCTTCTCCAGCGCGGCATAGAGCGGCAGCACCATGAACGGCAGGTAGGAATAGACGATGCCGATGAAGACGGCTGTGTCGGTGCGATAGATCTGCACCTGTTCCTCAGGCCCCATCAAACCGATCGCCTGCAGCAGGACTGTCAGCAGACCCTCCGGCTTCAGGATGCCGATCCAGGCGTAGACGCGGATGAGGAAGGAGGTCCAGAACGGCAGGATCACCATCATCACCAGCGTCGGTCGCCACCGCGTCGGAGCCCGGGCCATGGCCAGCGCCATCGGGTAGCCGATCAGCAGCAACAGGACGGTGGAGATGAAGGCCATCCGCAGCGACGACAGATAGGACTGGATGTAGAGCGGATCTTCGGTCAGGAAGGCATAGTTCTCGAAATCGAGCTGCGAGAGAAAATCGCCGATCCCGCCGAAACCGTCCAGGAGCGGCGTATAGGGCGGCATGGCGATCGCCGTGTCGGAGAGCGAGATCTTCAGAATGATCAGAAATGGCGCGACGAAGAACAGCAGCAGCCAGACATAGGGAACGGCGACGACCAGCCAACGGGCAGGACCGGCATGGGGGCTCGTGGAAATCTCAGCCATCTCTGCTCTCCCCTATCTGGTCAGAACCAGCCCGGCGTCCTTCGGCCACGTCAACCAGACCATGTCGCCAAAGGTGATCGGACGATCCACCAGACGAGAGACGTTGGCCTGGGCTGCGCGAATGATCCTGCCATCGGCAAGGCTGACCAGGAAGACGGAGAAGTCGCCAAGATAGCCGATATCCCAGACCTCGCCATAGGCGGCATTGGACGCCGTATTCTCCGGCTGGTCGAGCGTGATGCGCACCTTCTCCGGCCGGATCGCGAAGGCCACCCGGTCGCCGGTCGTCGCGGCACACTCCTGTTCCACCGTCACCGGCAGACCATCGCAGTCGAGCGTGATCAACGACGGATGTCCCGGATCAGCGGTCTTTGAGACGATGCCGCCTTCCATGATGTTGATGTCGCCGATGAAGTCGGCGACATACCGGCTGTTGGGCGCCTCATAGATTTCGGCCGGCGTATCGACCTGGACGATGACGCCCTTGTCCATGACCGCGATGCGGTCCGAGACGGTCATGGCCTCCTCCTGGTCATGGGTGACGATCAGGAAGGTGAGGCCCAGCGTGTGCTGGATATCCATGAGTTCAAACTGCGTCTCTTCGCGCAGCTTTCTGTCGAGAGCGCCCAGAGGCTCATCGAGGAGAAGCACCTTGGGACGCTTGGCCAGCGAGCGGGCGAGCGCCACGCGCTGACGCTGGCCGCCGGAAAGCTGCCCAGGCTTACGCTTGGCAAAATCCTCCAGCTTCACGAGCTTCAGCATTTCCTGAACCCGCGCGGCAATTTCGCCTTTCGACAGATTGTCCTGCTCCAGGCCGAACGCGATGTTCTTCTCCACGCTCATATGCGGGAAGAGCGCGTAGCTCTGGAACATCATGTTGGTCGGCCGCCGGTGGGGCGGCACGCCGGAGATATCATGCCCTTGCAGGAGAATGCGACCTTCGGTCGGCTCCTCGAAGCCGGCGAGCATGCGCATCAGGGTGGTCTTGCCGCAGCCGGAAGGGCCGAGCAGCGAGAAGAATTCCCGCTCATAGATATCAAGGTTGAGATTGCTGACCGCGGTGAAGTCGCCGTAGCGCTTCGTGATGTTTTCGAATCGGATGAAAGGAACTGCGTTCGGATCCGTCCATGGGGCGAATTTGCGTTTTACGGGTCCGAGAGTTTTCGCCATGCCGATCCCCAAATGAGCTGTGTTCCGTCAGCAACAAGAAAGAAGGGGCAGGTCCGTGCCTGCCCCTTTTGTATGCTCAGCGTCCGGTCTTGATCTGGGTCCAGAGCCGGTTCAGGACGCGCTGTTCGCGCGGCCCGTAGGGAGAGATGGTGAAGAGCTTGGCAACCGTCTCGGCTGGCGGGTAGACGGCCGGATTTTCCAGGACTTCCTTGTCGAGCAGTTCCTGCGACGCCAGGTTGCCATTGGCATACTGGACGTAGTTCGAGGCCTTGGCGATGACGTCCGGCTTCATCAGGAAGTTGATGAACTCATGCGCTTCCGCGACATTCTTGGCATCCGCCGGGATCGCCAGGTTGTCGAACCACATGTAGGTACCTTCCTTGGGGATGACGTATTCGACATTGACCCCATTTCCGGCCTCTTCCGCCCGCGCCTTGGCCTGCAGGATATCGCCCGACCAGCCCATAGTGATGCAGGTGTCGCCATTGGCAAGTTCGTCGATGTAGGCCGAAGAATTGAACGTCTTCACATGCGGCCGGACGTTCATGTAGACCTCGGCGCCCGCTTCCAGATCGGCGGTTTCCTTGCTGTCGGGGTCCAGCCCGACATAGTTCATGCCGATGGCGAAGGTCTCATCGGATGCGTCGAGGATGTTGATGCCGCAGGAGGCGAGCTTTTCGGCATTCTCCGGCTTGAAGAGGATATCGAAGCTGTCGACGGGCACGTCGCCGAGGGCGGCCTTCACCTTGTCGACATTATAGCCGATGCCGGTCGTGCCCCACATGTAGTTGACGGCATATTCATTGCCGGGGTCATATTTCGCCAGCCGTTCCGTAATCTCCGGCCACATGTTGGAGAGGTTCGGCAGCTTCGACTTGTCGAGCTTCTGGAAGACGCCGGCCTGGATCTGACGTGCGAGAAACGGCCCGGTGGGAACGACGACGTCATAGCCCGACCCGCCGGCAAGTAGCTTGGTCTCCACAAGTTCATTGGAATCGAAGACGTCGTAGACGACCTTGATGCCGGTCTCCTTCGTGAACTCCTCGAGGACGGATTCGTCGATGTAGTCGGACCAGTTGTAGACATGGACCACGCGCTCCTGAGCGGTGGCGGCGGTGGCGGCAATCATGGTGCCGGCGGCAAGTGCCGCAAGGTGGAGCAAACGGGTTTTCATGATCTCTCCTGTTCCAGCTTTTTATCGGCAGCCTTGGCCACCGTTGTTCCCCTGCAAGGGAGACTAAAAAGGAAAGGCGGTCGCCACAAGCGAAAATGTGCAGCGCATCATCGGCTACTGGAAATCGAAGGCGCTCAGTCCCGTCACCATCTCGTCGAGGCCGAGGGGACGCGTCAGGGGCGGCTCGGCACGGGCAAGGCAACCGCGCCGTTCGCAGAGACGACATGCCGTCCCCCCCAGGACCTTCGATGACTGGTCGCCGGCAGCGGGAGCGTAGACCGTCTCGATGCCATGCGGCAGCTCGCAGCCGAGCAGGACCGCCGTGCGCCTCAGCCTTTCCCCGAACGCCGCCTGCGGCCCCTCGATGGTGCGGGAGACGGTCAGGAAGGAACTGCCGTCCAGCATCTCCACAGCCTCCGCCAGAATCTGGCCCGGCTGCGCAAATGCCGAATGGATGCCGAGCTTGGGACAGAAGCCGCCGAACGCGGCCCTTGGGAAGCCATGAGCCCCTGCCCTGCGGATCGCGTTGCCAGCATGGTCCAGCTCCAGCAGAAACCATGGAATTCCGGCGGCGCCAGGCCGGGCAAGGGTCGTCAGCCGGTTGGCAGCCTGCTCGAACGAGACATCGAAGCGCGACCTGAGGACATCCACATCGTAGCGCACCCTCTGTGCCGCGGTCAGGAAGGCGCCGTAAGGCATCATCAACGCGTGGGCAGCATAACGGGCAAGCTCGAACCGCGCGATGCGGCGTGCTTCAGGACCCGAGAGGGACAGGGCATCAAGCTCCGCTGCGATCTCCGGTCCCAGCGCAAGGAGGGCAACCTCCATCGCAAGCTCCCTTGCCCGGTCGAAGGGCGACAACCGTTCCGACAGGAACAGCCGCATCGAATGCCGATCGTAGCGCCGGCGCAGGTTCGGCATGGCGTGCACGGGCAAGGTCCGCACCGCAATTCCGTGCTGCGCCTTCATCCACGCCTTCAGCGCGCCCTGCAGATCCTCGGTCCCGACCGTGCGCTGCGCGAAATCTTCGGCTGCATCCTCGATGCGGGGAAAGAAATTGGCACGACGCTCCAGATGCTCGCGCACCTCGTCGATCGGCAGCCGGGCGCCGGCCACCGAGGTTTCATGCCCTTCCCGCGCCAGCATATCGGCCAGATCCGTCAGGCGCGCGGCCTGCTCCCGATAGGCACGGTAGAGCTTCACCATGGCCATGGCGGCGTTCGGGGCAGCCTCCGAGACTTCGATGATTTCCTGATCGCCGGGGATCTCTCCCGCAAGCAGGGGATCGGAGAAGACCTCCCGCAGCTGGCCGGTGGTCCCACCGCCCTCGCCCTGCAGCATGTCGAGGTCGATCTTGTAGACGGAGGCGAGCTTGAGCAGGAGCTGGACGGTCAGCGGCCGCTGGTTGCGCTCGATGAGATTGAGGTAGGAGGGCGAAATGCCCAAGGCTTCCGCCATGGCGGTCTGGGTCAGGCCCATTCCCGAGCGGACACGGCGGACACGCGGTCCTGCAAAGATCTTACGCTCGGCCATCTGTCACCAATTTTACAGCCATCACCGGCTCATTTAATTTACAACATTTACATCTTCACAAGGTCGAATGTCAATCTTCGAACATCGTGACCCTTTTACTGCAGCTGTTTCCATATCTTTTCTGGCTGCCACGCGTTCATTTCTGTAAATCCAGTCACACCAGCCAGCGCGCAGAAGCCGCTGACCCGGATGTCGCAGTCAAAAGGGAGATACAGAGATGACCGATTTTTACAATCTTGTTCCGAATGCACCGAAGGGCCGTTATGACGGTATCGAGCGCCCCTATACGGCAGAGGACGTGAAGCGCCTGCGCGGATCGGTCGAGATCAAGTACTCGCTGGCCGAGATGGGTGCGAACCGGCTCTGGACGCTGATCGACGAGGAACCCTTCATCAATGCGCTGGGTGCCCTCTCCGGCAACCAGGCCATGCAGATGGTCCGCGCGGGGCTGAAGGCGATCTATCTCTCGGGCTGGCAGGTTGCCGCCGACGCCAATACGGCGTCTGCAATGTATCCCGACCAGTCGCTGTATCCCGCAAACGCGGCGCCGGAGCTGGCAAAGCGGATCAACAAGACGCTGCAGCGCGCAGACCAGATCGAGACCGCCGAGGGGAAGGGGCTTTCCGTCGACACCTGGTTTGCGCCGATCGTCGCCGATGCCGAGGCCGGCTTCGGCGGGCCGCTGAATGCGTTCGAGATCATGAAGGCCTTCATCGAGGCGGGCGTCGCCGGGGTTCATTTCGAGGACCAGTTGGCGTCTGAGAAGAAGTGCGGCCATCTCGGCGGCAAGGTCCTGATCCCGACGGCGGCCCATATCCGCAATCTGACCGCTGCGCGGCTTGCCGCCGACGTCATGGGGGTACCGACTCTGATCGTCGCCCGCACCGACGCGGAGGCCGCCAAGCTCCTGACCTCCGACATCGACGAGCGCGACCAGCCTTTCGTCGACTATGACGCCGGACGGACGGCGGAAGGCTTCTACCAGGTCAAGAACGGCATCGAACCCTGCATCGCACGTGCCATCGCCTATGCGCCCTACTGCGACATGATCTGGATGGAGACCGGCAAGCCGGATCTGGATCAGGCCCGCAAGTTCGCCGAAGCCGTGCACAAGGTGCATCCGGGCAAGAAGCTCGCCTACAACTGCTCGCCATCGTTCAACTGGAAGAAGCATCTGGACGACGCGACGATCGCCAAGTTCCAGAAGGAGCTCGGCGCGATGGGCTACAGGTTCCAGTTCATCACGCTCGCCGGCTTCCACCAGCTGAACTACGGCATGTTCGAGCTCGCCCGCGGCTACAAGGATCGCCAGATGGCCGCCTATTCGGAACTGCAGGAGGCGGAATTCGCAGCCGAGGTCAACGGCTACACCGCGACCAAGCACCAGCGCGAAGTCGGCACCGGCTATTTCGATGCAGTCTCCATGGCGATCACCGGCGGCCAGTCGTCGACGACGGCGATGAAGGAATCGACCGAAACGGAGCAGTTCCGTCCGGCGGCGGAGTGAGGATCACCCCTCCCCAACTCCTCCTCGTAAGGGGGAGGGTTCGGGAGGGGCTTTTCGAAGCAACTGAAGTCTCAACAACCCCAGACAACAAGAGGAGAAATGCCATGAACGTCCAGACCCGAGTCAAGGAACGCGCGGAAGAACAGTCGACCGCCATGTCCGCCGACCAGCAGGCAGCGATCCGCACGCTGGCCAACGACCTGCATCGTCTCAACCATGCGGTCATGAAGGCGGTCGAGGCCGGGGTTTCCGTGGAGCTGGTCCGCTCTGCCCGTCACCATGGCGGCGGCGGCAACTGGGGCGATTTGCTGATCCCGGTCATCGTGACGCAGGCGCAGGAAGCGTCATGAGCGATAATGCCGGCTGGCGCCGCCGTATTTGACTGTCACGAAACGGAAAAGGCGGCGGCGAGTAGGCTCGCCGCCGCCTTTTCCATGGATGCACGTTGACCAAGGCCGGCTCAGGCCGCCCGGGTAAAGCCCGCTCTCGACGTCTTGTCGGCGTCGATGCGGAACTGATCCACCAGTTCCATCAAGGCGTGAGCCTCGCTTGCCAGACGCGTGCTGGATTCGCTGGTTTCGGCGACCATCGCACCATTCTGCTGGGTCATCTGGTCCATGCGGTTGACGGCCCCGTTGATCTCCTGAAGTGCCGCCGACTGGTCCTGGCTGGCGGTGGCGATCGTTTCCACGTGCTGGCTGATGGCGGTGATCTGCAGGCTGATCGAAGCAAGGACGCGCCCTGCCTCCTGTACCAGGCCGGAGCCGGTGCTGACCTCGTGCGTGGACTGGTGGATGAGGCCCTTGATCTGCTTGGCCGCATCGGCGGAGCGCTGCGCCAGTTCGCGAACCTCCTGAGCGACGACGGCAAACCCCTTGCCAGCATCGCCCGCACGCGCAGCCTCGATGCCGGCGTTCAGCGCCAGCAGGTTGGTCTGGAAGGCGATCTCATCGATGACCTCGATGATCTGCTCGATCTTCTTCGACGCATCCTCGATGCGTCCCATGGCGTCCACGGCATTGTTGACGACCGTCCCGGAATCGTCGGCGCTACGCTTGGTTTCGGCAACGGCAGCATTGGCCTCCTTGGCTCTTTCCGCGGAGGATTTGACCGTGGCCGTGATCTCTTCCACGGCCGCCGCGGTTTCTTCCAGCGAGGCTGCCTGGCTTTCGGTGCGCTTGGAAAGATCGGAGGACGATTCACTGAGGTCCGAGCTGTTTCGCTGGATCGCCAGGGTGCTGTGGCGGATCTGCGAAAGCGTATCGCGCAGGCGCAGGATGGAGCCGTTGAAGTCCACCCGCAGCTGCTCGAGGCGGCCGGAGAAACTGCGCTCGATCGTGACGGACAGGTCGCCCTGCGACAGACGGGCAAGCGCCGTCGCCAGCTCTGTCACCGCGTGGTCGATCTGCGCGTCCGTCTGCTGCTTTTCGGCGTCGTTGCGCTGACGCTCGGCCTCGGCTGCGGCACGCTCCTCAGCGCTGCGGCTCTCGATGGCCTGTTTTTCGCGGGCGTTATCCCGGAAACCCTCCAGGGCACGGGCGATGTTGCCGAACTCGTTCGACCGGTCGCGATAAGGAATGTGGGGCGGATGTTCGCCGTTGGCCATCGCCACAACAGTGCCGGTCAGTACCTGGAGCGGCCTGATCTGTGCGCGGATCGCCAGGAAGCCGACCACGCCGACCAGGAGCAGCGCCGCAAGCGAGCTGCCGATGATGACATACCCGGAGGCAGCGATGTGGTCGAAGTAGACCGCCATCGGGATGCCGATGAAGAGAATGCCATTGACGCCGCCGCTTGCATCCTTGGTCGGGAAATACCCGGTCATGAAGTCCTTGCCGAACAGTACCGCAGGGCCGTAGTAGGCCTCGCCGCGTGCCAGGAGAGCCTGGGCGGGGTGTTCGGGCGCGAGCTTGGTGCCCGTGGCGCGATCGCCATTTTCCTTCTTCACGTTGGTGGAGATGCGAACAAACTCATTCGCCTGCTTCTCGAACACCGTGGCCACACCGCCGATGGACGCGGCCGTGCGATCGACCAGGGCATGGTCCTGCAGGTCGCCCTCACCGGCACGGATGCCGGTCACCACCTCTTCGGAGAGCGTGACGCTCGCCCCTGGCGCTTCCAGCTCGTAGAGCAGTCCCATGACCCTAACCGCCTTCTGCGCATCCACCACCGCCGTCTGCATCACATCGTTGTATATGTGTCTGTAGGCCAGTCCACCAACGGCGGAGACTGTGACCAGGATCAAGAAAAGACAGAGAAGCAGTATTCGGCTGACGACCGATGAAGGTAAAATCTGAAACATAGCCCCACGCCCCATGAGTTAAACTAAGGGACCGGGTATATGCCTGACACGTGAAATTTGGCTTAATTTGCGATTTGGCAGGTTTCCTACCGCGGCGACACTTCAGCCGGGTGGACGTCAGCACGCCGCCTTGGGCACGCGTCGGGCAAGACGCTCGGCCAACGGAAAGGAGAGGTGGGGAGGCAGGCGCTAGAGGAAGGCTGGCAGAGCCAGAAGAGCAGCGGTGGCGCCGACAGCGATCACAAAAAGACGAAGACGCATCGTCTTTGCCAGATCTTGCGTCTGGGCGATGGCAACGGCTCGGGCACGGCGGGCTTTGTGCATGGCAGATCCCCAACTCTCTTCGTTACGCGTACAGCCGATTGCGGCGGCGCTTGACCATCACCCATCACAGGATTTCGATGTCAATGAGGCAGGATTGCTCACGCGCGTTAAAAAGAACTGAATCCCTGAAGGTTAAATTGCCTCACCACACACATGGCCCGACGCCCAGGCCCACTGGAAGTTATAGCCGCCCAGCCATCCGGTGACATCGACGCATTCGCCAATGAAATGAAGGCCGGGAACGCGCTTTGCCTCCATCGTCCGGGAATCCAGCTCACGCGTATCAATCCCGCCGAGCGTCACCTCCGCCGTCCGGTAACCCTCCGAGCCGGCGGGCACGATCTGCCAGGCCTGGATTTCCTGACACAGGGCCTCCAGGGCGCGATCCGGCATCTCTGCCAGGGGAACGGCTGTCTTGGCCTTTTCCGTCAGCAGTTGCGCCAGCCGCTTCGGCAGCACCTCGCCCAGAACCGTCTGCGGCGCCTGTCGACCGTTCTGCCGGCGCGCTGCCTTCAGCATTGCGAGGACATCAAGATCGGGTTCGATCTTGAGGGTGATGCCATCGCCCTCCCGCCAGTAGGAGGAGATCTGCAGGATGGCGGGGCCGCTGAGGCCGCGGTGGGTGAAGAGAAGCGCTTCCCGGAAGCTCGTCTTTCCGCACCGCACCTCGGCGGGGACGGCGATGCCGGACAAGGGCGCCAGCTTCTCCAGAAGCGCCGGATCAAGCGTCAGTGGCACGAGGCCGGGGCGCGTTTCCACAAGACTGAGGTCAAACTGCTCGGCGATCCGATAGGCGAAACCGGTTGCGCCCATCTTCGGGATCGATTTTCCGCCGGTGGCGATCACCAGGGTCGGCGCCTCGACCGTCTGCCCGTCGGAGATGTTCAGCCGGTAACCGTCCGGCGTCTTCTCGACGGACAGGATCTCCTGCTGCAGCTCCATCGTCACACCGGCCGCCTGCATTTCCGAAAGCAGCATCCGGATGATGTCCTTGGCACTGTTGTCGCAGAACAGCTGGCCCAGGGTCTTTTCGTGCCAGGAGATGCCGTGCCGCTCCACCAGGTCGAGGAAGTCGCGCGGCGTGTAGCGGGCGAGCGCCGACTTGGCGAAATGCGGATTGGCCGACAGGTAGTTTGCCGGCATCGTGTTGATGTTGGTGAAGTTGCAGCGGCCTCCGCCGGAAATGCGGATCTTTTCACCCGGAGCCCTGGCATGATCGAGCAGCAGCACGCGACGCCCGCGGCTGCCTGCCCGGATCGCGCACATCATGCCGGCGGCGCCTGCCCCGAGAATTATCGCGTCGAACTTGCGGGCCAACTGAAACTCCTTGTCTCTATTCCTGCTGTTTTCGATCCTCCCCTGAAAGTCAATGCTGCACCCCCTCGCCAATTGAGGATCTCCGACTATGATGGTGTTCCCATCAATCAACCCACGGTGAGTCATGCCACGCAAAGAAACCGCATCCACGCCGCCCGCGAGCAGCGTCCTGAAGTCGACCGGCCATACGCCGGTGCAGCCGGCGATGACTTCACTGCGGGGCGCGACGGACTGGCGGGAAGCGGCACTGTGGCTGCGGACCCGCGGGATCGAGGACGTCGAATGCATCACGCCCGACCTTGCCGGGGTGCCGCGCGGCAAGATGATGCCATCGTCGAAGTTCACCTCGAACACCTCGCTGGCACTTCCTTCCGCCCTCTACCGGCATACGATTTCCGGTGAGTACCCGGAAGAGACCGCCAGCTTCCGCTATGAACCGCGCGACAGCGACCTGAAACTGGTTCCCGACCTTTCGACGCTCTCGGTCGTTCCCTGGGAAACGGATCCCACCGCCCAGGTGATCTGCGATGTCGTCGGCACCAGCGGCGAGAACATCTCCTACACGCCGCGCGCCGTGCTGCGGCATGTCGTCGAGCTCTACCGCGAGCGTGGCTGGAAGCCGGTGGTGGCGCCGGAGATCGAATTCTACCTGGTCGCCAAGAACGACGATCCGGATTACCCGCTGCATCCGCCGAAGGGTCGCTCTGGACGCGCCATTCTCGGCGGCCAGGGCTATTCGATCGCCGCGATCAACGAGTTCGACGAGTTGATCGATGATATCTACCATTTCTCCGAGAAGCAGGGGCTGGAGATCGATACCCTGATTCACGAGGAAGGCCCGGCGCAGCTCGAGATCAACCTGCGCCATGGCGATCCCATCGAGCTCGCCGACCAGGTATTCATGTTCAAGCGGACAATCCGCGAGGCGGCGCTGAAACACGGCATCTATGCAACCTTCATGGCCAAGCCGATGCAGCGTCAGGCGGGCTCGGCGATGCACATCCACCAGTCGGTGGTCGACATCGAAACCGGCCGCAACATCTTCTCGAACGAAGACGGAAGCCCGTCCAAGGAGTTCTTCCACTTCATCGGCGGCATGCAGCAGTATGTGCCGAAGGCACTGGTGATGATGGCGCCTTATGTGAACTCCTACCGTCGCCTGACGCCGGACATGGCAGCGCCGGTCAACAACGCCTGGGGCTACGACAATCGCACCACGGCGTTTCGCGTTCCGGTCTCGGATGCCTCGGCACGCCGGGTCGAGAACCGGTTACCGAGCTCGGATGCCAATCCCTATCTGGCGCTTGCGGCTTCGCTCGGCTGCGGCCTGCTCGGCATCATGAAAGGCATCGAGCCGGAGCCGCCGACGGAGTACAGCGCCAACGAGGGCTCCATCGACCTGCCGCGCGGTCTTCTGGAGGCGGTGTCGGAGCTCGAGGCCGAGCCGGCGCTGACGGAAGTGTTCAGCCAGGAATTCATCGGGCTCTATGCCGGCGTGAAGCGGGGCGAGTTCGAGACCTTCATGCAGGTCATCAGCCCTTGGGAGCGGGAGTTCCTGCTTCTCAACGTGTGAGGAGATGGGCATGACCGACTGGCAGAGCCCCATTGCACCGGGAGTTTCCTGGTATCAGGCGACCGTGGGAGAGCGGCCGAGCTATCCGGCTCTGGATGGCTCGCGGTCTGTGGACGTGGCCATCGTCGGCGGCGGCTTTACCGGTCTGCAGGCGGCCTACACCCTTGCCAGGCGTGGCATCTCGGTGGCCTTGCTGGAAGCCTATCGGTTCGGAGACGGAGCATCGGGCCGCAACGGCGGACAGTTCGGCACGGGGCAGCGCGCCTGGCCGGAGGATCTGGAAGCGAAGATCGGTTTCGAGCGGTCCAAGGCACTGTTCGACATGGCCGAGGCGGCCAAGCACTATCTGCTCGACTTTGCCGCCGAGCACGACATCGACATGGAATACATGCCGGGCCAGATGAACGTGTCGCACAAGCCGGGGCATGACAAGGAATACCGAGCCAATGCGGAGATCGCGGCCGAGCGCTACGGCTACCCGCATCTCACGTATATGGACCGGGCGGAGACGGCAGAGCGCCTCGGCTCCAGCCACTACCACTGCGGCGTACGCGATACCGGCACCGGCCACATCCATCCGCTGAAACTCCTGATCGGCCTTGCCCGCGCCGCGCAGGCCGCCGGTGCTGAACTCTACGAGATGACGAAGGTCACCGGCCTGCGGCAGGCGGGCGGCAAGACGATCCTGGAGACGGCGCGGGGCAGCGTTTCCGCAGACCGCGTGCTCCTGGCCACGAATGCCCATGTCGACAAGCTCGAGCCGGTCACCGCAGCGCATGTGATGCCGATCGGCTCATTCATCGCCGCCACCGAACCGCTGGACGATCATCCGCGCGTGCTGTCCGGCGGCGAGGCGGTGGCGGATTCCAGGTTCGTGGTGCGCTACTTCCGCAAGACGCGAGACAACCGGCTGCTGTTTGGCGGCCGCGAGGTCTATTCCTCCAAGAACCCGGAAGACACGGCAAACTTCATCCGGGAGCAGATCGTCGAGACCTATCCGGAGCTGAAGACCGTTCGCATCACCCACGCCTGGGGCGGCTATGTCGGCATCACCATGTCGCGGCATCCGTTCGTGCGCGAGGTGATGCCGGGCGTCACCTCGATCGGCGGCTACTCCGGCCACGGCGTGATTCTGTCAAACTACTGTGGCAAGCTCTATGCCGATCGGATCGCCGGCGCGGCGCCGGAATTGGACGGCCTCGAAGCGCTCGACGTGCGAGGCTTTCCCGGCGGGCGCCGCTTCCGCGACCCGCTGCTGTTTCTCGCCCTCACCTGGTTTGCCCTGCGCGACAGGCTTTGATGTCGCAGCAAAAGTGATGAGCCAGGGGTAGAATTTTTCAATCGATTAGATTATTGAGACCCGTACTCTCAGAAGAGGAAAGAACACGTTCATGAGCAGCCAGATCATTCCGGTCGATCCCTTTGATTGCGTCGTGTTCGGTGGCTCTGGCGACCTGGCGGAGCGCAAGCTGCTTCCGGCCCTCTACCACCGGCAGATCGAGGGCCAGTTCACAGAGCCCACCCGCATCATCGGCGCTTCCCGCAGTGCCCTTTCGCATGATGAGTACCGGAAATTCGCTCAGGAGGCGCTGAAGAAGCACCTTAAGCCCGGCGAATACGATGACGAACAGGTCAAGATCTTCTGCGCGCGGCTGTTCTACATCTCGATCGATGCGATGTCCGATCAGGGCTGGAGCGAACTGAAGAAGCTGCTCGACGAGGGCAAGGACCGGGTCCGGGCCTTCTATCTCGCCGTGGCACCCTCCATCTTCGGGCCCATTTCCGAGAAGATCCGCGACCACAAGCTGATCACCAAGCATACCCGGATCGTCGTCGAAAAGCCGATCGGGCGCGATCTCGCCTCGGCGCTCCACCTCAACGACACGATCGGCAAGGTCTTCCCGGAAGAGCAGATCTTCCGCATCGACCACTACCTGGGCAAGGAAACCGTGCAGAACCTGATGGCGCTGCGGTTTGCCAACGCGCTCTACGAGCCGCTGTGGAATGCCCAGCATATCGACCACGTGCAAATCACGGTTGCCGAGTCCGTCGGCCTCGAAGGCCGTGCCGGCTATTACGACACCGCGGGCGCGCTGCGCGACATGGTGCAGAACCACATCCTGCAGCTGCTCTGCCTCGTGGCCATGGAAGTGCCCTCCTCGCTCAGCGCCGAAGCCGTGCGCGACGAGAAGCTCAAGGTGCTGCATGCGCTGAAGCCGATTACCGAGGCCAATGTCGAACAGGCGACGGTGCGCGGTCAGTACCGGGCCGGTGCCTCCTCGGGCGGCGCCGTCAGGGGCTATCTGGAAGAACTGGAAGGCGGCGTTTCCAACACCGAGACCTTCGTCGCCATCAAGGCGGAGATCGGCAACTGGCGCTGGGCCGGCGTGCCGTTCTACATCCGCACCGGCAAGCGCCTTGCGACCCGCGTCTCCGAGATCGTCATCACCTTCAAGCCGATCCCGCACAATATCTTCGACAGCGCCGCCGGACGGATCACCGCAAACCAGCTGATCATCCGCCTGCAGCCGGACGAAGGCGTCAAGCAGTCGCTGATGATCAAGGACCCCGGCCCGGGCGGCATGCGCCTGCGCAGCGTTTCGCTCGACATGAGCTTTGCGGAATCCTTCTCCGTGCGTCACCCCGACGCCTACGAGCGGCTGCTGATGGACACGATCCGGTCGAACCAGACGCTGTTCATGCGCCGCGACGAAGTGGAGGCCGCCTGGCAGTGGATCGACCCCATCCTCAAGGGCTGGGAGACCAGCAGCCAGGCCGTCCAGGGCTATACGGCAGGAACCTGGGGTCCGAGCCAGGCGATTGCGCTGATCGAACGCGACGGGCGGACCTGGCATGAAGCTTGAAACCATGGAACTGTCGCTGCACGAATTCGCGGATGGTGCGACCCTTGCCGAGAAGCTTGCCGACCAGGTGGCGCATCGGCTGGCCGCCGCCATCAAGGTCAAGGGCAGCGCAAGCCTCGCGGTCTCGGGCGGCTCCACGCCGAAGAAGTTCTTCCAGGCGCTTTCCGGCCGCAAGATCGACTGGCCGAAGGTTACGGTGACGCTCGTCGACGAGCGGTTCGTGCCGGCCGACAGCCCGCGATCCAATCATCTTCTGGTGAAAGAGAACCTGCTCCGCAACGAGGCATCCTCGGCGCAGTTCATACCGCTCTTCCACGATCGTCCGAGCGTCGATGAAGCGGCTGCGACGGCGACGCAGGAAACCGCCAGCATCGGCAATCCGTTCGACGTCGTCATTCTCGGAATGGGCGGCGATGGCCACACGGCATCCTTCTTCCCGCATGGCAACCACCTCAGCCAGGCCCTCGATGAAGAAGGCCCGCGCTGCGTGATGCCGATGGAAGCCGAAGGTGCCGACGAACCGCGGCTGACATTCTCCTTCTCGAGCCTGACCGATGCGGGGCTGCTCGTGCTTCACATCGAAGGAGAAGCGAAGAAGGACGTGCTCAGGACGGCGCAATCCGGCACGGACGAAGCCGAGATGCCGATCCGCGCCGTGCTCAACCGGGCCACGTCGCCGGTGGAGATCTACTGGGCTCCCTGAGGCCCGACACGAAGTATTCATCCGGAGCAATCCGGGCGGCATCTGCCGCTCCCAGCCGGCTTGCTCCCGAACCGAAGGACATGGCCATGGCTGCGCACGCCAGCATCGAAGCAATCACAGCCCGCATCGTCGAGCGTTCCAGGCCGCATCGCGAGGCCTATCTCGCCCGCGTTCGCGGCGCGATTTCGCGCGGGCCGCACCGCTCGGTGCTGTCCTGCGGCAACCTCGCCCACGGCTTTGCCGCCTGTTCCCCCTCCGACAAGGCAGGCCTTGCCGGAGACGTCACCCCGAACATCGGCATCATCACAGCCTATAACGACATGCTGTCGGCGCATCAGCCGTTCGAGACCTATCCGCAGATCATCCGTGACGCGGCGCGGGAAGCCGGCGGCATTGCGCAGGTGGCCGGCGGCGTTCCGGCCATGTGCGACGGGGTCACCCAGGGGCAGCCGGGGATGGAGCTCTCGCTGTTTTCACGCGACGCGATCGCGATGGCGGCGGGCATCGGCCTGTCGCACAACATGTTCGATGCCGCCGTCTATCTCGGTGTCTGCGACAAGATCGTGCCCGGCCTGATGATTGCCGCGATGACCTTCGGGCACCTGCCCGCCATCTTCATTCCGGCCGGTCCGATGACGACGGGGCTGCCCAACGACGAGAAGTCGCGCATCCGCCAGCTCTATGCCGAAGGCAAGGTCGGGCGGGACGAATTGCTGGAAGCCGAATCGAAGTCCTATCACGGCCCCGGCACCTGCACCTTCTACGGCACGGCCAATTCCAACCAGATGCTGATGGAGATCATGGGCTTTCACCTGCCCGGTGCGTCCTTCATCAATCCAGGCACGCCGCTGCGCGACGCGCTGACCAAGGAGGCAACCAAGCGGGCGCTGGCCATCACCGCGCTTGGCAATGAATTCACGCCGGCTGGCGAGATGATCGACGAGCGCTCGATCGTCAACGGCGTCGTCGGCCTGCATGCGACCGGCGGCTCCACCAACCACACGCTCCACCTCGTCGCCATGGCGCGGGCGGCGGGCATCCACCTTACATGGCAGGACATTTCCGAGCTCTCCGACGTCGTGCCGCTGCTGGCCCGCGTCTATCCGAACGGGCTCGCCGATGTGAACCATTTCCATGCCGCCGGCGGCATGGGCTTCCTGATCAAGCAGCTCCTGAAGGGCGGACTGCTGCATGACGACGTCCGCACCGTCTTCGGCCATGGGCTGGAGGCCTATACGATCGAGGCGAAGCTCGGCGAGAACGGCACGGTGGCCCGCCAGCCGATTCCCGACGAGAGCGGCGACCCGAAGGTATTGGCGCGGATGGAGGCCCCCTTCCAGTCGAACGGCGGCCTGAAGATGCTGACCGGCAATATCGGCAAGGCCGTCATCAAGATCTCGGCCGTCAAGCCGGAGCGGCATATCGTCGAGGCCCCCGCTATGGTCTTCCAGGACCAGCAGGCCCTGCAGGATGCGTTCAAGGACGGTCGCCTCAACCGCGACTTCGTGGCGGTGGTCCGCTTCCAGGGACCGAAGGCCAACGGCATGCCGGAACTGCACCGGCTGACGCCGCCGCTCGGCGTGCTGCAGGATCGCGGCTACAAGGTCGCGCTTCTGACCGATGGACGCATGTCGGGTGCATCAGGCAAGGTGCCGGCCGCCATTCACGTCACGCCGGAAGCCTGCGATGGCGGTGCGATCGCCCGGATCAGGGACGGCGACATGATCCGCCTCGACGCGGTCAAGGGCACGCTCGAAGTGCTCGTGGATGCTGCGGAATTTGCCACGCGTCCGCTCGCCGAAGCCGATCTGGAGGCCAATGAATTCGGCATGGGGCGCGAGCTTTTCGCACCGTTCCGCCGGAATGCAGGGCCCGCAGATCAGGGTGGGAGCGTGTTCTTCTCCTAGCCATTGGCGCATCCCTTGCGGCAGGGTGCGAGAGCGGAGCGAAGGCGTCACAGTAATGTAGTGCGCTCCTGCTACTCGCAGCTATTTCCTCAAGGGGTGCCATTCCATGCAGCTCAATCGCCGCTCTCTTCTCGCTCTGATTTCCTCGACCGCATTGCTTCCATTGACAGCGGGCCTCGTGAAGGCCGCCGATGATGGTGTCGATTTCATCATCCTCTCCGACCTCCACTCCGCCTATGAGCGGATGGCACAGATGCTCCATCTGATCGAGACGCGGGTCGCCGCAGCACAGCGCCCGCAGGTCATCCTGATCAATGGCGACCTGTTCGAGGCTGGCAATGTCGTGGCGGCACGCTCCGGAGGCGAGGCAGACTGGGCGTTTCTCGACGCCTTGGCGAAACTTGCGCCCACCGTCTTGAACATCGGCAATCACGAACCTGATTTCGAGAATGACCTCGCGCGTGTCGTCGAGAAAGCCCGTGGCCTTGGGGTCACCGTGCTCACCAACATCAACGACACGCGGACGGGCAAGCCTTATGCAGAGGCGTCGGCAAGCCTTTCCGCCGGTGGAATGACCATCAATATTGCCGCTTTGGCAACGACCGCGGTCAATACCTATCCCAAGGCGACGCGCGAGATGATCGACGTGCCGCAGCCGGTGGAGTGGGCGAAAGCCAACCTTCCAGGCATGCTGACGGGAGATGCCATCAACATCGTGCTCAGCCACGCCGGCGTGGTCGCCGATCGCGATATTCTGCCGGTGGTGCCGGATGGCACCCTGATGATCGGCGGCCATGATCATCTGACGCTTGTCCACGAGGCCGGCAACACCCGCTATGTTCACACCGGCTCCTGGGCGTCGCTTCTGACGGTGGCGACGATCAGTGCGCCCGGCAAAGCTGCAGACCTTGAGCGGATCACAGTGGACCGCGATGCACCTGCCTCCCCTGCTCTCGAAGCGATGATCTCCAGCCTCATGGAGACGCATCTGACGGCGGAAGACGGCAATGTGGTGGCCCAGACGACGCACTCCATGACGCTGGGCGAGACCGCGCGTTTCGCTGCGGCTGCAATTGCCGCGTCAACAGGCGCGGATATCGGCTTTATCGGCCATACGTCGTTTGGCACCGGACTGCCGCAGGGGGATATCCGGCGGTTCGACTACAATGCCGCGCTGCGGTTCGAAGGCAAGATCATGAAGGCGGAAGTGGATGCCGCGACGCTGTCTGCCATCATGGCCCGCTGCAATCAGGATGGGGACACACCCCTTTCCGCACGCACCGGCGATTTCCTCTATGCCGCTCCGGCGCAGCCGCCTGAAAAAGAGCGCTATGTCATTGCCTGCAACGACTGGTCCGCGATCAACCGCAAGGCCTATTTCGGCCGCGAGGATCTCGCCTTCTCCGAGGTTGCAGATCTGCAGCTGAAATCACTGGTGCTCGAGGCGCTGAACGGCGTCTGAGGATCAACAAGCTGATGACAACCACCCGTGAGACAGGGCGGCGCGTTCCGCCGGCCCTGTCCCATGACACGGTCCACTACCAGGAGCGGATGTCGAGCACGCGATCGCGATGCGCCGGGTGTGTGCTGAACACGAAGATGCGGTCGAGCTCCTTCTGCGTCAGAAGGCTCAGGAAGCGGACCTCGACCGTGTTGTTGGCGTAGGTGCGCATCAGCAGGCAGCCGACCTTGGAAATGCGGGCGTCGGGAATGTCCAGGTAGAACTGCTCGGGCAGCTTGTACTGGGTCAGGAGGCTGAGGACGGCACCGCTCATCGAGATTCGTACGACGTCGCAACGGCGGGCGGCCATGTTGAGCACGCCTTTTTCGGTGTACTCGATGCGCGCCGCATTCATCGTGTCTTCCATGCGATACCGCGTTTCGCGGTCGTACATGAAGGACTCTTCCTTGTTCAGAAAATGATTTTTGCCGCGGCTCTGGACACTCACGCCCTGTCTCCCTTTTAAAATGTAGAAAGGGTACAAGCCGAAGTTTAACAGAGGATGATCCGCTCCCATTTCGGCACAAATCTGTGAATCTCTCAGATTTTATGCCTAATCATTCCTGAACGTTCAGCGCCGATATGTTTTTCCTTCCGAATCAAAGAGATGGAGCTTCTCCAGAGGCGCCGACAGGCGGACGACGTCACCCTTTCTGGCCTTGAAAATGCCCGGCATCTTGGCAATGACCGGCTCCTGATCGCCGATCCCCTCCAGGTAGAGAAGCGTGACTTCCCCGAGGGCTTCGGCGATGGCAATCTTGCCTTCAAACAGGAATTCGCCCTCGGTTGTGACGGTCAGATCCTCGGGTCTCACGCCGAAACTTGCCTGCTTGCCTGCCTCCGAGGCCGCGGTGGCGAGCGGGACCCGGACGGACTTGCCATCCGCAAGCGAGACTGTCGTCGCCTCTCCCGTCTCAGTGATCGTGACCGGGATGATGTTCATCGCCGGCGAGCCGATGAAGCGGGCAACAAAGAGGTTCTGCGGCCGCTCGTAGAGCTCCAGCGGTGGTCCCACCTGTTCGATCCTGCCGGCGGACAGGACGACGATGCGGTCGGCCAGGGTCATCGCCTCCACCTGGTCATGCGTGACGTAGATCATCGTGGTGTCCGGCATCGACTCGCTGAGCTTGGCGATCTCGATGCGGGTGGCGACGCGGAGCGCGGCGTCGAGGTTGGAGAGCGGCTCGTCGAAGAGGAAGACCTTGGGGTCGCGGCAGATCGCCCGCCCGATGGCAACACGCTGGCGCTGGCCGCCGGACAGAGCCTTCGGCAGTCGGTCGAGATAGGGCGTGAGCTGCAGGATTTCCGCCGCCGCCCGCACGCGCCGGTCGATCTCCGTCTTGCTTTCCTTGGCGATCCGCATGCCGAAGGCCATGTTATCGTAGACGGTCATGTGCGGGTAGAGCGCATAGGACTGGAAGACCATGGCGATGCCACGCTTGGAAGGCGGCACCTCGTTGACGACCCGGCCGTCGATCGACATCTCGCCGCCGGTGATCGTCTCAAGGCCCGCGATCATGCGCAGAAGCGTCGACTTTCCGCAGCCGGACGGACCGACGAAGACAACGAACTCTCCCTGCTTGATCTCCAGGTCGATCCCATGGATCACCTTGACCTGGCCGTAGGCCTTGCGGATGTCCTTCAGTACGACGCTTGCCATGGTGTCCCCCCTTATTGCTTCAGGCGCGACGGGCGAAAAACGCCCCCCAGGCCGGCAAGTTGATGCGGTTGTCTTCAACGCTGCTTTCGAACCCATGTCCTCCGAGCGCTTCCCAGTCGCCCGCCGGCGGTTCAACGACCATCGCCTCCGGGCTCATGTTGAACATGCACAGGACGATCTCGTTGCCATTGCGGCGCTCGTACTGGAGAAGCGGAGCGTCCGCCGGGAGAAACACCATATCACCTCTCGCCAGCGCCGGATGCTGTTTGCGGAACGCCAGGAAACGCCGATACTGCTCGAGCACGGACTCCGGATCGCCGTATTGGGCGCTGACGGCTTTCAGTTGGTGCTCCACCGGGATCGGCAGCCAGGTCTTTTCCGCTGTGGAAAAGCCCGCCTGCAGTGCCTGCGCATCCCAGACCATGGGCGTGCGGCAGCCATCGCGGCCCTTGAACTCCGGCCAGAACTGGATGCCGTAGGGATCCTGCAGATCGGCATAGGCGATGTCGGCCTCCGTCAGTCCCAGTTCCTCTCCCTGATAGATGCAGATCGACCCTCTCTGGGTCATCAGAATTGCGGCCAGCATCCGGACATAGGCGTCGCGATCCAGAACCTCCATGCCCCAGCGGCTGGCATGGCGCACGACGTCGTGGTTGGAGAATGCCCAGCAGGCCCAGCCTTCCGATGCCGCAGCGGAGAACGCCGTCTGAACTTCCGAGACACGCGACGGCGTCAGCGCGTCGGGGGCAAGGAATTCGAAGGCGTAGCACATGTGCATCTTGTCGCCGCCGGAGGTGTATTCGCCGACGATCTCCAGGCCGCGCTGGCTGTCGCCCACCTCGCCCACCGCGGCGATCGCCGGAAACTCGTCCAGCACGGCGCGGAAGCGCTTCAGGAAGTCGATGTTTTCCGGCCGGTTCTTGTCGTAGATGTGCTCCTGGAAATTGTAGGGATTGACCGCCGGCGCCGTCGAGGCGTTGCGGCGCGACGGCTCAAGCGCCGGGTTGTCGCGCAGGTCCCGGTCGTGGAAGTAGAAGTTGATGGTATCGAGCCGGAAGCCGTCGACGCCCCGCTTCAGCCAGAAGCGCGTCATGTCCAGCAGCGCGTCCTGGACCTCGGGATTGTGCAGGTTGAGATCCGGCTGCGAGGTCAGGAAGTTGTGCATGTAGTACTGCATGCGCGTCGGGTCCCAGTGCCAGGCCGAGCCGCCGAAGATCGACATCCAGTTGTTCGGCGGCGTGCCGTCCGGCTTTGCATCCGACCAGACATACCAGTCGGCCTTGGGATTGACGCGGCTCGACCGGCTCTCGATGAACCAGGCGTGCTGGTCCGAACTGTGCGACATCACGAGGTCGATCATCACCTTGAGGCCGAGCCGGTGTGCCTCGTGGATGAGCCCGTCGAAGTCCGAGAGCGTCCCGAACATCGGATCCACTTCCGTGTAATTGGAGACGTCGTAGCCGAAATCCTTCATCGGCGACGGGAAGAAGGGAGAGATCCAGATCGCATCGGCTCCGAGTGCCGCCACATGCGGCAGGCGCGCCGTGATGCCCTTCAGGTCGCCGATGCCGTCGCCGTTGGAGTCCTGGAAGGATCGGGGGTAGATCTGATAAATGACAGCGCCGCGCCACCAGTCCTTGTCGGGTGTCGCCGTCGTTGCAGTGTGAATGGTCATCTAAAATCCTGTCGTCATCAAAAATGCTCAGCCGCCCTTGACCGAACCTGCCAGCAGGCCGCGGACCAGATATCGCTGAAGGCCGAAAAATACCAGAAGCGGAATAATGATGGTGATGAAGGCGGAGGCCGTCAGGATTTCCCAGTTGCCCCCGCGCGATCCGAGCAGCGCATTCAGGCTGCCGGTCAGGACCAGCTGGTCTCGCCCGGTGCCGAGGAATACGATGGCGATCAGGAGATCGTTCCAGACCCAGAGGAACTGGAAGATGGCGAAGGAGGCAAGCGCCGGGAACGACAGCGGCAGGACGATCTTCATGAAGATCTCGAAATCGCTGGCGCCATCGACCCGGGCCGATTCGATGATCTCCTTGGGCAGGCCGGCAATGTAGTTGCGCAGCAGATAGATCGCCAGCGGCATGCCGAAGGCGGTGTGTGCCAGCCAGATGCCGGCATAGGTCTTGGAGGGCACGCCGAACAGGATGCTGATCTCGTTGTAGAGCCGCAGCAGCGGGATGAGCGACATCTGCAGGGGCACGACGATCAGGCCGATGATGGTCGCCAGGATCAGCGCCCGGCCCGGGAACTGCATCCACGAGAGGGCGTAGGCCGCAAAGGCCGCAATCAGGATCGGGATTATCGTCGCCGGGATCGTCACCGTCAGAGAATTGATGAAGGACTGCCCCAGCCCTTCGGCGGCGATCACCCTTTCATAGTTCTCGAGGGTGAACTCGGGAGCGCTCGCGACGCTCAGATAGACGCGCTGGCCGCGGCTGCCCTCGAAGGGGGCTGTGCTGGCGTGAACATAGGAGCCGTCCTCGTTCACCGTCAGCGTCTCGCCATCGCCGATCTCGGCGGCCTCGCCCGCTTCGAAGGCCGCCGGCTCCTGAACGCGAACACCGAAGGCGCGGACGGTTCCTGCAGCACCTTCCTCGAAGACATTGCCGGTAATGACGTAAGCGGCGCCCTCCTGCCGCTGCTCCGAGGGGTCGCCGAGGCGTGCGGCAGATGTCTGAACCGAACTGCTGAAGGCGGTCCACCAGCCAGATGTGGTGATCTGGTCGCGGTCGCGGACGGAGGTAACCAGGATGCCGAGTGTCGGGATCAGCCAGATGATGACGATCAGCAGCACCGACAGATGGACGGCCAGACGGGGAAGCCCGATGCGGCGGATGCGCGTTGCCAGTGCGGTCATCTCAGTGGCCCTCGGATTCGCGGTTCGCCTGGCGGATGTTCCAGACCATGATCGGCGTCACCGCCGCCATGATGACGAGGGCGATGACGGCGCTTCGGCCGCTGTCACCGCCGCCGCGGAACATCCAGTCGAACATCAGGTTGGCGAGCACCATGGTGTCCCACTGGCCGTTGGTCATGGTCAGGACAATGTCGAAGACCTTGAGCACGAGGATGGTGATGGTCGTCCACACGACGGCAATGGTGCTCCAGATCTGCGGCACCATGATTTTCCAGAAGATCTGCCAGCCGCTGGCGCCATCGATGACCGCCGCCTCGATCGTCTCCTCGGGAATGCCGCGGAGCGCCGCAGAGAGGATGACCATGGCAAAGCCGGTCTGGATCCAGACCAGGATCGCCATCAGGAAGAAGTTGTTCCAGAAGGGCAAGGCGATCCAGACCTGCGGGTCGCCGCCGAAGAAGGTCACGATCGCGTTGAGCAGGCCGATCTGCGTCTCGCCTGCGCCGCGGTACTCGTAGATGAACTTCCAGATGACCGATGCGCCGACGAAGGAAATGGCCATCGGCATGAAGACGAGGCTCTTGGCGATATTGCCCCACCAGATGCGATCCGTCAGCACGGCGATGACAAGGCCCAGGAAGGTGCAGGCGGCTGGCACGACCAGGAGCCAGAGGAAATTGTTGAAGATCGATTGCCGGAAGCCGGCATCCGATATCGCCCAGCGGTAGTTGGCGAGGCCGACGAAAACGTCGCCTGAACGTCCGTAGAAGGAGAGTATGACGGTGGCCACCACCGGATAGACGAGGTAGACGCCGAGCAGCAGCAGGGCCGGGCCCAGAAAAAGCCAGGGGCGGATGACGGCGCGGCGATTGAGGTTTCGCGAGGCCAGCTGGACGTCGCCGGATGGCGTGGGCAGGACGACCTGGAGGATCTTGTCGGACAGCCAGTAATAGAGAGCGCAGGCGAAGACGCCGACGACCATCACCCCGACGGCCGATATGATCTGCGATGCCATCCTTACCTCCCCACCCCGAGCAAGCCCTGCCTCGTGCCTATCCTACCGCCGTCAGCGGCAGGCATGCCACAAGGACCCCGCCTGCTGTGCAGGCGCGGTCCTTGATTGTTTGCATCAGTTCAGGCCGTCCCATGCCTGCTGGATCTCCGTCGCGACCGTCTCGGCATCCTTGCCGCCGACATAGTCGACCATGCCGGTCCAGAAGGCACCGGCGCCGATCTTGCCGGGCATCAGGTCGGAGGCATCGAAGCGGAACGTGGTCGCCGACGTGAGGATGTCTCCCTGCTTCCGCAGCGGATCATTGGCATAGGCCTCGACATTGACCCCCTTGTAGGGCGTCAGGAATGCGGCCTGCGCCATCCAGACCTCGTGGGCGATCGGTGTCTTCAGGAACTCGATGAACGCCTGGGCCGCGGGCGTATCCCTCGTGATGGACACCAGCGTTCCCGCACCGAGCACGGGCGTCCCAAGGTCGGCCTTGGACGCATAGGTCGGCATGTAGAAGAAGTCCGCATCCGTGCCGAGCTCGGTTCCTTCGGGGAAGAAGGATGGAACAAAGGACGCCTGATGGTGCAGGTAGCACTTCGGCGGGATGTCGAAGAGGCCCTTCGGGCTGTCCCGGAAGTCGGTGGAGGCGACGGCGGCGACGCCGCCGCTGACGTATTCCTCGTTCTTGGCGAACTTGCCGAATTCCTTGATGGCGCCAACGACGGCAGGATCATTGAACTTGATCTCATTGCTCACCCACTTGTCGTAGGTTTCCGCCGGCTGCGTGCGCAGCATCATGTCCTCGACCCAGTCGGTTGCGGGCCAGCCGGTTGCGCCGCCCGAGCCAAGGCCGATGCACCAAGGCACGCCGCCGTCCTCGACGATCTGGTCGCTGAGCGCGATCAGGTCTTCCATCGTCTCGGGGATTTCGTAACCCGCTTCCTCGAAGTTTTCCGGCACGTACCAGACCAGCGACTTGACGTCGGCCTTGTAGGGGAAGGCATAGAAATGTTCTTCGCCTTCCGGGCCTTCGTAGGTGCCATAGCCGACCCAGCTTTCACCCGCGCCGTAGTTTTCCTTTACCCAGTTTGCCGTTTCATCGCCCAGCGGAGTCAGGAAGCCCTTGTCGGCCAGATCGGCCAGAAGGCCAGGCTGCGGCAGGATCGCGATATCGGGCGGCGAGCCAGCCTGGGTGTCGATGACGATCTGCTGCTCGTAGTTTTCCGAAGAGGAGTAACGGGCATCGACGCCGGTCGCTTCGCGGAAATAGGCAAGCACGCTGTTGAAGAGGATTTCGTCGTCACCGCGCCAGGGGCCGAACAGCGTCAGGCTCTGGCCCTGCAGATCGCCATGGGACGACTTGAAGTCCTCGAAGCTCTGCCAGTTGAAGCGGGAATCCTCCCCCGGGGCAAATTTCAGTTCCTGCGCGCCGGCGCTGCCGGCGACAAGAGCCGCAACTGCAACGCCCATCCAAAAGGTCTTCCTCATGCCAATACCCTCCCTGGTATCCAATACCGTCTTGCGATGACCGCGCTGCCGCGGTCGTCTCCGTTTTCTTGGTCATAGTGATGTGTTCTTCTACTCTATGGAGTCAAGCCCCCCGCACGCGTGCCAGAGCTGGCACCGGTCGACCTGCAGGGGCACACCGGGGCGCCTTCATTCCAAGGGTGTTCAGGCCGCCCGCAGAGCGGCCCCACCACGGAATGGCATCCGCGCAGACCTAGAATTTGGGGAGCGGGCGGCCGGCAGCACGATGCGCCGCGACGACGGTATTGGCCATCAGCATCGCGATGGTCATCGGCCCGACCCCGCCCGGAACCGGCGTGATCGATCCGGCAACCTCGGCGCATTCGTCGTAGGCGACGTCGCCGGTGATCTTCGTCTTGCCCTCGCCCTTTTCGGGCGCCGGAACCCTGTTGATCCCGACATCGATCACCGTTGCGCCCGGTTTCACCCAGTCTGCCTTGACCATGTGAGGACGCCCGACTGCAGCAACGAGAATATCGGCGCCACGGCAGATGGCGGGGAGATCCTTGCTGCGCGAATGGGCCATGGTGACGGTGGCATTGGCGGAGAGCAGCAGCAGCCCCATCGGCTTGCCGAACAGGTTCGAGCGCCCGATGACGACAGCGTTCAGGCCGGAGAGATCCGGCCCGTGGATCTTGTTGATGAGGATCAGTGCGCCGGCCGGCGTGCAGGAGATGAGCCCGCTGGCGAGATCGCCGGTCGCGAGCTTGCCTGCGTTGACGACGTTCAACCCGTCGACGTCCTTTTCGGGTGCGATCAGTTGGATGACCGGTTCGGACGCAAGGTGGCGCGGCAATGGCAGCTGGACCAGGATGCCGTGAATGGCAGGATCGGCGTTGAGTTCTGCGACCAGCCGCTCCAGGTCTTCCTGCGCCGTCATCTCAGGCAGGTTGTGCTGAATGGAATTGAAGCCGCACTGCTTGGCCATCTTGCTCTTGGAGTTGACGTAGGCGTGGCTTGCCGGATCATCACCGACGATGACGACGGCGAGGCCGGGCTTGATCCCCGCTTCCCGCTCCAGTGTCTGCGTTGCCTCGGTTACCGTTGCGATGACCGACGCCGCGGCCTGCTTTCCGTCGATGATGTGCGCCACGCCCCGTCCCCTGTCCAACATGAAGCCCGGTCCAAGGCTCCTGGATACCTGTTCCGGCACAAGCCTTAGCTTCGCACTGCGAACAATTGCAAGGCGGTTGCGACAACAATCACGCGAAATGCCGAAGACGGTGTCTGCTTCGCCAGCCGGAGCATCATCGTATAGTCGACGCTGCCGATTCCACAGGACGGACGGGGCCGATCAGGCCGCTTTGGAACGAGCCGCGCTGACAGCCGTGGAAAGGCTGGACCTGCCAACCGAGGGAGCGCTGGTCTCCGCAAACCGCTCAAGCCCCTTGCCTGCAAATATCACCAGGCTGGCTGAAACGGCCGAGAGCCGCACACGATCCGTCACGTCAAGATGCGGCTTCGTCACGACGACCAGATCGACGGCGGGTGTGGGTTGGAGGCGATCGATGGTTGCAGGCACTACCCGGTGCCACGGTGCATGGTCCTGGAGGCGGGCCTTCAGTTTTTGCCCGTCCTGACCGTTCTCGCCGATCAGCAGGACGTTCAGCGGCCGCTCCACATAGGTCAGAAGTGCCGGCACCAAGGTGTCGGAAGAAAAGTCCACGGCGGGTCGGCGCCCGATCAACATGGCGAAGAGACCGGCGAGGCCACGCCGCGAGGGCAGAAGAACCTGCTGGGACAGCCATCTGCGATTTTCCGAGTCGACCAACAGCGTGGCGAGCGTAGCATCGTCGAGAAACGAGATCTCGGTTCGCGTCCCGCGCCGCGAAAGTGCGGCCTCAGCCCTTGCAAGCATCTCCGACCAGCCTGCGTCGAGAACCAAAAGCCCGAACACCGTGCGCGCCGCACCGGAAGTGCCCGGCACCTGCGCTGCGTGTCTGTCAGCGCGCGATTGAATGAACGAGAAGATACGCATACACAGCCTCCACCGCTTTCCATGGGTCGGCCAGAGACCTAGCAGACGGCGGTGAACGGGGGCCCAAGGGGACCGCTAAAGATTTAGCGATCCCTGTATTTGCTGTTTCTGGGAGAATTAGTGAGCGGCCGGGGCAGGCTCTTCGACAGTGGCGCCTTCGACGATCTTCGTCGCCTCGACGGGACGCTTGCCTTCGCGTGCGACGTTGGTGCGGATGTCTTCCTTCGACATGAAGTCAAGTTGTTCGACCAGCACCTCGGAGATCATCCCCTCGCCCAGATGGTGATTCATGTCATCCTTGATCCGTGTCCGGAAAGTTTCCAGGTCGAAAGCGCCGGGATTGCCAAGGTCGATCATCTTGTCGCCGACGAGGAGGGTGAACAGCTCGTCGGTCGTCAGTTCCGTCAACGGCAGATCGACACCCTTGATCTTCTCCTTGTCCATCATGAAGGAGAAGCGGCCGAGGAAATAGCCGGTGACCATGCCCTCGGAAATGACCGGAATGGTCAAAGCCTCTCCCCGGACGAGTTCGAACGCTTCCTTCTTGGCAGCTTCTTCGTCGACAGGCGGCGGCGGTGCCGACATCTGCACGGAGAAATAGACCGCCGCCAGGGTGACGATGCAGACCCAGAGGCCGGTGAGAAGGAGCTTCAGCATCAGTTCTCGCTGTAGAGAAATTGTTCCTGGGTGTAGGTGCCGTCGCCGTCGGCTTCACGCGCGGCGTTCTTCAGCAGATCCGCCACGGCACGAACCGCATGCAGATGCGCTTCGACCCGGCGGGCGTTCACGGCAAGCTTCTGCTTCAGTGCGTGCATCTGGTCGATGTGAGCGACCGCCAGTTCCTTGGGGTCGGTGCTGCGGAACAGCATCGTCAGTTCGTAGAGGCAGCGGCTCTTGTGTGCGTTCGATACCTTGAGATCGAACTGCGGGTCGCTGCCGATCCTCTGGTTTTCGTTGTCGACGATCATTTCAAGCCGACCGAGAACGGTCTTGATCCGATGATCGTTGGATACAACTTCCATGTTTCCTGCCCCAATTTCTCTCATGTCAGGCTTCGCTTTCCTTGGCGGCCGAGAGGCCGAGGACCTGACGTTCAAAATCCGTGATCATTCTCATTGCGCGGTCGCGATCACTTTCATCCGTGGTCGCGTTGACGACCCTGCCTTCGCTTCTGGCAAGCGCCTGCGAATACATCTGCTCGGCAATGCCGACGCCGCCGGTCTTCGACATGCTGTCGGCGATCTGCTCAGCCATCATGCTCTTCCAGAATTCGCCGGCGGAGCCCTTGCCGTAGACTTCCTCCGTATCCTTCGGCAGCATCGAACCGATGAAATTCTGCAGGATGCTCGCCTCGAACTGGCGATACTCGTCCGGCATTTCCGCCATCTGCTTGCTGGGCTCTGCTTTGCCGAGGCCGGCCTTGGAGGCAGGGGTCGACAGGATATCCATTGCCGCACCAAAGCCGGCTCCGACTTCGGCAAGGCTGGAGGCCGCATAGGCGGCCCGTGTCGCCTTCAGCTTCGCCTGCGCAGCCTGCACTTCCGTCGGATCCGCAGCGCGCACGACATCGAGGACAAGGTCGCTTGGAGGAGAGATCGCCACGTCAATTCCTTTCGCCATGACTATTGCGCGTCAGCCCGCAGGCTGCAGCAGCGCAAGGACATTTCGATTTATGGTGCATGCCGGAACGCCTTCATCAGGCGCCGGTCATACCGTGGAAGAGACTATGGCTTCTGAAGCTTGCTGGAGGCTGGCGCGGCCAGCGTTATTTCAAGAAGATCATATATAGCCTGATCGGAAGCCTCACGGTCTTCCAGATCTCGGGCATCCTTCATGTGTTCATCCAGGCGGTCCCCCTTGGTGCGCTCCTTCAGAACCTTGTTTTCCTGGAACTGCTGCACGTTCTCCAGCTGCTGATCCTTGATCCTCAGTCGGCCATAGCGTTCGGCATAGTTATGGGAGAACTGGCGATGCACAGGGTCCATGGAGCCGATGGCCTCGATGACCACCTCCATCGACTGCGCAACCTCTTCCCGGTGGCGCGTCGTTGCCGCCAGCTCGCTCTCCGCCATCTTCTCCAGATGCCGCTGGACCGTCACCAGCCGCTTGAGTTTCTTCGAACGGTTCTGCTCTGCCATGGCGACCTCAGAAGGACAGGAAGACCGTGGCAAAGCCATCCGCAAACTGGCGGATGAATGCTGCGATCGACAGATAGAGAAGGAAGAGCCCGCCCGCGAGCAGGAACGGCGTGGAAATGAAGAAGACGGGGATCTGCGGCGCCAGCTTGTTGATGAGGCCGATGGCGACGTTGAACATCAGTCCGTAGATCAGGAAGGGGCTGGCCAGGCGCAGCATCAGATCGGTGGTCGCCCGCAGCGTGTCCGTCAGGGTGATCAGCATCTTCTGCGAATCGATGACACCGCCGACGGGCGTTGCCGTGTAGGATTCCACCAGCGCGCGGAAGATCACATGGTGGAAATCGAGCATGAACAGCATCAACAACGCGCTGAAGCTCAGCATGTTCGTGAGCTGGTTTTCCGAGGTATCCTCGAGAACATCCATTCCGCCAGGCGCGGTGAAGCCGATCGACATCGTCAGGATCGCGCCCGCGTACTGCATGCCGAGCGTGTAGAGCCGAGCGATCAGGCCGTAGACCACGCCCACCATGGTCTCGCTGACTATCAGGCCGATATAGATCGGCGCCGGCGAGGAAACGCGGGGATAGATCACGTCCCACAGCAGCGGGAGCACGGCCATCGAGACCGCGATTGCGACGATCAGCCGGACATTGGTCGGAATCCGGGCGCTGCCGAAGCCGGGGAGCACCATGATGCAGCCACCCATGCGACAGAACGCCAGGAACAAGGCAAGAATGGTCCCTTGCGGGTCGAGAAGCATCAGCACGATCCCTTACGGGTCGGTCATCAGGAGATGGCGCCCAAAATCTTGATCTCGAGTCCCTTTGCAAGCTCCACGTGGGATAGGACAGGAAGCGTGGCGAACAGCCGCTCGATGATCATCCGCACATAGGACCGTGTTTCGGGCGAGGTTACAAGGACGAAGGGTAGTCCGCGGTCCATGAATTCACGGATAACTTTCGTCGCCTGCTCGCTGAACTCTTCCAGGCTGCGCGGATCGATGTCGAACTCGACGACCTCACCCTTGGCGTCGCGCTTCAGCGCCTGGTGGAAGATCATGTCCCATTTGGTGCCGAGGCGCAGCACGCGAAGCACGCCGTTGTCGGCAAGGTCGCCGCAAAGCTGCTGCGACATGCGGATGCGGACGTGTTCGACGATCTGCTCGGTCTTGCGCACATGCGGGGCAAGCTCGGCCACGGCTTCCAGGATGAGGTGGAGGTTGCGGATCGACACGCGTTCCGCGAGCAGAAGCTTGAGCACGGCCTGCAGGCCGGAATAGGACATGTGCGACGAGCAAATCTCGTCCGCCAGCTTCTTGTATTCCGGATCGAGACGGTCGATCAGGATCTTGACGTCCTTGTAGGACAGGAGCTGCGGCAGGTTGTTGCGAATCACCTCGGACAGATGGGTCAGCACCACCGAAACGTTGTCGATGGGGTGGAAGCCCTCGCGCTTCAGATCTTCCGCGAAGGTTTCGAGAATGGAGACCGCCGGCATGCCGAAGGCCGGTTCGCGGATCTCGTCGCCCGGAATGCTCGGCTTGCGGCCGGCCCCGGTCACCACCAGAACGTCGCCCACACGCAGCGTGTTGGATGCGATCGTCGTGCCGTGGACGCGGATCTGGTAGGACTTCTCCTGGATCATGATGTCGTCGGTGACCTTGATCTCCGGAACCACGAAGCCGTACTGCGAAGCGAACTTCTTGCGCATCTTGCCGACGCGGAAGGCAAGCTCCTGATGGGCACCGAGGAGGCGGGTGGAGACCTGCTTGCCGAGCGCCAGTTCGATCTCGGCGGTGCGCAGCGCGCTCTTGACGGAATCCTTCTCGGCTTCCTTGTTCTGGACGACCTTCTTCTCCTCGTCCTCGCGGCGCACCTTGTTTTCCGCTTCCAGCTGACGCGGGATGATCCATGCACCAAAGCCCATGACGGCGCCCAGCGCCGCGAACGGGACCAGGGGAAGGCCCGGCACCAGTGCCAGCATGCCCATCAGGCCTGCCGACATGAAGAGCGCGCGGGGATAGCCGCTCAACTGGTCGAGGACGGCCTTGTCGGTCGATCCCGCGGTCCCGCCGCGGGAAACCAGAAGGCCGGCCGCCAGCGAAACGATGAGGGCCGGAATCTGCGACACGATGCCGTCGCCGACGGAAAGCTTGACGAAAACGTCTGCGGCTTCGCCGATTTCCATGCCATAGCGGAAGTAGCCGATAATGATGCCGCCAAAGATGTTGATCGCCGTAATAATCAGGCCGGCGATGGCATCGCCACGCACGAACTTGGAGGCACCGTCCATGGCGCCGAAGAAGGAACTTTCCTGCTCCAGTTCCGAGCGGCGGCGCTGCGCCTCCTTTTCATCGATCATGCCGGCGGAAAGATCCGCGTCGATCGACATCTGCTTGCCGGGGATGGCATCGAGGGTGAAGCGGGCGCCGACTTCCGCAATACGGGTGGCACCCTTGGTGATGACGATGAAGTTGACCGTCACCAGGATCATGAAGACGATCACCCCGATGACGAAGTCGCCCGACATCACGAGGCTCGCAAACCCGGCGATCACGCCGCCGGCAGCATCGTGGCCCTCGTTGCCGTTGGAAAGGATCACGCGGGTCGTCGCGATGTTGAGCGACAGCCGGACCATCGTCGAGATCAGCAGAATGGTCGGGAAGGAGGAGAAGTCCAACGGCCGCTGGATCCAGAGCGAGACCATCAGGATCAGGACCGAAAAGGCGATCGAGAAGGCCAAGCCCATGTCGATGAGGAAGGTCGGTATCGGCAGAAACAGGACACAGAGGATCGCAATGATGCCGGCGGCAAAGCCGAGATCCCGCCCGTTAGGTGCGACTTTGGGAATTACGAGTGCGGGTGGTTGCGCCATGGTGCATCCGTCTCTTCATGAGAGGGGGCAGACAAGTCTGCCAGTTCACCACCTGCTTAGAATGCGAAGCTTGTGCGAGGATGTGCGCAATGCGGACAGCCGCTAGAAGCCTGACTGCACCCTCGAAAAGACGAGCGTCGCGAAGAGATTGATCTGGGCGCCGATGAAAGGTGCCGTCACGCCGAGCGCCACCATGATGGCGACGATCTTGGGGACGAAGGTGAGGGTCATCTCCTGCACCTGCGTCAACGCCTGCAAAAGAGCGATACCAACGCCCACGATCATGGCCGTAAGCACGGCGGGACCTGATGCCACGAGGATGGTCCAGATCGCCGCCTGCATGATGTCCAGGGCGTCGGCTTCGTTCATGTCGCCTGCTCCAGCCCGAATCATTCGAGCCTTGGTTGATTAGCCGGTTGTACCGCCGGCGGAGTCGTCCGTCGAGCCGTCGGTGGTCTCGTCGGTCGGGGTCTTCACGATTGTCTCGTTCGAGATGACCACGCCCGCCTGCAGCAGGACCTTGTCGCCCGCATCGGTAATGGCGATGACGCCATCGGAGTAGACTTCGACTTCCTTGATCTTGCCCATGACCGTATCATCGGCACTCTGCACGTATTTGCCGACAAGGTCGCCGGCCCGCGTCAGCGCTTCGGCCTGCAGCATGCTGCGCAGATGCGAGTTGGTCTGGATGGTCTGCTCGACCTGCGAGAACGACGCGAGCTGGGACATCTGCTGGCCGGCGTCCATCGGATCGGTCGGATCCTGGTTCTTCATCTGGGCGATGAGAAGCTGCAGGAAACTGTCGTAGTTGAGGCCCGCCTTGTCGGCGTCCGCAGAGGTTGCAGCGGCATTGGCCCAGGGATTGGACGCAGCCGTTGTTACGGGATCTACCGCCATGGAGCGATCTCCTTGCGGATTTGTTCAATGGTTGCCGGCGTCATTTCCTGGTTGTTCAGGATCCGGTCCTCGATGGGATAAAGCCCCCGGATCGCCTTCAGAGCGTCGAAGGCCCTGCCGGATGCCACCAGACCGTCGATCCGCTTCAGCTCGGCGAGAATCTCGTCGTTCTGGAAGCAGTTGAGCAGCATGCTCACCGACTTGCGGAAGAGTGCCAGGGACTGGTCCTTGCCTTCCGGATTGATCAGCATCATCTGGGCGATGAAATAGAGCTGGCGGAGCGGCGTGTTGGCGTCTTCAGGCTGGAGGACATGGTTCTCCAACAGGAAGGTGACGTCGTTGAGGAATTCCAAAGCCACCTTGCGATCGACGCGCAGCACTGCGCCGTTGATGAAGATTCGCTCGCCGGATTTCAATGAGATGCGCAGCGTACTTTTCATTTAAGTCCATCCCTGATGATGGTGGTCACGTCGATGATGCCCTGGTAGTTGGTGGACTGCCGCTTTCTGATCCGCTCGCACTCCTTCAAAATCCAGATGGCGATTGAGATAAGATTGGCGCGCAGTTCGGTCGCAAGCTCGTTGTCCGGCTGCTTGAGATCTTCGATGAAGCTGATCCAGACGCGCCGCGTGTAGTAGATGGCGTCAATCGTCGCACGGGAGTAATCGCCGGCATTCATCGCGGCCGTCAAAAGTTCTATCGATCGGTCCAGCGCCTGCCGTTCACGGTCCTTGGCGTCAGCGACGCCATCTTCCATGATCTCGGCATATGAAAACTGGTACATTCATGTATCCTTCATTTTCACGGACTTCCCTCTTCATCAAAGGAAGTTGACTAGGCTCAACTGCTGCAGGCGGGCGGTCAGCGTGTAGGCTGTCTCGACCAGCGCCTCGAGGCCCTTCACTCTCGTCGAAGCCTCGTAAGCATCCACGGCTTCGAGATCGTTGAGATGGACCTCAATGATGTTCATCTGGGCGTCGAGGGTCTCGTCCGCCTTCTTCACACGCTCGGCCGACAGACCGAGCGTCGCACGCTCACCGGTCAGCCCGGACATGGCCTGGCCGATGTAACCGGTGGAGCGGCTGACCGCTTCCTCCTTTGCCACGTCCGACATGTCCGAGGTCAGGAACTCCATCGAGACGAGGGAGGTCAGCACGAACTTGCGCATGCCCTGGCTGTTGGCATTCGTCGACGTCTGGACGATCTCGCTTTGCGTGATCCGGCTCTTCATGTTGTCGTCGGAGGCGCTGGACACAAACGTGCTCCAGAAGTCCTGTCCGGCCACGGCTGGATCATGAGGCGGATCGGTCAGTAGCGATGTTCCGTCCAGCTTCGCCTCCATCTCCGTCAGGAAGGCATCCATGTCGGCCTTGGTCATGTCCGACTTGGACGCGATGCCATTGTTCGTCATGAAGAAGTTCAGCTCCGCACCAAAAGCGGTAATTGCTGCAGACCCTTCCTTGGCAACATCTTCGAAAGGTTTTACGTCGGTGTTAATGCCGGAGAACAGGTATTCGCCGTTGACGGATGTATTGGCGAAGTTCGAGAACGTATCGAGCGAGTTCTGAATTGCCGTACGCGCAACATCGAGATTGGTCGCGTCACTACTGGAGCCGATGCCAACGAGTGAATCCAGAACCTTCTGGCCCAGCTCTGCCATTTTCGACAGCGCTTCCTCGGAGGACTCGAGCCGTTGCGTGGCCAGCGAGTTCGTCGTGAGCATCGACTTGATGCGCAGCACGTCCCGCGTCAGGTCGAGGCTGCGAGCGGTGGTTGCACCGAGAGCCACTCCGACGTCGGCATGACGGCCCGTGGTGACCTCCTGCTGGGCCGCCACCATGTCCTGCTGCGCCTTGGCGACTGCGGTGCGCATCGTCGTCTGGAGGCTGAGGGATGATACGAAGGATGTTTTCATCGGTTAGCTCGCTGCTGCCAGGAGTGCCTGCATCATCTCGTCCACGGTGGACATGAGCTTGGCTGCTGCTTTGTAGGACTGCTCGATGTCGAGCAGCAGCGAAAGTTCCTCGTCCAGGCTGACGCCGGTTTCGCTCGAGTAAGCGTCGTTCGCACGGCTGAGCATGGCGAGCTTGTTTTCGGTCGCCGAGGTGGCCGTGCTGCGGCGCATCTCCAGCCAGCCCATGGAGTCTGCGGCGAATTCCTGGACCGACAGCGACCCGCCGATTTCGGTGCCGTCGTCGAACACGATCTTTGCGTCGAAAGCGTCATCGAACTTGTTGAGGAGATCGGAATATCCGGTCGACTGGGTGGTGTTGACGATATAGCCAACCCCGTTGATGCCACCGTCGCGGATCAGGCTGGGATCACCGGTCGGCGGAATGACCGCAGGATTGATGCTGATCGTGCCTGCCAGACCAGGCTCCACGATCCCGTCGGCCGGCATTCCCCCCAGCGAACTGCCGGTGAAGAGACCTGGCAGCGTCGGAAGCACCGCAGGGTCGGCCGGATCGCTCTCCGCGAAGGCGATAATCAGACCGCGCGCCACTTCGTCGAGCTGGCTCTGGAAGAGCGGCGCCACTTCGTCGCGGATCTGAAGAAGGGCCTGAAGCGAGCCTTCGGCATTGGTATCGGAACCCTTGCCCGCTCTCACCGCGACGCCATCGATATAGACCGCGTTGCCGACCGTTGCCGCGCTATAGGCAACCGTTGGAGCAAAGGTCACCGTCCGGGGCCCTGTTTCAAACAGGGTCGTTCCCTCCGAGGTGTAGAGAACCATGTCCTGATTTTCGCGGACAGACGAATTGACGCCGACAATCTCGGAGATCTGCTTCAGCAGGGTGTCGCGTTCGTCGAGCGCGTCGTTGGGGTTGCCGCCGACGGCGACTTCCTGCTTGACCTTGTTGTTTGCGACTTCGAACTGGGAGAGCAGCGCATTGAGGGAATCGACGCTCTGGGCGATCTCGTCATCCGCGCGATTGCGGATGGCCTGCAGTTCGTTCGAGGCCGTGTTGAGCCCCTTGGCAAGATCCTGCGCCGTGGACACAACCGTTGCGCCGAGTGTGCTCTCGTTGGGCTTGCTCGCCCAGGTCTGCAGGTTGTTGCGCAGGTTGCCAATGAGAGCATGGGGCGAGGTCTCGTAGTCGTTGCCGCCCATCAGCGACTTCATTTCCTCCAGCCCCGCCAGAAGCACGGCCTGACCGCTGTAGATGGACGAACTTTCGATGGTCTGGCGCTGCAGGGCGACGTTCTGAGATCGCTCTATGCCAACCACGAGCGCGCCATTGCCGCTGCTCGTCAGCACCGCAGAGCGCCGGACGTAGTTGGCGTTCTGGGCATTCGCAATGTTCTTCGAGGCAACTCCGGATTGAATTCCGGTGTTGTTAAAGACTGACTGCGCCGTGTTAAGTGCTGACGAAAGGGTCATGGTGAATGCCTCTGGGAATTAGTCCCCGTTACCTTTTCAGGTTGACGAGAACTTCCATAAGTTCGGAACCGGTCTGGAAGACCTTGGAGTTGGCGGTGTAGTTGCGCTGGGATTCGATCATCGAGGTAAGCTCCTCGGCGATATCGACGTTGGAATCCTCAAGCGCGTTCGAGATGATCGTGCCGTAGCTGCCGTTTCCAGCGTAACCCATGACGATGATGCCCGAGTCATTGCTCTGCGTGTAGACGTTGCCTGCCAGCGGGTTCAGCTGGTCGGGGCTCTGCACGTCCGCCACCGCAATGCGATACTTGGGGACCAGGTCGCCGTTGGAGTACTTCAGGTAGACGATGCCGTCTTCGCTGATTTCATGGCCAACGACGTTGCTGGCGGCATTGCCATCGATCTTGCCGTTACCGACCTTGAATTCGGAAGACAGCTGCGTCGAGCCGTCGATGCTGATCGTCAGGCTGTTGAACTCAGCCCCACCAAAGGCCATGGCCTGCGTCGTCAGGGAGAGCGGCGTGATGATCTTGCCGAGTGCATCGAACTCCATGGTCGGAATCCTGCCGATACCATTGGACGGCGAGTTGACACCCGTTTTTCCAGGGTCAGACGTGACTGCGGAGAAGTCGATGGTCATGGCTCCGAGAGTGCCGGTCGCCGGGATGACCAATGCACCGCCGGGAATAGCGAAGGGCGCCGCATTCAGCGGTGTCGTCGACGTCATCCCATCATAGACATTGACGCTCCAGCCTGTCGGACCCTTGATATAATCGTAGCGCAGGGTTCTTGCGTCTCCGTTCAGATCATAGGCGATCTCGGAGCCCTGGAACGTCGTGCCGTCGGCGGCGATCGAATCGAGGTTGCCGACCGCAGTCGCATCCGTCGTCGCGTCGGCCAGCGGGTCGAATTCCCGGCTGAGGAGCGAGGTGCCTTCGTAGGCAACGTCTACGGTCCAGGAGTTGTCGGCGAGCTTCGTGTAGGTGATGTCGAGAAGACGGGTATTGCCCTGCGTGTCATAGGCCTTGAGCGAAGTCTTCTTCTCGTAACCGACAGCTTCCTGCGAGGGCAGATTGACGTCAAGGATGCCGCCGACTGACGGAGTGGCGTTCAATGCACCGGAGGAGAGGTTGACCTCCGTCAGGCCATCAAAGCCGTTGATGACGATCGTCGGATCCTGCCCTTCGACATACTCGTAACCCATCAGCGTGAAGCCGGCCGCGTTCTGCAGCGATCCGTCGGACATGCCCGTGAAGTTGCCGGCGCGTGTCAGGTACTCTACGCCGTCGGTGCCTTGAACGATGAAGAAACCGCGGCCGTTGATGGCGAGATCGGTTGCCGACGTCGTGTAGGTGAAGGTGCCCTGCGAGGAGATCGAGTAACGCACGTTGGTGGTGACGCCGCCCGAGTTGTACGACCCCTCTCCCGAAGGCAGGATCAACGATGAGAACTGCGTGGATGCCTTCTTGTAACCAGCGGTCGAGGCGTTGGCGATGTTGTCGCCGACCGTGCTCAGCCGATTGGCCTGTGCATTCATGCCGGACACGCCGGTTCTCATAGTTCCGTAGAGGCTCATCTTAAATCCTCGTTGCAGCTTATACCAGGAGAGTAGGCGGTGGGCCTTGCGTGAAGCTGTCTGGTTTCCGCTTCCCTGTCGGGAGGCGGAAACTGTGGAGGCTTCAGCTCCAGTCGATGCAGTAGCCAAGGAATCGCTTGGAATCGACCGGATCGTGGCCGAGGCGCTTGCGCAGCTTCTTGCGGAGCTTGCTGATGTGGCTTTCCACGACGTTCTCTTCAACTTCCTCGTCGAAGATGCCGTAGATCGCGTTGAAGATCTGGGTTTTCGAGACGCGGCGGCCGCGGTTGGCGACCAGGTATTCCAGGATACGTCGCTCACGGCGCGGCAAGGCGAAAATCTCGCCTGCGATCTCCGGATCACGGCCATCAGAGAAGACCCGGATCTGCCCGACGTCGGTGTAGTTGGCAATGGCCTTGAGGCGGCGACGGATCGCAGCGGCCCTGGCCAGAATCTCACGCGGATGGACCGGCTTGCGCACGACGTCGTCGACGCCACTGTCGAAGAGCGCCAGGGTCGCATCCAGCGAGGGATGATCGCTGACAGCGATCACGGGGGCCTGGGACCGGTCCCGGATCGTCCGCGGCAGTTCGAGCATGCGATCGCCCTGACCGATCAGGAAGGCTTCCACGGCATGGATGTCGCCATCCGCTGCCGTGCTGACCCATTCGGCAAACTCTGCCGGGTCAAAGCCGGTGGAAGGGATGCCCTCGCGGCCAAAAAGGGATGTATAGCCGTCTTTAACGAGCTCGCGCTCATCAACCACTACGATCATTCGTCCGCCTCCGAATCAGTTGTGGTGCTTCAATGACCCTATGGGTACGAATCGCGGGAATCGGGCACAAGCTGCAGGAAGTTAACTAAACAAATTAATAGTTGATTAACCATTGGACTGCGATTTGCACTAGATATAGTGTCTCGCGACGCGGACAGGCACAATTATCCGGTGGATAACGTTAAGACTTTACTCATAAAGGGATTGCCTGACTAGTTTTCGCCCCAAACGCGCCACACATCGGCATGCGAGTCTCGGGGGTCGACGATTCAATCCAGAATTGTCAGTTGTTGCAGAACTGACTGGCGTTCGCAGTCCATTTTCCGTAGCCGGTCGCGACCAGATTGCTGATGACACGACAGACATATTTCTTCTGCGCGGGGTCGTTGTTCGGCCCAGCATGGTATCTTGCTACCGCCATCGTCCAGGTTTCGTGACGCTTATGGAGGTTGTAAAGAAACTTGGCTGCGTACTCGACGTTGCGCCGAGGCTCGAACATCTCGGCCGCTGAAGCAAAGTTCTCGCCATGGAAATGGTGGTTGATCTGCATGCAGCCGATGTCGATGAGCTTGCGCCCTTCCCGTCTGGCTGCGTCGAACACGCCCAGGGCATCGCCTTGCGAAGAGGGATAATAGGCCTTGCCCTCCACGTTCATCGCATAGGGGTAGAGGCTTCCTTTGCGGCCCGTTTCGGTCAGTCCCACCGAGTACAGGATACCCTCGGGTACACCGTATTTGGCGGCAGCGGCCTGGATCTCTTTTTCACAGGCCCCGGCTGACGCCGCCACCGCCTCAGAGATAGAGCTGCCCAGCGCGAGTGTCGCCAGCAGCGCCAGGACCGAAGGCTGCCGAAGTATCCAACGAAGAGTCATTGTCGAAATTCCTGCTATCGCCCGTCTGATCGAAGCGTTGACCGGACTGTTCCCGGTTGGCTTCACCCTGCCGCTCACCGCTGCCGGTCATCTGTTGGCCGTTCTGAGCCCCCTGCTGACCCTTCTGGCTGTCCGTGTCGGCCGTCGGTGCGACGCTGATCGTCACCTGGTCCACCGAGAAGCCCTGGGCTCGCAAGGCATCGAGCATGCCGCTGCTGTCATCGCTCAATTGCTGAAGGGCGGCACGGGTCTCCACCGTCAGGTGAACATGAAGCTGCTCGCCGCTCATCTTCAGCATGGCTGTGACCGAACCCAAGTCATGAGGGTTCATCTGAAGCTTCAGCATGTGGACCACGGAGCCGGAGCTGCTCTGGGCGGCGGTATTGGACAGCGTCGCATCCGGCTGCATCGCCGAAGACCAGCTCTGGTCGCCGACCATGGCTGCCATGATCGAGGCGCTGTTGGATCCGCTCGGCAGACCGACGATACGGCGCGAATCCAGGACCATGACGGTCTCAGTCGATGAGGAGGCCGTCTTGGAGTCGGACCCGCCTTTCTCGTTCGACTGAGCCGCTTGCGTCAGTTCAGCATTGATGCTGCCGTTCTTGGCGTTGATAAACTTGAAATTTCGCTCGGGTCCGACGTCCGCCTCATCGGCAGACGGCATGTCGAGGACGGCTTCCGCGGTCGCACCCCTGTGCGTGGCATCGGTAGCCGAACCGATCTTCTCCGCGCCCTCGCCACTCGAGCCTCTGCGTCCATCGCCTGCGGGCGCTGGACGCGAGGAGCCGGCATTGACAGCCGATGCGGCGGCTGCCGAGTTCAGTCCGGCCAGAATGCTCAGCAGGTCTGCAGCGCCTCTGACTTCGCCAGTTCCCTCTTCGGCCGTCTCGCTTGCGGTTTCGTCATCATCCGCGACCGGTTCTGCGTCTTCAGCAGCGGGAATGACCACGCTGTTACTGCTGTCCTGCAGGTGGCGCTGAACCTGCCCCTTGGTCGTCGGGAAGATCGAGGAGACAGAGGTTCTCGTCGTCTCACCTTGGTCTTCGACCGTATGCTCGCCGGCTTTATCCAATGCCGTTCTGACGGAACGCCTGCCACTTTCCGCCGCCGGCGTGTCCGCACCGTGGGCCGTCGTCTGGTGAGACATGCGTCCCTCACCGTCAGTGGCATTTTCATCAGACGAGGTGCCACGTCCGGCCTTGGACAAAGCGGTAGAAAAACCGTCGGCTCCGCCTTCCGTTTCACCCGCACCGCGCCCGGTTCTCTTCTGCGAGCGGTCTGCTGGCGCAGGTGATGAAAGAACCTCAAGCGTCATGGTGTTGTACCTTCTTCCTTCAGAAGATCATCGATGGCACTGAGCTTGGAACGGCCGGTGTCGACAAAGGTCTGGAATTCTGCGTCGAACTTGACACCGCTCGCCGCCGGCGCGGATTCAGCAACCTCGGCAGATCCCGGCGCTTCATTGCCGGGAGACGCATTTGCTAAGCTTGCGTCCGGTGTCGTGGGCATTGTGCGCGGCGCATCTTGCGCCAGGCTTTCGCTCACGGGTCGACGCAGCACCTCCTCCGCAACGGCCTGCGCTGCTTGACGAAGGGCGCGATCCCGAGGGGAGAGCTGGTCGTCCTCTATCTGGGAGATATCCTGCATCGCCGCGTCGACGTTGGCCGTCGATACGTTGGCGAGCCCGCTGTAGAGGCGCGCGAGCGCCTCGGGTGCCTCCGCATCCAGACCCGACAGGGCGGCAGCGCGCCCGGACGCAAGCCGAGCAAGATCGTTCTTGCCCGATACTGCGGCACTTCTGGCGATCCTCAGAAAAACCTCGCGCCGCCGGTCGACGTCCATGAACTCGACCGTGCCGTCGATGTCGGCTTCGACGATCTTCGGATAATGTTCGACGACCAGCTGCACGAAGAAATCGGCGAACTGGCTGGCATAGGGAGAGTGAACAAAGCGGCGCGCGTACTTGCGCGAATAGTCCAGCCCCTTGTCGACCAGGTCGGCATCGACGGCGATGGCGACGGATCTGCGCAGTGCGGCTTCCTCGACGATCGTGCCGGGTGCGGCAAGCCGGGCCATGTCGTAGAAGGCCAGGGCCCCCGTCGGATCGGTCGGCACCATCACATTGCCGCTGACGAGCGCGATATAGGCGCCGATCTTCTGGTCTCGATACTCGGTTGCCATTTCGCCAAGGGACTTGGCAACAAGCGTTCCCTTTCCTGCCAGGTACTTTCGCAAGGCATCGGCCACGCGGCTGTCGAAGTTGCCGGCCACGTCGCGGCCGACCAGGTATTCCAGGGTCGCGGGATTGCCACCGCTCATGGCGTAGATCAGCGCTGCGTCGACGTTGCGGGTATCCTCGAAGATCGCCGGATCCACCGTCCGAAGCCGCTGATCGATCTTGCCGAGCATGAACCGCTGCATCTCGCCCGCAGAGTGGTCACCGGCGACCACCGTGTCCTGCACGAACTGCAACGAGCGCAGCATAATGTAGGGAGCAAGGGCGGCGTCTTCCTGAGCCACCGCCTGCGCCGGCAATATCGCCAGGGCGACCGCTGTGGCAAGGAGGAACGGCCGAAGTACCGCCAGGGCCATCGTCATCCCTCGCCTGCCTGCAGAAGAATCTCGATCCGCCGGTTGCCGGCCGCGAGAGGATCGTCGGGAAGCTGGAGACGCCGGTCGGCAAAGCCTGAAACCTGCTTGACGCGCCCCTCATCAAGTCCCCCACGCACCAGCATGTAATAGGCGCTATGGGCGCGAGCCATGGACAGGCGCCAGTTGTCGTTCTCCGTCCCCTGGAACTGTCGACCGTCCGTATGCCCGCGCACGAGGATGTCGCCCTGGCGACCTTCCAGGATCTTGCCGATCTTTTCCATCGCAATGACCATTTCCCGCCGCGGGACAGCGGAACCCACGTTGAACATCGGATCCAGGTTCTGGTCCGAAATCGTCACTAGCAGACCGCCCTCGGCCGGCGTGACCACCAGGCCCTCCGCAAGCTTGCCTGCAACACCCTGGATCTGGGCTGCAATCTGCTCGCGGAGCTGTTCCGCCGCCGTTTCGGGATCTGCCGGCTCTGCGTCGGGTTCCGGTGGAGGAGCGTCGTCGCTCACCGCCGCCTCCTCCAGATCCTTCTCCTGCTCTTGCGCCTTTTCGGCATTCTCGCTCGCCGGCACGTCAGGAAGCGCCGTATCGACGCGCGGCTGCGGCATCGCCAGAGCCACGTCCTGCTCTTCGGCCGGCGCAAGCTCCTGCGCACTCTCTGACTGAACCTCGGCTGCTTCCTTGCGATCCTCGGCGCTTGTTACCTGCACCTGCTCAGTCCAGAAGTCCGGATCGAACGGATCGCGATAGGCTTCGCCGCCGTCTGCTCCCGTTGCCGGTCCCGACTCTGCCGCGCCACCCTCGCCCTTGGCGCTGACGTTTGCCTGCTGGCCCACTTCCTGGGCGATCTCGGCCAGCACCGAATACGGGTTCTCGAAGTAATCGGCTTCGGAGTAATTGGTTTCGTCGCCGGAGGTGGAGGTCATGTCCTCACCGGTCGCGGCAGCCGCGCCGATGGTCTCGCCGTCTGCCTTGACCTTGGAGCGTTCGCTCTGCTCCTCCCCTTCCGCCTGGTCGACGGGCTTCTCGAGCCCCTTTTCGGCCGGCGTTTCGTCGGAAAGCTTGATCGGGTTGAAGTAGCTGGCCATCGAGGCCTTGGTTTCCTCGTTGGCGGCATTGACGAGCCACATCACGAGGAAGAAGGCCATCATCGCCGTCATGAAGTCGGCGTAGGCAATCTTCCAGGCGCCGCCATGGGCGCCATCGTGGTCACCCTTATGGCGCTTGACGATGATGATCTCGTTCTTGCCATGGTGATGGTTTTCGCCGTCGCTCACGCCAGCACCTCCCGCAGCCGAGCCGCCCAGGCCGACAGACGCGTCACGATGGCGGAATCACCGATCTCCGCCGAGATATCCAGATCGTTCGCCTCGATGTGGCGTAGCAGCGTCGCGTGGTTCTCGCCCAGCGCCGCCGTCAATTTTTCAAACAGGTTGAGAGGCCCGCGAAGCGTGACCACCGCCACCTCGCCTTCCAGGATTGCGGCACGAAGGAGCTCGGCCAGGTCTGCAACCGCCTTGGCGATCAGCACCTGCTCGACGACCGGCGCCAGCACCTTGGCCGTCTGATCGCTCACCGCTTCTGCAATCAGCAGGGCGGCCTCGCTCATCTTCTTCTCCACCAGGGTGGAAATCTCATGCTCGTGCAATGCCTTGGTCGCCGCCAGTTCGTCGGCATGCGCCTTCAGGAGCTGGTCGCGCTCCTCGTGCCAGGCGCGCTGCGCCTCCGCGGTACCCGCTTCATAGCCTTGCGCATGCGCCTCGGTGCGCTCGGCATCGATATCGACAGGCACTTCGACCGGGACTTCCGGAAAGTCGAGGTCTCCACCGAAGTCAAAGCCGCCCACGTCGTCGGCCAGGATCGGAGGCGGTGGAGGCGCCTCGCCAAAGTCCTTCAAGTAGCGGGCAATCGAGGCCGTCATAGCTTTTCCTGCTCTTTACTGTCCTGCCACGAAATCTCGGCATCGCTCCCGACTTTGGGCGAACCTGCGCTTCCGCTGCTCCTTGCGCGCGAATGCGCAGTCCAAGGGATTGCCGAAACGGTAACGGATCAAACTTGCGCGAAGATGAATGTGTTGGGACAAAAGCCTGGCGTTGTACCAACACCTCAACCCTGGTCGAACGCCGACTACTGCCGGAAGAGCGTAAGGATGCTCTCCGCGTTGGTATTGGCGATCGACAGCGACTGAATGCCGAGCTGCTGCTGTGTCTGGAGCGCCTTGAGGCGTGTGGATTCCTCGTTCATGTCCGCGTCCACCAGTCGGCCGATACCCTTGTCGATGACGTCGACGAGGGAGGCGATGAAATCCTCCTGCAGGTCGACGCGGCTCTGGATGGAGCCAAGGCTCGACGCGGCGCTCGTCATTGCAAGCAGTTGCTTGTCGACGAAGCTCGTCATGATGTCGAGGACTTCCTGGTCCTCGGCAATGGATCCCGGGACCAGAGCGTTCAGGGATGCCGCCATCACGTCGAGCGTGGTGATGTCCAGCGTGACGACAGACATGTCGACCTTGCGGCTGTCCAGGCTGTTGGCGGCGGAGACCACGAAGAAGAAATCGTCGGTACCGTCGTTGTGGACGGACGTGGTGACGGCGGGAAAGGCGGCCGGATCCGTCGTCGTGACTTCGACCCACTTGTCGTCGGTCACCTTGAAGTACGAGGAACCGCCGACATCGTAGATGGAGGCATCAGCGTTTCCGTCCGCTCCGAGCGCGGCCAGATCGGCGTCAGAGAACGTCGGGACCGCATACTGGCTGTTCGTCGTGATGCCCGTGTCCGTTTCCGACACCGTCACTGCCAACTCGTTCGCCGCGACATAGGCGAGATCCTGATCCAGAATGCCGAGCTTGCCGCCGCTCGTATCAAACAGGACGGTGCTGGAATTGAGCACGTAGTCGACGGTGGTTACGGCGACCTCGCCGGAGGGACCGCGGGTAAAGGCGGATACGACCTCCTTGATCTGCGGGCTTGGCGTCGCAGGGCTGCCGCCGTCGCTGATACGACCCTGAATCCAGTTTTCGCCCGAGAAGCTCGCGGATTCGGAAATGCTGCTGAGCTGCTCCTGCAGCTGGGTGATCTCTTCCTGGATCTTCGAGCGGTCCACGCCAACGCCGTAGGCTGCGACGAGCTTCGACTTGATCTCCTGGACGGTCGCGATCGCGCTTTCCATCGCCTCATAGGCCGTATCGACCTTTGCGGCTCCGAGACCGAGGGCGTCCTGGACGGTCGAAAGCGTGGAGCTGTCGGACCGCATGGTCGTCGCGATGGACCAATAGGCGGCGTTGTCCTCGGCTTTCTCCACCCTCAACCCGGAAGACACACGCGCCTGGGTCGTCTCGAGGTTGCGATCAATCGATCGAAGCGTCTGGAGCGCCGCCATGGCGGCGACATTGGTGAGGATGCTGGTCATTGCCTGTTGCCTCTGTCGTGGATGCACGATCCTCCCGCAAAGGAGGGCGACGACGAGGAAGCTTCATGCCTAGCCGCCCGTTCAGTCCCATCATGGGGGGCGATCCGTCGTTGGTTAACAAATCATTAACGAGCAGTTAACAGTCGAGGCTTGCGTCTGGCAATCTTTCAAATCTTTCCTTCTGGCCAACGGCAGGTTTCACGCAAGCTCCGGACGAGCGAAAACCGCGCCCCTGGTGGAGCGCGGTTTCCATCCGAATACCTGCCTGTCAGCGGCGGGACGAAACCACCCCAGCCTAGGGCGCCGCCTACTGACGGAAGAGTGACAGGATATTTTCGGAAGCGGTATTGGCGATGGAGAGCGACTGGATGGCCAGTTGCTGCTGGGTCTGCAGCGCCTTCAGTCGTGTCGATTCCTCGTTCATGTCGGCGTCCACCAGACGGCCGATGCCTGAGTCGATCGAGTCGGTAAGGGCTGCGATGAACTCTTCCTGCATCCCGATACGCATCGCGATGGATCCAAGATCGGCTGTGGCGCTGATCATAGCCTCCAGCGCAACGTCCGTTGCCTGTACCATGACATCCAGTTCTTCATTCGTCAGAGCCGTGATATCTACCAGATCCAGCGAATTCGGCGCTTCGACAGTCGTTCCCGCCGGAATCGGCGTGGTGTCGACGGACCAACCCACCGGACCCGCGCTGGTTGCCGCCACTTCCTGACCGGGAACCGTGGTGGAATCCACGGCCTTGACCCACACCCCCTGAACCTTGACGTAGTCGGCTGCGGGAGTCGCTGTGTTGGCGTAGTTGCCCTCGAAGGTGGCGCCATCAGCGATCAGGGCGTCGATCGTGTAGGCCAGGACGGTATGCTTGGACGTGACGCCGTTGGTATTGATGTCCAGCGTAACTGATGAAGGCGTGACGTTGAAGGTCCGGTCGAGGATCCCGAGATCGCCGCCATCGTCGAACAGCACAGTGTTGCCGCTCAGGTCATAAATGATCTTCTTGACAGCGACCGTGCCATCTTCAGAGCGAATGAAAGAACCCACGACGTTCTTCTGAACGGTGTTGCCGGTGGCGTTGGTAAGATCGGCCTGCATCCAGTTCTCTCCGGAGAAGGAAGCTGCCGATGCGATGCTGCGGAGTTGTTCCTGCAACTGCTCGATCTCCTCCTGGATTTTTGCGCGGTCAACACCTTCTTCGGTTGCCGCTACCATTTTCGCTTTGATTTCCTTGACGACTTCCACAGCGCTTTCCATCGCTGCATACGCCGTATCGACCTTCGCCGCGCCCAGTCCCAGGGCATCCTGAACGGCCGAGAGCGCCATGTTGTCCGACCGCATGGTCGTTGCAATCGACCAGTAGGCGGCGTTGTCGGACGCTGTTCCTACGCGCAGACCGGTGGAGACCCGTGCCTGGGTTTCTTCCATGCCGTCGTCGATGGAACGGAGGGTCTGAAGTGCAGCCATTGCTGCTACGTTAGTGAGAATGCTTGTCATGGTGGTTGCCCCTTTATTGGCTAGATGAGGGACATCCCGGAAGCGCCGGGAACGATGGTCTGGCCTAATGCCGTTAACCGCTTCTTCGTCTAGGTTAACCCATCGTTACGATGATTGCAGTTAAGCCAGCCATGGTTAACAAAACCTAAACGGGATCGCAGAAAGTTAATAAAATGCGAAAGGCCGCCCTTGCGGGCGGCCTCGATGTTCGGAATTGCTGTGTCGGATCAACGGAAGAGCGTGAGGATGCTTTCCGATGCGCTGTTGGCGATGGACAGCGACTGGATGGCCAGCTGCTGCTGCGTCTGCAGGGCCTTCAGGCGGGTCGACTCTTCGTTCATGTCAGCGTCAACGAGGCGGCCTACGCCCTTGTCGATGGAGTCGGTCAGCTTCCCGACAAATTCCTGCTGCATGTCGATACGCATGCCGATCGAACCAAGGTCGGCAGCTGCGCTCGTCATGTCGGTCAGAGCCTCGTCAACACCGGAGATCAGTGT